>JAIMJQ010000066.1 GCA_020693165.1 Xanthomonas sp. | reverse complement strand
GCCGGAGCCGGAGCCGGAGCAACAGCCTCCAGACAAGTCTGGACCGACAAGTGGCATGGCAGTCTGGACCTGCAGGAGCGATGTGGAGCGGCCTTGTGTCGCGAGTTCTGGTAGTCGCAGCGCGCGACACAAGGTCGCTCCGCCAGGGCGCCGTCGTTTCTTCGGCGACCGGCCCTGCTAGTGTAGTGCGGCGTAATTAACTGACTTTTATTTCCGCTGCATTTTGGCCCGAGGCCAGGCGAGCGGAGGAGCCATAGCGCTTCTATGGCGACGCCGAACAACGACGCATTCGGGCGAAAAGGCGCGAAAACAATGGCAGCTCCTTGTGCCGCATCACACTAGCCCAGCAGGCGTTGCAATCGCCCCGCTTCGGCACTGGTCGGGCAGCGTTGGTACAGCGCTCCGGCGACGCGCTGGAAGCCGGCGATATCTCCGGCTTCGTGCCAGGCCAGCGCGAGTCGCAGGGCGAGGCGGCGTGCGGGTTCTCCGGGCTCGTTGGCGTGCAGCAGCGCCAGTGTGATGCGCTCCGCGGCAGCCATCCGGTGTCCCTGCAACCAGCGTGCGCCGAGTGCCGCCACTTCTTCGTCGGACAGACGTGGTTTGCCTCCACTTGCGGCCATGTATTCGTCGTACAGGGTGATCTCTTCGTCGGGGCTGGAGATCGGCGCCAAGCGCTCCAGCAACAGGCGCCGGTTGGCGGCATGCCAGGAATCGTCCTGCGGCCGGTCACGCCAGGCACGCATGCGCAGGCGCCAGGCTTCGCGGTCGTTCGGAAACTGCCGGATCAGACGCTCGCTGAATTCGCGGGCTGCGGGAAAATCGAGTTTGCCCAGGGCGTTGCGGGTCGCTGCATAAAGGTCCTTCTCGGGTTCATGCTCGGTCACTTCGTCGAGCACATCGCGACGTTCCCAACCAAGCTTGCGAATCGCGAACGTCGCCAGCGCGCCGGTGATGATGCCGCCAGCGTGCGCGTCGAAGGCGATGCCGACGCCAGGACGGGACCACATTTGCCACAGTTCCCAGCCGAGCCAGAGCGGCAACAGTGCCAGCGCCGGCACCCTGACATAGTCGAAGATCACGAAGAACCAGTAGAACACGCGGATCTTGCGCATGCCCCAGACCACGCAGCAGGCGCCCATCAGGCCGGCGATGGCGGCGGATGCGCCGAGCACGCTGCCGAACTCACCGAAGTGGTTCATCGCGCTGAGCACGCCGCCGCTAAAGCCTGCTAGCAGGTAGACACCCAGGAACAGCCAAGGCCCGAGTGCCGCCTCGGTCATCAGTCCGAGCAGCGCCAGAAACAGGATGTTGCCGAGCAGATGTCCGCCACTGCCATGCAGGAACATTGACGAGAAATAGTCCGCGAAAGCGGGTCGGTGGAACAGCAGGACATGGCGCGGCGTGAATGCCAGAGCCAACTGGCGCTCGAGTTCGGCGCGATCTCTGCGCCAGCGCGGCAGGCGCTCGTCGCCGGCTTCGAGGAACGGCGCGTTGCGAATGCGCTCGGCGAACTCGGGATCGAGGGCCTGGATCTCGACGGCGGCGCGCGAACGCAGCGGTTCGGCGAGCGTGCGGATTCGGTTGCCCAGGTCATCGCGACCGCGCGATGCCAGGTGGCGCAGCAACCACGGATATTCCAGCTCGACCAGTCCACTGGATCGATAGTGTTCGGCGGCGTTGCGATAGGCTGCTTCGTCGCGCGACTGGAATCCGAAGTAGACGACGACATTGGCCATGATCAGCAGTGCCGTGATCCACGGAAACCGCGCCAGGGTCAGTCGCTGGTGCAACGGAACGATCAGCACGTCACCAGTGCCAGATCAGCGCGCTCTGCAGGTTGGTCAAGTCCAGATCCAGGCGCCCGGTCAGCCCGGAACGTGAGGCTTCGGCATCGAGGCGGGTCTGTGAGTAGCGCAACGCCAGCGCCAGGTGATCGGTGAACGCGTATTCGACGCCCGTATCGACGTTGACGACAGTGCCATCGATGCGGTTGATGCTCGCCTTGAACACAGCGCCACGCACCACGATGCGCCAGCGATTGCTCAACTTCTCCCGATATTCGGCGCCGACCACCACCACCGGCAGGTCTTCGCTGACCTCGGCTTCGATCGGCTCTGGCTGCACACCGCCGGGCAGATTCTTCGCGCCCAGTTTCAATGCCAGGCGATACTGCAGTGCACCGAGACTGAGGCCGAATGCGCGCCGCTCATTGGCGACCAGCCAACCGGTGTAATTCACGGTCCAGACATCGAGGTCGATCTCGCCCTTCACTCGCGAGTAGATCGTGAAAATTTCGTCGTCGAACACGATGTCGCGCGAAATCGTGCGTTCGCCGGAGCGCCCATAGTGCTGTCCGCGCAAGCCAAACTCGTGGCGGTCGAACGGTCGCCAGCGTGCCGCAAACAACTCACCGCGATCCTGACCGCCGATATCGAGGTCGCGCGACAGATCGATGTCGGTGCCCAGTGCCGAACCATTGACCGCGATGTTGCCGTCGAGCGAACTGCTGGCGAGGCCGATCTCGATGGACCCGCGATCGAGGACCTCGCGCGGGTTGGCGTCAGCGCGCTGAAACAGCGCCACGGCTGCGCAACTGACGACCACGGCGCAACCAGAGAAAATGCGCCCGTTCACGAATGGCCCGCCAATTGCCGACCGGCCGGATATCGACGCTTTTTCCTTGCGGGTCCAACCCGCGCGACTACCGGCTGGAAAACCAGGAAGCGTTCCTCGATTGCTTCGCTGCGCAATGACAAATTCATCATCCGCGCTGTTCGATCGGATCCCACGATCGCTCGTCGGGCCCGGTGTAGTTGGCGCTAGGGCGGATGATCTTGCCGTCCAGGCGTTGTTCGATCACGTGTGCAGTCCAGCCACTGGTGCGCGCGATCACGAACAACGGCGTGAACATGCCGGTCGGCACACCCATCATGTGGTAGCTCGACGCGCTGTACCAGTCGAGGTTGGGGAACATCTTCTTCAGCTCCCACATCAGGCTCTCGATGCGTTCGGACACCGCGAACAGGCGCCGGTTGCCGCCGTCCTCGCACAGCCTGCGGCTGATTTCCTTGATGATCACGTTGCGCGGATCGGCCACCGTGTACACCGGGTGGCCGAAACCGATGATGATCTCTCTGCGCTCGACACGGGCGCGGATGTCGGCATCTGCTTCGTCGGCGCTGCGATAGCGCGCGATGATGTCCATCGCCACTTCATTGGCACCGCCGTGCTTGGGGCCGCGCAGCGCGCCGATCGCGCCGGTGACCGCCGAGTACATGTCCGAACCGGTCCCTGCGATTACCCGCGCAGCAAACGTGCTGGCGTTGAACTCGTGTTCGGCGTACAGGATCAGCGACTGGTCGAGCGCGCGCGCGTGCAACTCGCTCGGCCGCCGGCCGTGCAGCAGGTGCAGGAAATGCGCGGCGATGCCGTCGTCATCGGTTTCGACGTCGATGCGGGCGCCGGAATGGCTGAAGTGGTACCAGTACAGCAGCATCGAGCCGAAGCTCGCCATCAGCCGGTCGGCGATGGCGCGCGCCTCGGCCAGCGGATGCGACTCCTTCTCCGGAAGCACGGCGCCGAGGACCGACGCGCCGGTGCGCATCACGTCCATCGGATGAGTCGACGGCGGCAACATCTCCAGCGCGTCCTGGACGATTGCAGGCAGGCCGCGCAGGCGCTTGAGCTTGGTCTTGTAAGCCTTCAGCTCGGCCGCAGTCGGCAGATGACCGTAAACCAGCAGATGCGCGACTTCTTCGAAACCTGCGTGCTTCGCCAGATCGTGGATGTCGTAGCCGCGGTACTGCAGATCGTTGCCGGTGCGACCCACCGTACACAAGGCCGTGTTGCCCGCAGCGACGCCGGACAGTGCAACCGATTTCTTGGCTTTGGGCAGAATCTGGGCGGTCTCGGACATTGGAGCCTCCTCGGGTTTGGGCTGGCGCGGCAACGGATCGGGAATCACGCGCGCGATTCTAGTCGGGCCTTGAGCGTAGATCGTTGACCAACGGCAAACGGAAGCAGCAGCGACCGCCAGGCCTCAGCCCTGGCCGAACAAGCTGTCGATCTTCTGCTCGTAGGCGTGGTAGCCGAGCACGTCATAGAGTTCCATGCGTGTTTGCATGCGGTCGACCGCATTGACCTGCGTGCGTTCCTGGCGGATCGCGGCGTACACCGCTTCGGCCGCCTTGGCCATGGCGCGGAAGGCGGACAATGGATAGATGACCATCGCGACACCGATGGCGCCGAGCTGATCGACGGTGAAGTACGGCGTCTTGCCGAATTCGGTCAAGTTCGCCAGCACCGGAATCTGCAGCGCACTGATGAAGCGCTGATAGTCCTCGAGGGTGGTGCAGGCCTCGGCGAAGATCACGTCGGCGCCGGCGTCCTGCGCGGCAACCGAGCGCTCGATCGCCGAGTCGATCCCCTCCACTGCCAGCGCGTCAGTACGAGCGACGATCATGAACTGATCATCGATGCGCCCGTCGACCGCCGCCTTGATGCGATCGGCGAAGTCCTCCTTGGCCACCACCGCCTTGCCCGGCCGATGGCCGCAGCGCTTGGCTTGCACCTGGTCTTCGATATGGCAGGCGCCGGCACCGGCACGGATGAACTCCTTGACCGTGCGCTGGATATTGAACACCGCACCCCAACCGGTATCGGCATCGACCAGCATTGGCAAAGCGGTCGCGCCACTGATGCGGCGAATATCCTCGCAGACATTGTCGAGGCTGGTCATGCCGAGGTCGGGCAGTCCGTAGCTGGCGTTGGCGACGCCGGCGCCGGAGACGTACAAGGCTTTGAAACCGGCGCGCTCGACCTGCATTGCGGCGAAGGCGTTGATCGCCCCCGGCAGTTGCAGTGGCTTTTCGGTGAGCATGGCGGCGCGCATGCGGGCGCCTGCGGAGTGGTGGGACATTGGCGTTCCAGGACGTAGTTTTTGATTTGCAGTTGCGATTTCGTTGCTGCGACCGCAGCAATCCAGCGACGTTGCTGCCAGATCAATCCAGGCAAAGCCCCTTGATTGCTTCGTCGCTGCGCTCCGCGCAATGACCAGATTCAAGCCTTGTGTTGAGTGCGATCGGAAGGGATTCCATCCGTTTCACACGAAAGGTGGATTCGCCTGCGGCAGAGCCACCCCACTCAGTAATCTGCCTCAAGCCGAAAACGCACGTTGTGCGTCTGCGCAATCTCGAGAACCTTTTCGAACTCCTTGAGCTCCTCGATCAGCGCCTTCGAACGCTTGATGCACGAAGGATCTGACTCGATGTAACCAGCGATGGCTCGGACGCTGTCGAGGCCGTCGCTGGCGTCGAACCAGTGCGCCCCGCCCGCCGTCGGCGCAAAGCCGCCGAGATCCCAACCCTCCTGCTCGACGAGCTCCGACAGATCTTCACTATCGCCCATCACGAAATCGGCGAGTCGGGTCACGCCGATGTCGTCGGCGATCTCGTCGATGCGGTCCATCATTTTCGCCAGAGCCTTGCCCGCCGGCATGATGTCGATCTCATCGAGGTTCTGTTCGAGGGTGACGTAGAAGCTTTCGGACATGGCGGCAGTGGCTGAATTGGTTGCAAGCTAGGTGAAGGGTGAAAAGCAAACCGTCAATTTAGCGCCGGGTGGGCCGGCGCATCGACGTTTCACGTTTGACGTTTTACTGCTTCATCACTGCTTCTGCGGGAACAGGTGCTCGACCGCGGCGCGCTCTTCGCGCAGTTCCTTCTCCGTCGCGCTCATGCGCGCCTGCGAGAACTCGTCGATCGACAGACCCTGGACGATGCTGTAGTTGCCGTCGCTGCAGGTCACCGGATAACCGTAGATCACGCCCGGCGCGACGCCGTAGCTGCCGTCGGACGGAATCGCCATGGTTACCCAATCACCGTGCGCAGTGCCCAGCGCCCAGCTGCGCATGTGGTCGATCGCTGCACCGGCCGCGGATGCCGCCGAAGATGCACCGCGTGCCTTGATGATCGCCGCGCCGCGCTGTTGCACGGTCGGGATGAAAGTCTCGCGGTACCAGCTTGAATCGACCTGCGCGGTGGCCGGCTGGCCCTTGATGGTGGCGTGGTGGATATCCGGATACTGCGTCGCGGAATGGTTGCCCCAGACGATCATGCGCGCGATGTCGGTGGTCAGCACACCGGTCTTTTCGGCCAGTTGGCTGATCGCACGGTTGTGATCCAGACGCATCATCGCGGTGAACTGACCCGGATCGATGTCAGGCGCATTCTGCTGCGCAATCAGCGAGTTGGTGTTGGCCGGATTGCCGACCACCAGCACCTTGATGCCGCGACTGGCGTGCGCGTTGATGGCCTTGCCCTGCACCGAGAAGATTGCGGCATTCGCTTCCAGCAGGTCCTTGCGTTCCATGCCGGGGCCGCGCGGTCGGGCGCCGACGAGCAGCGCGTAGTCGGCATCCTTGAAAGCGACATTCGGATCGTCGGTGGCGACCACGCCGTGCAGCAGCGGAAACGCGCAATCGTTGAGTTCCATGACGACGCCACTGAGGCCAGGCAACGCCGGCGTGATTTCCAGCAGCTGCAGAATCACCGGCTGGTCTTTGCCGAGCATGTCGCCAGCGGCAATGCGAAACAGCAGGGCATAGCCGATCTGTCCGGCTGCACCAGTGACAACGACGCGAACGGGAGCTTTCATGGTGTGGTTCCTTGACGTGTTTCGAAGGCTATCGGGTTGTTGACGATCATCGATTTGCGATCCGGTGGCCAGCCGATGCGATCACCTCGCGCGCGCGATCCGGGTCGTAGCCGTAGACGACCTCCTGACCGACGATCAGCACCGGCACGCCGCGGGCGTTGACCGCATCGAACGCCGCACGCCCGGCACCGTCGATGTCGAGCTCGCGGTAGGCGACGCCCATGCCGTCGAGGTCGCGGCGCAACGCATCGCAGTATCCGCACCAGGTCGCCGACAACATCACGATACCGTCGGCGCCAGTTTGCTGGCGCGGATCGTGCGCCGATCCGTTGCGCGTCGCGTAAAGGTGCAAGGCACCGAACATCGCCGCAACAATCAGCAGAATCCTGCCACTCGACATCAGACCGGCCTCAACTCAGCTCGGAGCAGAAGGCCTCGAAGCGTCGCAGGCCCTCGGTCAGTTCGGCTGCCTTGCAGGTGTACGAAATGCGCAGGCCCCTGGCTTCGCCGAATGCGCTGCCCGGCACGCAGGCGACACCGTACGCATCAAGCAAAGCGCTGCAGAAGTCGACATCGTTGTGGATGATGCTATCCCCGTGGCGCTTGCCAAACGCAAAGGAGACGTCGGGAAACGCGTAAAACGCACCCTGTGGCCGCGGGCAAGTGAGGCCCGCGATGCGCGCGAAGGTGGCCATGACTTCGTCGCGCTTGCTCGCGAACTCGGCGCACATGCGCTGCGGGATATCCTGCGGGCCGGTCAGAGCCGCCACCGCCGCCGCGTTGACCACTTCCGGCAGATTGGTGATCGCGTTCGAGTTCAGCGTGACCAGCGCCTGTGCCATCGCTTCGGGGGCCGCAGCGAAGCCGACGCGCCAGCCCGGCATGCCGTAGGTCTTCGACAGCGAATCCAGCAGGATGGTGCGGTCGCGAAGTTGCGGGTGGGTCTTCACCAGGTGCGCCCAGCCGAGCCCGTCGAAAATCATCTGGTTGTAGATGTCGTCCGACAGGATCCAGATATCGTGCTCCACCAGCACGTCACCGAGCGCGCGGATTTCGTCCTCGCTGTAGACCATGCCGGTCGGGTTCGACGGATTGTTGAACACCAGGAGCTTGGTCTTCGGTCCGATCGATGCACGCAGTTGTTCCGGGCGCAGCTTGTAATCCTGGTCGGCGCCGCAGTGTGGCACCTTGACCTCGACACCGAGAATGCGCGCGATGTCGATGTGACTGGTCCAGTACGGCGCCGGCATGATGATCTCGTCGCCTTCGTCGAGAAGCGCGAACATCACGTTGAAAATGATGTGCTTGGCGCCGACGCCGGTGCATACGTGCTTGCGCTCGTAGCCTTCCAGACCATTGCGCTTCAGGTGCAGCAGATAGGCATCGAGCAACGCGTCGGGACCGCGATTGCTGCCGTACTGGCCGCTGTCGTGGGTCAGCGCCTCGCGGGCTGCGGCATACACGTGCTCGCCCGGCAGGAAGTTGGGCACACCGATCGAAAAACTGATGATGTCGCGGCCCTGGGCCTTCAGGCCCTTGGCCTTCTCGGCAACCGCCATGATCGCGCTCGGGACGGCCCGGCTCATTCGTTCTGCCAACTGGGGCATCAAAGGACTCCGCTCAATTCAGCCCTCAAGCATACACGCGGGCATGCAAGGCTCGGGATCGACTTTGGCCAAATGGTGACCGACCGGCGGTGCGATTGCCCGGAAAAAGTCGAGACCGAAACGACCGCGCGGGCGTGGACCCCTGCACAGACAGAAAAGCCGGCGCAAGGGCGCCGGCTGGAGAGTGACGGACGTCGGCGTTACCCGACGTCCGGAGCAACAAATCATCAGAACTTGTAACCCAGAGCGATGCCGTAGACCAAGGGATCAACATTGGCAGTGCCGATATCCGCACCATCAAGTTTCGCGTCGCTGTCGATGTCGACCCACCACAGCTGCGCGCCGATGCTCCAGTTGTCGTTCAGGAAGTACTCAAGGCCAAGTTCACCGGCGAATCCGAACGAGTCGTCGAGTTCGAGGTCGGCGCCGGGAATGTCGATCTCTTCGTCGTAGATGAAGGTGTAGTTGAATCCGGCGCCGATGTAGAAGTTCCACGGTCCGGCGGGGTTGAAGTGGTACTGGAAGGTCACCGTCGGCGGCAGGTGCTGCAGCGAACCGGATTCGACACCGTTGAGATCGTAGTCGTGATCGAACGGCCATGCCGCCAGCACCTGAACTGCCCAGTTGTCGTTCATGAAGTAGCTGACAGCGAAGGTCGGCTTTAAGTCGCCGTCGATTTCCAGGTCGAGCGTGCCAGCAAGCGTGCCATTGTCGGATTTCGGATCGACATAACCCAAGCCCACGCGTGCGACCCAGTCACCCGCCTGATAAGCAGCGTTGGCATCGGGTGCAAAGGTGACAAGGGCAGCGGCCGCCAGGGCGAGGCTGAGTAGTGTCTTGCTCATGATGGAACTCCGGAAGTGGAAATGGTGATGCCATGCTGCGCTTCCGAAAAAACGGAATCTTGACAATCGTCAATCGGCTCACCGGACGAATCCAGTCCGGACCTGCGACCTTGGTCTGATCGCGCCGAACTCGGCGCGCACGCCGCGCGGATGTGATGCGCCCGGCAGCCGTTTTGTGCCTGCCCACCACGGAAAAGGGCGGCAGGTTGCCCTGCCGCCCTTCGGATTCCACACTCGCCGCTTGTCAGTTGAGGATGATGCACCAACGCGTCAGCGTGCCGGTATCGGCGCCGGCGCTGTCGACGACGGTCAAGGTCCAGGTCGAGTTCGGCGACTGTCCGTCGAAGGCGCTGGTGGGCTGCTGCGGCGTCACCGTACCCGAGAAGGTCGGTGTCGCCCCAGACGCACAGGCCGACTGCGCCGGACGCGCGGGAACGACGTCATCATTGAACAGTGCGTTCAGGTCGTTGCCGCTGCAGGCACCCGATGGACTGTTGGTCGGATTGGTCATCAGGTTGACCGTCGCCGCCGGCGTGGCGCGGGCCAGGCGCAGGCGCAGATCGCCAACGTAGGTGTGGGTCAACTCCACGCGCACATCGAGATCACCGACATTGCCAGACACGCCCGCGATGCTCAGGTTGTCGCTGACGCCGGTCAGGTTGTTGTCGGGAATCGCGACGCTCAGCCCTTCGCGACAGAACTCCTGGACATTCGCGGTGGTGAACGAGAACACCAAACTGTCGCTGCCGTCGCCGCAGATGTTGCTCGGGCGCACACGCCAGAAGATCTCGGTGTTGGGCGGCAGCGCCACCGGAGACACCAGGCTCGTCCCCGTGACCATCTGGCTGAACAGCGTGGTCGCGAAGGTATTCGACGTTGACGCCTCGATGACATAACTGGTGGCCTGGGCGGCCGCCGTCCAGTTGAACGTCGGCACGATGGTGACATTGGTCGCCGCATTGGCTGGTGCCGTTAGTGTCGGCGCACCCGGCGTTGCCGTCGAGACGTTCAGCGTCAGACTGACGTCACGCGTGGTCAGACCGGCGACACCGCGAGCAACGATCGTGGCCGCGCCCGGCGTGGTCGCATTGGTTGCGGTCAGCTGCGCGGTCGTGGTGCCCGGAACGCTCGGCACCGGATTCGGCGTCAGCGTCCCTGCGATACCGGTCGGGAACGGATTCGGATAGCTCATGGCGACGCTGCCGACAAAACCGTTGACCGGCTCGAGATCGAGTGTAATCGCGGGCGCGTCGGTCGGCGCGACGGTATTCGCGCACACCGAAACGCTCGGCGTGGTTGTCGCCATGGTGAACGTCGGTCCGTTGTAGGAGTTGACGACACTCGGGGTGCCGCCGCAGACATTGTTCGCAGTGACGCGCCAGTAGATCTGCTGGTTGGTCGGCAGCGCCACCGGCGAGACCAGGCTGGTTCCGGTTACGCTCTGGCTGAACAGCGTGGTGGCGAAATCGGATGCGGTTGAAGCCTCGACGAGGTAGCTCGCTGCCTGCGCCGCCGCTGCCCAGGTGAACGTGGGCGTCGCGCCGATCCCGGAGGCGTTGTCGGCTGGTGCCACCAGCGTCGGCGTTGCCGGATTATCGGTGGCGACCGTCAACGCCAGTTGCACGTTGCGCACGATCGCGCCGGAGGTACCGCGGGCGACGATGTTGCTGGTTCCCGGCGTGGCCGCACTGGTGGCGGTCAGCTGCGCCACCGAAGACCCTGGCAACGTCGGGATGGTCGCCGGCGTGAAGTCGCCGGCAATACCGGCGGCGAATGGATTTGGAAAGCTCAGCGCGACGGCGCCGACAAAGCCGTTGACCGACGCGGCATTCAGGGCAATCGGGTCGGCATTGGCCGGACTGGCCGAGTTGGCGCAGACCGAAGCGGTGGGCGCCGGCGACGTCAGCGTGAAGCTCGGGCCGCCGCACTCCTCGAACTTGAACGAGGCGACCCGGTTGGCGCGCGCGCCACCGCCGGAATAGTTGCCGACGAACCAGAAGGTGCAGCCGTCGACCGGGTCGATGCCCATGTCGTTGTAATCGCCCCAGCGCTCACCCGACACCGACGAGGAGCCAGCAACGATCGGGTTCTCGCCGGCCGTCATCACGCCGAGCGGATCGTTGGCCAGACGCCCGGTATAGCGCAGTCCGGCCGAGATTGCGGGCGTCTGGCGCACGTGGTTGTAGGCGAGCGCGATGTTGCCGGAAGCGTCGACCGAACTGGCGGCCATCCAGCGATCACCCTGTTCTGCCGGGGTGCCGGCAGTGTCTTCCGGCGCGTAGGTGCCCTCCTGGTGCAGGGTCCACTGGGCAACTGCGCCCTCTGGCTGGGCACCACCGCCCTCGAAGCCATTCGCGAACAAGCCATCGGGCGGACCGAGTGGCCGGCGCAGTTCGAACCAGCGCACCGCGCCGGTGTCGTTCGGATAGACGGAACCGGCGCCGAGGAACAGGTCGGTCACGTAATTGCCGACCAGAACCTCGTAGTCCGGCAAGCGGCGATAGGTCAGCCGATGCATCACCGTCTCGCGCAACGGATCCAGGCGCTGGCCGCTCGGCTGCGGAAATGCCTGGAACGCCGACAGACCGTTCAGGTCGGAACTGAATTCGGACACCGTGAAGGTGGTCGGACCGGTGATCGTCGAGTTGGCCGGAGTGGTCCAGTCGACGCTGAATTCGTAGAGCTCGATGAAATCGGCGTTGGGGTTGTTGCTGCCTGCGTTGTGCGCCTCGTCGTCGCGGTGACGCATGAAAATGCCGGGGGCATCGGCCGGTGGCGCATCGGTGCCGGCCAGATCAGCAGGCTGCGTCATCTGGAAACCGAAGCCGGCGAGACTCGCGATGGTCAAACGCTGCATGGTTGCCGGCAGTCCGGCCAGCATCTTCTGGCGGTCCATCGCGTAGAACGGTCGACGGCCCGAAGTGCTGCTTTCGTTGGCGCCGACGTAATAGGCGTTCGGCCACACGCCATACTTCGGATAGTCCGGGAAGGCTGGCAAGGTGAACAGATAACGCGTCCAGGTCACGGTGCCGGACAGATCCGACACGTCGCTCAAATAGATGCATAGTCCATTACCGCTGCTGGTGAACTCGGTCAACATCCAGCGACTGGCGAGCTCGTCGAACAGCACGATCGGATCGCCGAGGCCCGCGGCGCAGAGGCCACCGCTTCCCAGGGATTCCATCAGAGTTGGCGCCACCACGACTGCGCCGGTGACCTTGTCGTAGGCGGCGAACTGGCCGCCACCGGGTCCGTTGATCGCGGCCACGAACTGATGCGTGCCGATGTCACCGGTCGGGTCGTTGGGTTGTGCGGTGCCGCTCAAGACATTCTGGTTGAGAATCGGCGTACCGAATGCAGTTGGCACCGGCGCGCGGAAATTCACCTGGCGGTCGGCCAGCGCATCGTGGCCGGAAACCGGGTTGACCGGTATCGGCGTCGGCGCATTTGGATCGCCGAAGAACTGACGTGGAATCGACTTGATCGGGTCGCCCGGCTTCCATTCCGGCGCCGGCGGCAATCGTTGCATGTCGACGGTCTTCACGTCGGGCATGGATGGCGGGCTCACCCATTCGGCACCGCGCACAACCGCCACCTCGGCGGCCGGCAGCATCTGCGCCGCAGCCAGCAGAAACAGCAAAGCGACGCCGCGCAGCAAGACGCCGCGCCTGTTGTTCGATTGATTCACGCTGATTCCTCGTCAGTGGGGAGCCGCACCTGTTCCCAGGTACGGGGTCGTGAACAGCCATGGAAGGATAGACGATCAGCGCCCGAATTGACTGTGCCTAACGGTCATCGCCATCCGCAACCGGAAGTTCGTCATCCGCGACGACCCGATACAGGTAGACGTCGCCGTCCGGTGCAACGATCTGCATGCGACGCAATGCTGCCCCGAAACGCGCCTTCAGCTGCATGCCGCCGGCCTGCGCGGGTTCTGGCTGGGGCAATCCGGATTGCACCTCGATCTTGCCTCCGGCGGCGACCGACAGTTCGATATCGGCGAACGCCGGAATACTGGCGTAAATGTGGCCACGCTCGGAGGTCAGGCGCACCGGATCTTCCCAGCGGCCGCTGTACTGGCGCGCCGAGACGTCGCCGGACACCGACGCCAGATCGAGGCCGCCACCGGCTGTGACCTGCAATTCGCCCGATGTCGTGCGCGCCCTTACGGGAGATTGCGCACGGCGCACTTGCAACAGTCCATCGGTGGTTTCCAGATCGAGCGCGAGTGCCGCCGGCACCCAGACGCCGAGATCGACGCGGCCATAGCCGTGGTCGCCGCGCGCCAGCAGCTTCGCCTCGTCCGGATAGTGGACGACCAGTTCGAACACCCCGTCGCGCTGGCGGATGTCGAATTCCGGATCGAGCGGCGCCTCGCCGATGCGCTGGATCGTCGCATGGATGCCCACCATCGGCTGGTCGGTAACGCGCAGGCGCACGTCGCCGTGCGCGTTGCGCAAACGAAACATGGTGCTGGCGGGTTCTACCGCGATGCGCTCCTCGTGGGTGACGATCTCGACGGGCGGCGGCTTCTGCCCGTCGTTCGTCGTTTCAGATTCCGTTGCAGCGACGGCGATGCCGTTGAGCAACATCAGCAACCACACGCAGGACCGCAAGGAGGATCGCATCAGGCTGGAAACAGGGCGATTTGGGACAGGCCCTCATCCTCCCCCCATCCATGCGCCAGATTCAAGTTCTGCAGCGCCTGACCGGCCATGCCCTTGACCAGATTGTCGATGGCGATCATGACGCAGGCGTTGCCCGCCCTGGCCTCGACACTGATGTCTGCAAAGTTGCTGCCAACCACTGCGGCCATCCGCGGCGTAGCGTCGACCCGTCGGATGAACCGCGTGCGGTCGTAACGCGCAGCGTAGACACCCTGCAAGACGTCGCGCGTCAGGCCGGGCGCCGGAAACGAGAGAGTCGCGAAAATCCCCCGCACCAGCGGCGCCGAATGCGGCACGAAAGCGAAGTCGATGGCGACGCCCTGCTCCGCCAGCGTGCGCCGGATCTCGCCCTCATGCTGGTGCGCCAGCATCTTGTAGGCACGAAAATCGTTGGCGCGAGTCGGATGGTGCGTGGTGTCGCTGGCGCTGGCGCCGGAGCCGGATGAACCGGTGATTGCCGAAACCGCGACCCAGGCCGGCTTGTGACGGCCAAGATCGGCGAGCGGCAGCAGCGCCAGCTGCAATGCGGTGGCGAAACAGCCCGGGTTGGCAATGCGCCGTGCACCGACAATCTCGGCGCGGCGCCATTCGCTGAGACCGTAGACAAAAGTGCCCAGACGTTCGGCGCACGGGTGCTCGCCGCCGTAGGACTGGGCGAATGCGGGTGCATCGGCGAGGCGAAAATCGCCGGACAGATCGATCACCGTGAGCCGATCAGCGAGGCCTGCCTGCCGCCACTGCTGCTCCAGCGCCGGCAACTGTCGCGCAAATTCGCCGTGCGGCAGGGCTGCGAACACGACCGGACAGTCGCTGGTCGCCAACTGCGCCCAGTCGACGGCCGCCACGAAGTTGCCGCGCACCACGCCACGCAGATTCGGGTGCACGCTGCCGATGTCCTTGCCGACGTGCTGGCGCGAAATGCCGACCACGCTGCGCAGGCGCGGATGTGACGCCAGCAGCCGCAGCAGTTCGCCGCCGCCATAGCCGGAGGCACCGAGGATGATGACGTCCATCAGCGATTTCATCATTGCTCCGTAAGTCACGTTGCCTGCAACGCAGGCTACGTGACACGTTTCGAGTCCGCGAGTCACGTAGGCCCTGCGGGCCAACGTGACCTGCGATCTATCTCTGCAGGAGCGCCCTTGGGCGCGAACGGGTTTGCCGCAATCGCCGCAGGACCCATCGCTGTTGTGGGTCCAGACTTGTCTGGACGCTTCTGGCAGTGACGCAGAAAGGGCGTCCAGGCAAGTCTGGGCCCACCAAAGCATCAAACTACGGGGCTTTGTACTTGCGCACCAGCTCCAGCGCCAGGTCACCGAGCGCGCGCGGGTCGACGCGCGCGTTGCGCGCGGGGATGCCCAGGCGTTCGACGAAGCGCTGGCCGACCGCGTTGTCGGTGGCGGGTCCAGCGACGATATCGACATCGATACCGTAGTTGTCGCGCAAATAGTCAATGCCACCGGCAACGCCGACGGGGTCGTTGGCGCAGAACACGAAGCAGGCACACTGTGCGCGCAGCGCCTCGTCGGCGAGGATCGCCTGCACACCGTACTCGCCCATGACGCCGTCGCCGGTCTCGGCGACGATCACGTCGACGCCCTTGGCGGCGATCTCGCTCAGCACTTTGTGCGCCGTCTGCGCCGCCGTCTCCGGTCCCGAGCAGACCACGCCGGCATCGGTGAAATCGGCGATCACTTCGGCGCCGTGATCGTACAGGTGCAGGGTATCGCGCATCAGCGAGATGCCGGTCAGCTTGGCGCCGCCGACTTTGTAACCGGACTGATGCAGCGCACGCACCATTGCCGAACCGGCGAGCGTCTTGCCGGAGTTCATGCAGGTGCCGAGGATGAAGATGATCGGTACTTTGGGCGCCGCTGGTGCTCCTTGCAGCGCGTTGTGACGGATATGCGCCGGGATGCCCTGGCGCGACTGGAACTCGGGGAAAATCAGCACCTGGCCGAGCACTTCCAGCACGAACGGTTTGCCGACGTCGGGGTTGTAGGACACGCACTGCCCCATGACGCCGCCAATGTTGAGCATGTTGATGCGGTCACCGACTTTCAGCGAAGTCGGCATCACGCCCTCGTAGCCATGCAGCGCATTGCGCTTGCCGAGCACGCCGACGACCAGATCGCCGTCGTGCAGCGTCATCCAGCGACCATGGACGTCTTCGAGCTGGTTGTAGGTGGTCTTTTCCCCGTGCACGCGCACGGCCACCGCCGAGCCCTCCTCGCACAGGATGGTGTCGCTCAAGGTCAGCGTGCGCGACAACTTGAGGTTCCGGGTGACGCTGGCGATTTTGTCGACGGTCAGGCGCATGGGGGTGGGTCCTGGGGCGAGAAAGCAGAGAAAAGGCGTGGCTGGGGACTGGGGGCTGGGGCGCCAACAACGGGAACTGAGGCTACCGAACGGCTGATGTGAAAGGTTACGGGCACCGACAGTCGATCGGGCGCGCGCCCCAGCCTCCAGTCCCCAGCCCCGCATCTGCTCTTCACGACTCGCCTCCCCGCCCCGCCAGCGCGACTTGCTGCCCGATCCCAAACAACTTGCAAAATCCCCTCGCCTCTTCGCCGGTCCAGGCCTTGGCGCCCTCGCCGTAGCTGGCAACTTTGGATTGCATCAGGCTGCGGCCCGAGCGGACGCCTTCGACCTGGGCGACGCGCGGGTAGAGGGTCATGCGCACGTCGCCACTGACGGTGGCCTGGGATGAGGTCAGGAAAGCTTCAAGGTCGCGACCGATGGGGTCGAAGTAGTGGCCCTCGTGCAACAGGCTGCCGTAGAGGTTGCCAAGCGATTCCTTCCAGAACAACTGTTTGCCGCTCAGTACCAGCTTTTCCAGCTCGCGGTGCGCCTGGATCAAGAGGTGCGCGGCCGGCGCCGAGAAACCGACGCGGCCCTTGATGCCGAGGATGGTGTCGCCGAGGTGGATGCCGCGGCCGATGCCATACTGGTCGCCGAGCGCGTTCAGCGCTTCGACGATCGCCACCGCACCGATCATATCGCCGTCGAGCGCCACCGGGGTTCCGCGCTCGAATCCGAGCACGATGGTTTTCGGCTGCAGGTCGTCGCCAATGGCACCGCCCGGATACGCCGACTCCGGCAGGTGTTGCCAGGAATCGTGGGTCTCCTTGCCACCGACGGAAGCGCCCCACATGCCCTCGTTGACCGAGTACAGCGTGGTCTTCGCCGGGATGATCACGCCGCGCTCGGCCAGCCAGCGGGTTTCGTCCTCGCGCGACAACGCCAGTTCGCGGATTGGCGTGATCAGCTGCTTGTCCGGGCACAGCGCGCGGAAGGCGACGTCGAAGCGCACCTGATCGTTGCCGGCGCCGGTCGAGCCATGGGCGATTGCGCTGGCGCCCACTTCGTTGGCGACTTCGGCGACGCGCCTGGCTTGACACACGCGCTCGGCCGACACCGACAATGGATACAACTGACCGCGCAACACATTGCCGAACAGCAGATAGCTCAGGTAGTCATCCCACAGTTCCTGGCGCGCATCGATGGTGCGGTGCTGGGTGACACCAAGGCGGCGCGCCGCCGCTTCGATCCGCTCGATCTCGGCGGCATCGAAGCCACCGGTGTTGACCGTGACCGTGGCGACATCGAAGCCACGCTCGCGCAGATGCAGCACGCAGAACGAGGTGTCGAGGCCGCCGGAGAACGCGAGGACGCAAAGTGGATTGGACATTGGTTATCAGGAAAAAGGAAAAGGGGAAAAGGAAAATGGATAAGCCCGACCGTACCTCAGGCTTTCTGTGGGAGCGACCTTGTGTCGCGAGCTTTGAAGGAAACAGCTCGCGGGATGAGCCCGCCCCACCGAAAATGACCTATATTATTGATACACATAGCTTTTTTAGAGGGTACGAGGGAACGAGGGCAGGTGAAACCAGGGACTCGCGTCGCTCTTGCCTTTTCGTGCCCTCGTGCCCTCGTGCCCTCCAGTTCGATGCGCGAACAAGCGCACCGCCAGGGGCGACCGGGACTCCCACACAGATCGGCTGAGAACACCGGTCTCACGATGCAAACACCCTCGCATCGACTGCATCCAACATCTGGCGGCGCTCGTCTATCCACTGGTCCACCGCCTTCAGTTCAGCGGCGACGCTGTCGAGGCCAAGCGCGCCCAGACCGCCGGTATGGGTCGCAGACAACGCCAAACGATCCGGCACGAACTGTCCGGCCATCACCGCTTCCCCAACCTCGCGGTAGGCGTCGCGAAAGGTCTGGCCGGAGGCGACCAGCACATAGGCCTGGTGTGCCGCGTAAAGCTCATCGCTCATCGCGGCGCTGCAGCGCGCGGCGTTGATCTGCAGCACCGGAACCAGTCGCGTCAGCACGTCCAGCGTAGCCGATGCCGCATCCAGCCCCACCAGCAATGGCCGCTTGTGCAACTGGAAATCGCGGTGATAGCTGCCCGGCAATCCGCTGACGATCTGGCGGTGCCACTCGGCAATGCCGCGCAGTTCCCGGCAACGTCCGCGGGCGAGTTCGAGCACGTCCGGATTGCGCTTCTGCGGCATGATCGACGAGCCGGTGGTGAATGCATCCGGCAGCCGCACGTAGCCGAATTCCTCGGTCGAATACAACGACAGATCCCAGCACAATTTCTCCAGCGTGCCGGCAACCGACGCTATCCAGTCCAGCAGCGCCTGCTCGTGGCGTCCGCGCGAGTTCATCACATCGACGGGCGAGCGTTGCACGCGGCTGAAACCGAGCAGTTCGGCAACGCGTTCACGATTCAGCGGCAGCGGCACGCCGAAGCCGGCAGCGGCGCCGAGCGGACAGCGATCGAGGCGCCGCCACAGGCCGTCGGCCGCTTCGAGTTCCTCGATCAGACTGTCGACATAGCCGACTGCCCACTGGCCGACGCTCGATGGCATCGCCCGTCGCAAGTGGGTGTAGCCGGGCAGCGCAACCGTTTCATGGTGCTGCGCCATCGCCAGCAGCGCGCCCGCCAACGTCCGCACCTGCCCGCCCAGCGCCAGCAGGCGCGACCGCAGCAGCAAACGCAGCGCGAGCAGGACCTGGTCGTTTCGCGACCGCCCCAGATGGATGCGTTTGCCGGCTTCGCCGACGCGTTCGACCAGCGCGTGCTCCAGCGCCGTGTGGCCATCCTCCTGGGCTGCCGAGATCGACAACTCGCGGCGTTCGACGACCGGCTTCAGCTCAGCCAGCGCCGCGATCAGCGCAGTGGCATCCGCGGACGACAGCAGGCCCGCCTCGCCGAGCATGCGCGCGTGCGCAGCCGAGCCCTGCACGTCGAACGGCAGCAGCGTCAGGTCGAGCAGCGGATCCTCGCCGACGGTGAAGCGATGGATCACTTGGTCGAGCGGGAGACCTTTGGCCCAGAGGGGGGTAGTGGCGGTCATGCGTTGACTACACAGGAGTCGAGAAAAGCGGAGCAAGGGGCAGCGGGCAGGGGGAACGCCGTGAGGCGACAGCACGCTGCAACGAGGCGAGCAGTTCGCGAAACGAAGGCGAAGCCCAGAGAAACGGAGCGCGCGTGCGTCGCGGCGACAGCGCACGCCGATCCCTCAGGGCAGGTCCCCTGTCTCCTGCCCCTGCCCCGCTCTTTTGCGATTTGACTCGCATGCCCCGCCCCATCTCACTCCCCATCCTTGACGATCATCGTCCCCGCACCCTCGTTGGTGAAGCACTCCACCAACAACGCATCGGCAGTGATGCCGGACACCAGGTGCGCCGAGTGCACGCCCTGATTGATCGCATGGCGGATCGCGGCGACCTTCGGCAACATGCCACCGGCGAGTTCGCCACGCGCTTCCATCTCGTCGAGGCGCGCCAATGTCGCAAAGGTGATCAACGAGGACGGGTTCTTGACGTCCTTGAGCAGACCCGGAACCTTGAGCACGAAAAACAACTTCTCCGCGCCGAGCACGGCTGCGATATGCGAGGCAATGGTGTCGGCATTGGTGTTGTAGACGCTGCCATCCGGCGCACCCGACAGCGGAGCAATCACCGGCACGTAGTCGGACTCCAGCAGATGCTTCAGCAGCGTCGGATCGATCTGCTCGATATCGCCGACCTGCCCGTAATCGAACAATCGCGGCTTGCCGCCGTCATCCTCGCCCATGTAGATCGGCGAACGCTTGCGTGCCTTGATCATGCCGGCATCGACGCCGCTGAGGCCGACTCCCGGCACGCCGACCCGATTCATTTCCGCAAGCAGGTCGGTGTTGACGGTACTGAACA
This sequence comes from Xanthomonas sp., assembly GCA_020693165.1. Classification (GTDB taxonomy): domain Bacteria; phylum Pseudomonadota; class Gammaproteobacteria; order Xanthomonadales; family SZUA-5; genus JADKFD01. Next base: position 248 of record JAIMJQ010000066.1, on the reverse strand, counting down.
CCATCTTCGCAGCATCGAGCACCTCCGGCGTGGTTACCCGGCGTCCTGCGTGCTTTTCGATCGGCAGGCTGAGCTGGTTGCACAACTGGTCCAGGCGCGCGCCGCCGCCGTGCACCACGACCACGCGGATCGACAGTGTCCACAGCACGCCGATTTGTTCAACGACCTTGCGGCGGCTTTCCGGCTCGTCGAGGACTTCGCCACCGAGCTTGACGACAAATGTCTTGCCGCGGAACTGGCGCAGGTAT
>JAIMJQ010000065.1:11693-20236 GCA_020693165.1 Xanthomonas sp. | reverse complement strand
CTTCCGAGTGGCCTCAAGGCCCCGACTCCACACCAACCCCAGCCACCTCCCGCAACCACGCCGTATCCGGATGCCATGGGCGTTCGCGCTGGTGCCAGTCCAGCGCCGCGACCAGCGCGGCGCGCTCGGCCGGCGTTGGCTTCTTCTGCCAGTCGGCCAGCGCCAGCAGGGCCTTCGCTTCAGCGACCTCCCAGTGCGCATCGCCGAGACCCTCGCGCAATCGCGTCAGCGCGTCGCCGGCAGACTGCTGCGCCGACGCCCAATCCTGCTGCGCCAGCGCCAGGCGCGCGCGCGCCATCAGCCACTGGGCGCGGTCGATCGTTGCTGCCGGGATCGTCTGGTGCGCGCTCTCGGCCCGCTCCAGCGCGCTGCGCGCAGGGTCGATTTGCCCGAGAGCCAACAGCGTCAGCGCCGTCTCGACGTGCACCCGTGAGCGCGCGCTCGCCGGCACCTGCGTCTGCGGATCGCGCAGCCAGTCCTCGGCTTCGGACAACACGTCCAGCGCCTCCCCGGGGCGATCTTGCCAGCGAATCGCCCGCGCCAGGTAGCGCCGGGTCGCCAGCTTGAGCGTCAGTCCGAGTTGCGGCGACGCCGATTCCTGGCGGATCACCGCGCGCAGGCGTTGCTCGGCGTCGGCCAGTCGGCCGGCGTAGGTCTCGACCAGTCCGAGGTAGCTGCTGGCCGCCAGCACACGAGCGTCGTTTGCTCCGAGCAGCGGCTGCAGGCGATCGAGCGCCTCGGTCAGATCGTTCGCGGCGCGGGTGAGGTCGCCGACCCGGAACGCATCGGTCGCCTGGTTGGTCAGCTCCTGGGCCAGCAGCAGCTGGTCGGGCCGACGTTGTGCGCGCAGGATACGGATGCCCTCATCGCGCAAGGCAAGGGCCGCCTGCGGGTTGCCCAGGCTCGACTCGAAGGTCGCCTGGGTACCCAGGCTGCGCGCTACATCGCGATGCAGGGGAGGCAGGATCCGGCGCCGCAGTGCGACCACGGTGTGGGCTTCGGCGAGCGCCTGCTGCGTGCGTCCGAGTTGCCCCAGCGCCAGCACCCGATTGTGCATGGCCGTCGCCATCTCGGGATGCTCCGGGCCGGAGACCCGGCGACGGTCGCGGATGACCTGATCGAAGACCTCGAGTGCTGCGGCCGCATCGCCGGCTTCGAGCGTCCAGTTGCCGAGATCGTTGCGCGCCTCCAGGGCCTCGTCGGAGTCGGCGCCGAGCAGTTGCACCAGTCGGGCATGGACGTCGCCCGCGATGCGCAGTGCGCTCGCGGTGTCACCTTCGGCCCCAGAAACGCTTTTTGACACCGACAGCGTGCGCGTGCGCTCCAGCGCGGCGGCGCCGCCGTCGTGGTCGAGCAGAGCCAGCGCCTGGTCGACGTGCGTGCGCGCCAGCTTGACTTGTCCGGTCGCCAGCTCGGCCTGCGCCAGTCCGCGCAATAGAGCCACCTGCGTGGCGCGGTCGTCGGCGCCCACCAGCGCGCGTCCGGACTCGTGCAATTCGACGGCGCGCGCATAGTCGCCGATATAGAACCAGGCTTGTCCCAGCGTGGCGTACAGCCGGGCGCGAACCGCGGGCTGCTCCGCGAGTTCGCGCTCGATGCGCTGGCTGGCGGTCTCCAGCAGCGATTGCGCGGTGATCTCGGCGCCCGCGGCGTTCTCCGGCTTGGCGCTCTCGAATACGCGCGTCATGAACGCGCTGACCGCTTCGGCGCGCAGTGCTTCCTGCTGCGCGATGCGCGCCTGCCACAGCGCCAGTCCGGCTCCGGCGACCAGTGCCAGCAGCACCGCTGCCGAGGCGCCGGCACCGATCCAGTGGCGCCGCAGGAAGCGCGTCAGCCGGTAGCTCGCCGTATCCGGCCGCGCCCGCACCGGGCGACCGGCGAGACAGGCGCGCAGATCCTCGGCGAAGGCCTCGACGCTGGCGTAGCGGCGCGCCGGCTCTTCGCGCACGGCCTTCGCCGCCACCAGCGCGAGATCGCCGTCGAGCATGCGTGGCGACACCGCCGCGGGGCCGTCGCTGCCGGCCATCCGGCGCGCCTGCGCCAGCATCTCGCGGGTGTGACTGATGCCGCTGCGGGCGCGCTGCAGCGGCGTGCCGGTCAGCAATTCGAAGAGCACGGCGCCGAGCGCGTAGATGTCGGTCGCGGTGCTGACCGGCTCGCCGCGGATCTGCTCGGGCGCGGCGTAGGCGCGGGTGAAAAAGCGCGCTCCGGTGGCGGAAGTGTCCTCGGACGGGTCGCTCTCGAGCACTTTGGCGATGCCGAAATCGAGCAGCTTGGGCTCGCCGCGGGTATCGATGAGGATGTTGCCGGGCTTGAGGTCGCGATGCACGACCAGTTGGCGGTGGGCGTGGGCGACTGCGTCGCAGAGTTTGAGGAACAGCCGCACCCGGGCAGCGACGTCCAGTCCTTGATGGTTGGCGTACTCGGTGAGCGGTTTGCCGTCCACCCACTCCATCACGAAGTACGGGCGCCCGCGCTGATCGACGCCGCCGTCGATCAGGCGCGCAATGTTGGGATGTTCCAGGCGGGCGAGGATGCGCCGTTCGATCAGGAAGCGTTGCAGGATCTCGTTCGAGTCCATGCCGAGCTTGATCAGCTTCAGCGCCGCTCGTTGCTGGAAGTCTTGCTCGGTGCGCTCAGCGAGGAACACAGCGCCCATGCCGCCGTGCCCGAGCAAGCGGATCAGCACCCAGGGGCCGACTTTGCTGCCGGCTTGCGGTTCGGCTGCGGTATCGGCGCCGCTGGCGACCGGTGGCCGATCACTGATGGCAGTGCGCTGATCGTCGGCGGTCACCGCCAGCGTCTGCGCAGGATCGAGCGGGCCCGGCATGCGTTGCGCTCGCGAGGGAGGGTTCGCCGCAGTTTAGCGGAACCGATTCTGCAGGAGCGACGCGCACGTCGCTCCTGCAGCCTTACCTCGGCCCTCAGCGCTGCCCGACCGCCACCAGTTGCGCCAGACGCCGCACCGCCACCGAGATGGTCGGGTAATCGAGTGACTTCTGCGCGCGCAACTCGTTGAACATGCTGAGGGTGAAGGTCAGCATGCTGTCGGCCGCGGTCAGCCAGGCCTGCACGCGACCGCCCTGCGCTGGCTTGGGTTGCTGCAACAGCTGGGCGGCCAATGCCCGGCGTTGCGCAAACAGTTCGTCGCGCAACACGCCGCGGGCGTTGGCATGCCAGCGACCTCGCACCGGCAGCGTCTCGATCGCATCGGCAAACCACTTCAGGTGCAGCGCCTCGCCGATATCGAAATACACCCGCGCTGCCTCGACCACGGCGACGTTCCGCTCGCGCGCCAGATCGATGATGTCGAAGGCGGCATTCAATGCGCCGAGCGCGCTGATCCGGCGTGCCATCGACTGCGGGTAGCCCGCCGCCGCAAGCTCGGTTTCCTTCTCGCGATAGCGTAGCCGGTAGCTCTCCGGCAGCACCTCGTCGAGGGCGGCGACCAGCTGCTCGAAGCCCGGCGCAAAGCGCTCGACGCTGGCGGCGATCTCCAGCTTCGTGACCGGCAGCTGCAGCAGCCAGCGGGTGAGGTTGCGCAGCAGGTTCCAGATCCCCAGCGTGACTTCCAGGTACACCGTTTCGGGTACGCCGGCACAGCTGTCCATTTCCGCCCACCACTCGCGTGCGCGCACCACTTCGCGGGCGATGGTGAAGGCCTTGGCGATCTCGCCCGCACTCTTGCCGGTGTCCTCGGCCATGCGCATGATGAAGGTGGAGCCCATGCGGTTGACGATCGAATTGGTCACCTGGGTGGCGATGATCTCGCGACGCAGACGGTGCTTCTCCATGGTTGACGCGAAGCGCTCGCGCAGCGGCGTCGGGAAGTAGATCTGCAGTTCCTTCGACAGGTAGGCGTCTTCGGGAACGTCCGATTCGAGCAGTTGCTTGAACAGCACTATCTTCGAGTAGGACAGCAGGATGGAGAGTTCCGGCCGCGACAGACCCTGGCCCTTGGCCTTGCGCTCCTCGAACTCGGCGTCGGTCGGCAGGAACTCGAGGCCACGGTCGAGCAGGCCCTGTTGTTCCAGCGTGCGTACGAAGTGCTGCTTGGAGCCGAGGCGCGGAATCGACAGTTCCTGCATCAGGCTGATCGCCAGGTTCTGCCGGTAGTTGTCGAACAGCACCAGGCGCTCGACTTCGTCGGTCATCGCCACCAGCAGTTCATCGCGCTGTTCCAGCGTCAACTGGCCGAGCTCGATCGCCGTGTTCAGCAGGATCTTGATGTTGACCTCGTGATCCGAAGTATCGACACCGGCCGAGTTGTCGATGAAATCGGTGTTCAGCAGGCCGCCGGCCTGCGCAAACTCGATGCGCCCGCGCTGGGTCATGCCGAGATTGCCACCTTCGCCAACGATGCGGCAGCGCAATTCGCCACCGTTGACGCGCAGCGCATTGTTGGCGCGATCGCCGCAGGCGTCGTGGCTTTCGCTGGCGGCCTTGACGTAGACGCCGATGCCGCCGTTCCACAACAGTTCCACTGGCGCCTTGAGGATCGCGCGCAGCGCCTCCACCGGAGACAGCTGGCTGACGTCCTCCTCGATGCCGAGTGCCGCGCGCACTTCCGGCGTGATCGGGATGAACTTGGCGCTGCGCGGATGGATGCCGCCGCCGGCGCTGATCAGGCGGGAGTCGTAATCGGCCCACGACGAGCGCGGCAGCGCGAACAAGCGCTCGCGCTCGACGAAGCTGCGCTCCGAATCCGGATTCGGATCGAAGAAAATGTGGCGGTGGTCGAAGGCTGCCAGCAGGCGCATCTTGCGCGACAGCAGCATGCCGTTGCCGAACACGTCGCCGGACATGTCGCCGATGCCGACGCAGGTGAATTCCTCGGTCTGGCAGTCCTTGCCGATGGCGCGGAAGTGGCGCTTTACGCTCTCCCAGCCGCCCTTGGCGGTGATACCCATCTTCTTGTGGTCGTAACCTTTGGAGCCGCCTGACGCAAAGGCGTCGTCGAGCCAGAATCCGTATTCCTGGCTGAGCGCGTTGGCGATATCGGAGAAAGTCGCCGTGCCCTTGTCCGCCGCGACCACCAGGTAGGGATCATCCAGGTCGTGGCGCACGACGTGACCCGGTGGCACCAGCGCGCCGTCGACGATGTTGTCGCTGATGTCGAGCAGGCCGCGGATGAAGGTGCGGTAGCAGGCGACGCCCTCGGCCAGCACCGCATCGCGATCGCCACCGACCGGCGGCTGCTTGACGTAGAAGCCGCCCTTGGCGCCGACCGGCACGATCACCGTGTTCTTGACCTGCTGCGCCTTCATCAGGCCGAGCACTTCGGTGCGGAAGTCCTCGCGACGGTCAGACCAGCGCAGGCCACCGCGCGCCACCGTGCCCATGCGCAGGTGCACACCCTCGACGCGCGGCGAGTAGACGAAGATCTCGCGGTACGGCACCGGCTTGGGCATGCCCGGCACCATCGACGAATCGAACTTGAACGACAGGTAGTCCTTGGGCTTGCCGTCGAGGCGCTGGTAGTGATTGGTGCGCAAGGTGGCGCGTACGCTGTCCTCGAAAGCGCGCAGGATGCGGTCCTCGTCGAGGCTGGAGACCTGCTCGAACAGCTCGGAAAGCAGGTTTTCCAGGATCGCGACCTGTTCCGCGCGCGGCTTGACGTAGGCATCGAGCACGCTGGCGACCAGCGTCGGTACGCGGCTGCGGACGTACTCGGTGGCGAGCGCGCCGAAGTCGCGCTCCATTCGCCGCCGCGCCGCATCGGCGTGCGACTTGACCTCGCGCTCCGGATCAAAGCGCGCATGGAACAACTCCACCAGTATTCGCGTGGTCACCGGATGCAAGGCCAGCACGCGTTCCATGTAGGCCTGCGAGTAGGTGACGCCCACCTGCTGCAGGTACTTGCAGTAGCCGCGCAGCAGCGTGACTTCGCGCACATCGAGTTGGGCGGCGAGCACCAGGCGATTGAAGCCGTCGCTCTCGACGCGGCCGCGCCAGATCTGCTCGAAACCGTTCTGGAAACGTTCCCGCACCTGATCGAGGTTGTCGCCGAGCGCGACCACCGGCTCGACCTCGAAGTCCTGGATATGGATGTTGATCCCGGGCACCTGCAACTCGTACGGGTGCTCGGAATTCACCCGCAGGCCCATGTTTTCGAGCATCGGCAAGGCATCCGACAACGCGATCGGCGCGCCCATCTTGAACACCTTGAAGCGCAGCGCGCCGTCGCTCTTCTTGCGCGGGCGGTACAACTGCAGGCGGACGTCGTGGCTGTCTTTCAACTGCGATGCGGCTTCGACATCGTTAGCCGCGATCCACGGCGTCACCGCCTCGATATAGCCAGCAGGCAGGGCACGACCGAAGCGGTTGGCGAGTTTGATCCCGCGCTCCTCGCCGTGCTTCTCGATCAGGATATCGCGCAGCTCGTCCTGCGAGTTGCGCACGATCTGCGTCAGCCTGGCTTCGATCTCGTGGACGTCGTACTCGGGTTTCTCGCCGGACTTCGGCCTCACCACGACGTGCAGGCGTGCCAGCACCGATTCGGACACCGCCACCGAGGAATCAAAACGTTCGCCATTGAAGGCGCGCTTGAGCGTGCCTTCGATGCGTTCGCGGATTTCGCTGGTGAAGCGGTCGCGCGGGATGTAGACCAGGCACGAGAAATAGCGGCCGAAGCGGTCGCGACGGACGAACAGCCGCGTCCGCTGGCGCTCCTGCAGGTTGAGGATGCCGATCGAAGTGTGGAACAGTTCATCGACGCTGGACTGGAACAACTCGTCGCGCGGCAGCGTCTCCAGCAGGTGCTGAAGGCGCTTGGCGCCATGCCCGCTGCGGTGCAGCTTGCTCAGCGCGAACACCGCGTCGACCTTGGTGCGGATCAGCGGGATGTCCTTCGGCCGCGTGGTGTAGGCGGTCGAGGTGTAGAGGCCGAGGAAGCGATCCTCGCCGACCGGACGACCATTGGCGTCGAGATGCAGCACGCCGATGTAGTCCATGTAGCCCGGGTGATGCACGGTCGACCGCGCATTGGTTTTTGACAGAATCAGCAAGTCGGGCAGGGTGTTCGCCGGCAGGTCGCGTGCGGCCAGCGATGCCAGCGGCCGCGCCGGCAACTGCGACTCGTCGCCGCGCAGCAGGCCAAGGCCGCTGCCTGATATGGCGCGCAGCACCGCAGTGCCGTCCTGCTGCGTGGTTTCGTAGGCGCGGTAGCCGAGAAAGGTGAAATGGTCGTCGGCGATCCAGCGCAGAAAATCGGCGCACTCGGCGACATGCTCGGCATCGTGCATCAATTCGCGTTGGCCGAGTCCCTCCGCCAGCGCCAGCATGCGCGTGTGCATGGCGTCGAAATCGCGCACGCAGGCACGCACGTCGCCGAGCGCGCGCTCGATGCGTTCGCACAGCGCTTCCAGCCGACCGGGTTCGGTCTGGCGATCGATCTCGATGTGCATCAGCGATTCGGGGCGCTCGCCGTCTTCGGCGCGAAACGCGAGGATGTGGCCCGCCGGATCGCGCTGGACCCTGATCACCGGATGCATGATCAGGTGACTCAGCGTGTTGTCCTGGGCGATCGCCATGCACACGGTGTCGACCAGGAACGGCATGTCGTCGTTGACGATCTGGATCACCGTATGGGTGCATTCCCAGCCGTTGTCGTCCGCGCTCGGGTTGTAAGCGCGGATCTTGGCCCCGTGCGCCGCGCGCTCGCGGAAGAAGCGCAGCAGGTCGAGCGTCAACGCCGCCCAAACCTGCGGCGCGCGCTCGCCGAACTCATCCTCCGGATGATGTTCGAACAGCAGCGCCGCAAACGCTTGCGCTTCTTTCAATTTGGGTCCGCTGACCAGTGACTTCAGGGATTCCTGGACGTGCGCCAGCCCGGGGCCGGCATCAGAACTGCGTACGGCGCTCATGACGAAAGGTATGGGTCGCTGAGATGCGAAGGAAGCGTAAAGATAGCGCCGCTAGAGCCGGCGCTCTACCGCGCTGCAACATATCGGCCAGCGGGGCTTCAGGCTGGCGCTGTTGTGGGCCCAGACTTGTCTGGACGCTCCCAGCTCTGCTGTTGTGGGTCCAGACTTGTCTGGACGCTCCCAGCTCTGCTGTTGTCGGTCCAGACTTGTCTGGACGCTCCCAGCTCTGCTGTTGTGGGTCCAGACTTGTCTGGACGCTCCCAGCTCTGCTGTTGTCGGTCCAGACTTGTCTGGACGCTCCCAGCTCTGCTGTTGTGGGTCCAGACTTGTCTGGACGCTCCCAGCTCTGCTGTTGTCGGTCCAGACTTGTCTGGACGCTCCCAGCTCTGCTGTTGTGGGTCCAGACTTGTCTGGACGCTCCCAGCTTTGCTGTTGTGGGTCCAGACTTGTCTGGACGCTCCCAGCTCTGCTGTTGTCGGTCCAGACTTGTCTGGACGCTCCCAGCTCTGCTGTTGTGGGTCCAGACTTGTCTGGACGCTCCCAGCTTTGCTGTTGTGGGTCCAGACTTGTCTGGACGCTCCCAGCTCTGCTGTTGTCGGTCCAGACTTGTCTGGACGCTCCCAGCTCTGCTGTTGTGGGTCCAGACTTGTCTGGACGCTCCCAGCTTTGCTGTTGTGG
>JAIMJQ010000065.1:9659-11576 GCA_020693165.1 Xanthomonas sp. | reverse complement strand
CTGGACCCACAGAAGCTATCAGGCGTTCAGACAAGTCTGGACCCACAGAAGCTATCAGGCGTTCAGACAAGTCTGGACCCACAGAAGCTATCAGGCGTCCAGACTTGTCTGGGACCCACAGAAGCCGACAGGCGTCCAGACAAGTCTGGACCCACCCGAGCTCGAACGCTCAGACCCCCCGCGTCCCCACGATGACATCGCGCTGCATCCAACCGCGGAACAGGGTGCGCGCCGGTTCGATCAACGTTTCGGGCCGCGGGTGGGCAACTTCCGCCGCCAGTAGCATCACCAGCTCGCGCCCGGTCTTGCCTTCGGATTCCTGCGCCACGGTCAGCAGCCGCGCCGCCAGCGGTTCCAGCGCCTGGAACTGCACGCGGTCGGCGCGGTTGCGGTAGATCAGCAGCCAGGTCGGCTGCTGCGGCGCCTCGGTGGGCTGGAAATCGCTGCGAATGAGGTGCACGGGGAAGCGATAGCCCAGCACCCACGCCACCGGCGACACCACCGGCACCGCGTCGATCGGATCGCCGCGCTGCGTTCCCGCGGCAGCGGACTCGATATCGGCATCGGCCAGATCCAGCGCCAGCTCCGCCCACTCGTAATGCGCGAGTTCGTGCAGGAACGGTCGCTGCGTCGCCCAGTGCTGCGGATGCTCGCCAAGGAAGCGCACGAACTCGCTGCCGAGTTCGTGGAACAGCGGCGTGTGCGCGGCGTGCTCGACGTAGAAGCGACGCACCAGCTGCGGCCACTCGGAGCCATCGAGCAGGCGCCGGATCACCGGGAAGTTGCCGGCCAGCAGGCCGCAGACATTGTTGAACAGCAGTTCGCGATAGATCTGCACGCGCCGGTCTTCGAGGCCTGGCGGCACGGCGATCTCGACAGGGTTGCGCAGGTGTCGCGCGAAGTCCTGCTGCAACTGCTCAAACGACGGCATGGCGCGGCCGGTTCAGCGCCGACGGCGGGGCGGCAGCCAGGCTTGCGACCGCGGCCTGGCGCTCGCGGACGCGCCCGAGCTCCTCCAGCAGCTGCGGCAGCGGCGGAATGTTGAAGTCGCGTTCGAGCAGGGTAGGGCGCAGACCGATGCGTTCGTAAGTGTAGGACAGCAAATCCCAGACCGGATCAACGATATCGGCACCATGGGTGTCGACGATCAGGTCTGGTGCTTCGTTGTAATGGCCGGCGACATGCAGGTAGGCGATGCGCTGTGCCGGCATGCGGTCGATGAAGGCGCGCGGGTCGTAGCGGTGGTTGATGCTGTTGACGTAGACGTTGTTGACGTCGAGCAGCAACTCGCAGTCGGCCTCGGCGACCACCGCCAGCAGGAATTCGGGCTCACTGAGTTCGCTCGCGAGCGGCGTGTAGAACGATGCGTTCTCGACGGCGATGCGCCGGCCGAGAATGTCCTGGGTGCGCCGAATGCGCGCCGCCACGTGCTTCACGGCATCGGCGGTGAACGGGATCGGCAGCAGGTCGTAGAGGTGGGCACCATCGCTGCACCAGCTCAAATGCTCGCTGTAGAGCACGATGCCATGCTCGTCGAGAAAGCCCTTGAGGCGTTGCAGGAAGATTTCGTCGAGCGGATCGGGGCCGCCAAGCGACAAAGACAGGCCGTGGACGATGAACGGGAATCGTTCGGTGTAGCGGCGGAAGGCCTTGCCCAGCCTTCCGCCGACACCCAGCCAGTTTTCGGGAGCGACCTCGAAAAAATCGATCGACCGCGACAAATCGCCGGCGGCATCGAGTTCGGGCAGCAGGCTGCGTCGCAACCCGATGCCTGCACTGCGCGATTCGAGCACGGTCATGGTCGCCCCCGAGGTTCAGCCGATCAGGCAGCGCCGCCGCACTTGCCTTCTGCCTTGGCCTTGTCGCCGCCGCACTTGCCTTCTGCCTTGGCCTTGTCGCCGCCGCAGGTGCCCTCTG
>JAIMJQ010000065.1:7885-9646 GCA_020693165.1 Xanthomonas sp. | reverse complement strand
GCCGCCTCACTTGCCTTCTTCCTTGGCCTTGTCGCCGCCGCACTTGCCTTCTTCGGCCTTGGCGCCGCCGCACTTGCCCTCGCCGCACTTGCCCTCTTCCTTGGCCTTGTCGTCGCCGACCAGCATGTAGCCCTGCGCCAGATCAGTCGCCTGCAGGCCTGTGCCATTGGCGGCGTAGGCACCGAAGGTCAGGCTGCCCAGGAACGCCGCGCCCACGGCCAGGGAAACCGGCTTGATCATTTTGTTGCTCATGAGTTGATTCTCCGATCACATGATTGAGTGCCCCGGTCGGGGCGAAGTTTGGCCACCCGCGTAGCCATGCCGCAGCCGATCAGTCCTCGGCGGCCCAAAATTATCCCCGCACGTGGACAATGACAACCAGGAATCGGCTGTCACCGACATAGACGACCGGCATTCGCGCCGATTGCTTTCAGCGGCTGCGCGATCGGCGGCCGCCAGTGGGTTTGGGCGCTCCGCCGGTGCGCGCACCGGTGCGGCGCGAGCTCGTCACTGGGCCAGTCCGCAAGCCACGCTCGCGCGACAAGCTTGCTCCCACAACAGCGCGCGGCTGGGTTGCCGCCGTGGGCGCACTTTTGCGGCGCGAGCTGTTCGGCACCACCGCCACGGTGATCTCTTCGCGATCGTGATACAGCTGGCGCGCGCGGATCTGGTGATCGGCCGCCAGCGGCTGCAGCAACAGCCGCGCCTGCATCCACGCCTCGAACCGCCGTTTCATCGGCAGTTTGAGGTTGAACACCGCGGCCCGGCACCAGCCCGAGGCGAACCAGCGCGCCACCAGCTCGGCCACGCGCCCCGGTTTCTCGACCATGTCGCACACCAGCCAGTCGACCGGTCGCGGCGGCCGGTAGCGAAAGCCGTCTTCGCGCAAATGCGTGACCAGGCCGCTGGCCATCAGCCCGGCATCAACGCGGCCATTGTCGATCGCCGTGACCCGGATCTGGCGCGCTACCAGTTGGTAGGTCCAGCCGCCAGGCGCTGCACCGAGATCGACCGCCGACAGCCCGGAGCGCAGCAGTGCGCCACGCTCGGCGTCGGTCAGCAACACCTGAAAAGCTTCGTCGAGCTTCAGCGTCGACCGCGACGGCGCGCCGCGCGGGAACTTCAGACGCGGAACCCCGCCGACGAAGCGCGCCGCGCCATCCGGCGGCGGATGGCCAATCAGCGCATGCGTACCGGCCAGCATCCAGACCGCAGCCTGCGTAGCGCCGGCATCTGCAGAAACCTTGTTGCGCAGCCGTGCCTCCAGTGCGCTCAGCAACGGTGCCAGCGGTTTGGTCGACTCGCTGTCCGGCGCCAGCATCGACAGCTGCGCAAACGCACCGGCAGCATCCAGCGCCTGGCCGATCGGTGTGACCCGGTCTTTGACGTTGAGATCGATCAGTTCGCGGTCGACGACCAGCATGTCGCGCGCGAACACCAGATCCGCCAGTCGCGGAATCCCCGCAACCGGCCCGACGCGCACCACCGCTTCCTGAGTCGATTCGATCTTCGCAACCACCTTGCGCGCCGCATACCACGCGCGCAATTCCTCGATCAGGTCGGGCTCGAAGCCGGCCCGGCAGAGCAGGGCGAGCGGATAACAACCGCCAGTTGCATGCATGACATCCTCGATCTGCCTCGGACCTGTTGAGCGGAGTTTGCTCCGCTGCTCTTGCCTTGCTTACGCTATGAATTGACGGAAAACGGGTAACCATTCGGTAGACCTATCGCGAAACCGTTCGTCCTGAGCGTTTCCCCCGT
>JAIMJQ010000065.1:0-7837 GCA_020693165.1 Xanthomonas sp. | reverse complement strand
GCACCCAGCGCACTTTGCGCCATTGGCGCTCGATTGAGCTTTCGCGAAGCGCAAGCCGAGCGGGTGTGCGGCGGGCGTCCTTCGACTGTTTCCCGCTCGCAGGGCTCGCGGGAAACGCTCAGGACGAACGGTTCTTGCGGTGGATCGGGTCGAGGTCCGAGCATCCGCGTGGGACTGGCAATACGCAACGGCTCCACCGAATAGTTGCGAAAACGGAGCTTGCTCCACTGCTGTTTCGCACATCCATGCCGAGCCAGCTCGGCACTACCCAAGCCGTGCCGAGCAAGCTCGGCACTGCAAAGGCATGCGGCGGAAAACCGGCGCTCAAGCCAACGCCGCCTCCACGCCGGTGGTCAACGAAGCCGCGCCTGCGCGCACGCCGGCGGCGTGGGTCAGGGTGCGTGGCAACAGGCGGTCGAAATAAAAGCCGACCGTGGCCAGTTTGGCATCGCGGAATTCCGGCGTCCCGGCGAAATCCGCGCGCGACACCGCTTCGGCCTCGCGCGCCATGAAATAGGCGAAGGTGACGTAGCCCGAGTAGAACAGGTAGTCAACCGCTGCCGCACCGATCTCGTCGGCGTTCTGGGCGGACTTCGTGCCGATCTCGCGGGTCAGCGCTTCCCATTCCTTGGCGTAGCGGGCGACCGTCGCCACCTGCGAGGCGATTGCGGCGTTGTCGGCATGCGCCTGGCAGAAGGCGCCGATCTCGCCAAGGAAATGACGCAGGCCGATCGCCTGCTGGCCCATGATCTTGCGCCCGAGCAGATCCAGCGCCTGGATGCCGGTGGTACCCTCGTAGATGGTGGTGATGCGCGCATCGCGCAGGAACTGCTCCAGTCCCCACTCGCGGATATAGCCATGGCCGCCAAGTACCTGGATGCCGTGGCTGGTGCACTCGATCGCAAGCTCGGTGAGCATCGCCTTGCTGATCGGCGTCAGAAAACTCAGGATCTCGTCGGCGCGCTGGCGCACGCTGGCGTCCGGGTGCTTCGACACCAGATCCACCTGCAGCGCCGAGTAGATGCACAGCGCACGACCGGCTTCGGCGATCGCCTTCTGCGTCATCAGCATGCGCCGCACGTCCGGGTGCACGATGATCGGATCGGCCGGCTTGTCCGGGCGCTTGGCGCCAGACAGCGAGCGCATCTGCAGGCGGTCCTTCGCATAGGCCAGTGCGTTCTGGTGCGACACTTCGATCAGCCCGAGGCCCTGCACGCCGACACCCAGGCGCGCGGTGTTCATCATCGTGAACATGGCGTTCAAACCGCGGTTCGGCTGGCCGATCAGGTAACCCTCGGCGCCGTCGAAATTCATCACGCAGGTCGCCGAGCCCTTGAGGCCCATCTTGTGCTCGATGCTGCCGGCGGACACCGTGTTGCGGTTGCCGACGACGCCGTCGCGCGACACCTTGTACTTGGGCACGATGAACATGCTGATGCCCTTGGTGCCCGGCGGCGCATCCGGCAGGCGCGCCAGCACCAGGTGCACGATGTTCTTGCTCATGTCGTGTTCGCCGGCGGTGATGAAGATCTTGGTGCCGGAGAGGTGGTAGGTGCCATCGCCCTGCGGTTCGGCGCGGGTGCGCAGCAGGCCGAGGTCCGATCCGCAGTGCGGCTCGGTCAGGCACATGGTGCCGGTCCATTCGCCCGACAGGATGCGCGGGATGAACACGTCGCGCTGCCATTGCTCGCCGTGGTGGGTCATCGCATCGACGGCGCCGGCCGACAGCAGCGGGTAGGTGCCCCAGGCGACGTTCGCCGATTCGATCATTTCCTTGAACACATAGCCGACGCTCTCCGGCATACCCTGGCCGCCGTAGGCCGGATCGCCGCACAGGCCGGTCCAGCCGCCCTCGACGAAGCGGTCATAGGCTTCCCGGAATGCCGCCGGCGTGGTCACCATCTTCGACGACTTCTCGAACACGCAGCCTTCCTCGTCGCCGATCGCATTGGTCGGCACCAGCACCTGCTCGCAGAACTTGGCGCCCTCTTCGAGGATTGCTTCGACCAGTTCACGGGAAACGTTCTCGCCGCCTGGGAGCTGGGCGTAGAGGCTCGTGGCGTCGAGCACGTCGAACAGCACAAAGCGCATGTCGGTCTGCGGGGCGGTGTATTTCATCGGAGGTGTCCTCTCAAAAGGTTCGGAAACTGATTTCGATGGTGAGTGGGGTGGGAGCGCTGGGCATCGGTGAGCAGAGGACATGCGGGTTCGTGCGGCACGCGCGCCCTTCGACGCCGCATCCCGATGAAGCCAGGATGCTCTGCTCAGGGTGAGCGGCTTTGAATACATCCAATGCCTCGCGACAACGAATCATGCAGATCGGCCTGCTTCGCGTCGAACCTGCATGCAAACCATCAACCCCTGCGGCATCACCTGAACGATCCCGGCTTGCCCGGCGTCGCCCGCAGGCGGCCGTCGTAGCGCAGCGAGAAACGAACATTAGGCTCGGAGCACTGGAGTTCGCCCTCAAGTGCGTAGGCGATGCTGCTGTCGGGGGTCAGACTGGCCAGCAGCGGCAGGCTGGCGACCGGTCCCAGGTCGACGCGCACCACATCGCCGGAAACCGGCGGCAGTGTCTGCGACAGCGCCTGCGATCCGTTTGCCGTCGGCGACCCGTCGAAGCTCAGGCGCCAGTCGAAGCGCGCCAGCGTCACCGGCATGCTCGCCGGGCTGTCGACGCGGACGCGGGCGAAGTAATGCCCGTCGACGGCCTCGATTTCCTGCACGCTCAAGGCCGGTGGGCCGAGCACCCGGCGCGGGCCACCGCAGGCACCGAGTGCCGCCAGAGCGCACAACAGCAGCAAGGCGCTGCGTGCGGAGAAGGTTGTCGCGACTGGATTCACGGGTCGGTTCCTTGGGTTCAGGCGAGCAGCGGCCGGATCAGCAACGCCAGCGCCAGTGCCAGCACGAGCAAGGCGGAAACGGCTGCATACGGCGAGTTGATCGGAAGTGCGCTCATCGAGCCTCCTCAGTCATTCAGCAAATCCTCCCACGGACCGGTGATGGCGACCGTGAAGCCCGGGCGGAAAACGTTGGCAAACAGCCAGCGACCGTCGGGCGACACGCAGCAGCCAGCCCATTCGGCGGCGGCGTAATCGACGCCATCAATGCGCGAATGGTTCTCGGCCAGCGTCAGCAGACGTCCGTCGCGCCCGAGCCACTTCAGTTTCTGGCGCTTGCGGATCTTGCTGTCCTCGCAGATCACCATGCCGGCGCCCGGTCCCTCGGCGATGTTGTCGGGATAATCCATCTGCTCGGAATCATCGACCTCGTGCATCAGTTCCAGTTCCGACGCGACCGGATCGAAGCGCCAGATCTGTCCACCGCCGGCGTCGCCGCCGGAAGTGGAGGTGAACCAGACGCCGTCGCTGCGCATCAAGCAGCCTTCGAGGCGCAGAAAGCGCGAGCCGCCACCGGCCAGCCCCTGGTGCAGCACGCCGCCCTGATCGCGCGTGCCGGGCGAATGGCCACGGCTGGGATCGGCAATCGGTGCCCAACGCACCGGCCAGCGCTGACCCTTGCGCACGCCCCGGCGCAGATCGGGAGCGCGGTCGGCGATCAGCATTTCCAGCGTGCCGCCGGCTGCGAGCTGGCCCGGCATCCGCGGCGTGAATCGGTAGAAACCGGCGCTGTCATCGCGATCTTCGGTCAGGTATGCGTGTCCGCTGGCGGGGTCGAAAGCCACCGCCTCATGGCGGAACAGGCCCATGTCCGGAATCGGGCGCGCGCGCGGCGGCCCCTCGGCGCTGACCTCGAACGCAAAGCCATGCGCCTTGTCGAGGCGGACATCGCGCTGGCCCAACGCATTGGGTCGAATCTGGTCATCGCCAACCACGATTTCCTCGCAACTGATCCAGGTGCCCCACGGCGTGACGCCGCCGGCGCAGTTGACCAGCGTGCCGGTCAGCGCCGGCGCAGCGGCGACCAGCGTCTCGGACGCCAGATCGACGCGCAGGCTGATGCAGCCGCCGCCGCAGTTCCGATCCCAGGGCTCGCCGCCCGGCGCAAAAGCGCCATTGGCATCGACAATCTCGTGATTGCGGATCAGCGTCAGCCCACTGCCGGATGCGGCGACCACGCCCATGCCATCGGCATTGGTGGGTATCGCCCCGCCTCCGGGTAGCGCCTCGCCGGCCCAGCCAAAAGTGAAATAGCGAAAGCCGGGCGGAAGATGCAGCAGCGGCAGCCCGGTGGTCGCGTCCTTGACCGGCAGCAGCGCCGCACCCGCCGATTGCAGTCGGCGCGGCCGCACCTCGCAACCCGCCAGCGTGCCGAGGCCGCCGAGCAACGACGTCGCCATGCCCAGCCGGATGGCGTGGCGCAGGAACTGGCGACGGTCGTGAGACATGCGTCCTCGTCATGGATACGGCAGGGTACGGAGAATACGGCTTTTGCGCAGCGAGGCTTGCCTGGACGCTTCTTGCCTTTGTGGGTCCAGACTTGTCTGGACGCTCTCCGGCTTCTGTGGGTCCAGACTTGTCTGGACGATCTTCAGCCTCTGTGGGTCCAGACTTGTCTGGACGCTCTCCAGCCTCTGTGGGCCCAGACTTGTCTGGACGCTCTTCAGCCTCTGTGGGTCCAGACTTGTCTGGACGCTCTTCAGCCGCTGTGGGTCCAGACTTGTCTGGACGCTCTTCAGCTTCTGTGGGCCCAGACTTGTCTGGACGCTCTCCGGAGAAAGCGTCCGGACGAATCCCGACCCACAACGTCAACTGCGAAGCCATTTCCTGTCGCCAGCATTCCACCCAGAGCTTGCGGGACAAGCCCGCTCCCACGGAAACCCGCAGGAATGTTGCCGAAAAGAGACGCTGCAACGGCACTTTTGCAACCGTTAGGAATTTGTTAGCCTCGCTGACGCTCAGGGATGGGGCTAGGACGAAAGTCCTGTCAGGAAGGCAAAAAGTCCCGAGAGGTATCCGTGAAGTCTTTTGGAGAGTGCTAAATGAGCTTGCAACTACGTGAACTGAATCGTGCCATCACCGCCGCGCTTGCGTTTGGCTCGGTGGCCGCCCTGTCGATGGCTCCGGCCTTCGCTCAGGACGATGAGGACGGCGACACCGCCCAGATGGAGACCGTTGAGGTTACCGGTTCGCGCATTAAGCGCACGGATGCCGAAGGCTCCGTTCCGGTCACCGTCATCGACCGCCAGCAGCTGGAGCTGTCGGGCGATGTGTCCGTCGCTGACTACCTGCGTAACACCACTTTCAACTCCTTCGGTTCGTTCCGCCCGCAGTCCGGTTCGTCGGCGCAGTCTTTCGCCGAACTGTCTCTGCGTGGTCTGGGCGGCGCCCGCACCCTGATCCTGATCGACGGCCGTCGCGCCCCGATCGCGCCGCAGGCAGGTCAGGGCCAGGATCTCAACAGCATCCCGCTGGCTGCCGTTGAGCGTATTGAAATCCTGACCGATGGCGCGTCCGCCATCTACGGTTCGGATGCAATCGGCGGCGTGGTCAACATCATCACCCGTCGCGATTTCTCCGGCGTCGAGCTGAGCTGGGGCATGGGCAATCCGTCGGCCGAGGGTGGCGAGACGGAAGAAGGTTCGGTGATCTTTGGTGCAGCGGGTGACCGCGGCAACATCATCGCCGGTGCTTCGTACAGCAACCGCGGCATCATCTTCTCGCGCGACAGCGCGGTGAAGGCCCCGGGTGCGTCGAGCTTCTCGAACAACTTCATGGTTGCCAACGCCTCGGCGGGCTCGCTGTATGGTTTCGTGCCGGGCGGTTTCCTGGGCAACCCGACCAACGGTTCGGTGCCGCCGGGTGGCTGCTCCGACGTCGGTTTCCGGACGTCCGGTTCCGGTGCCAGCACCCGCTGCCTGTACGATTTCAACCTCGTCGCCGCCGACGAAGCGGAAATCCGCAACAGCGCGCTGTTCACGCGTGGCAACTACGAGATCAACGAAGACTGGTCGACCTACCTGAACGCCAACGTCAGCCGCGTCGAGTCCTTCGGTCGTTACGCCCCGGTGCCGTCGTCGCCGTGGCCGGGTGGCCAGCCGTTCATCCCGGTCGGTTCCCCGAACCATCCGGCGGTGCGCTTCCCGAATGCCGGCTATGACCCCACCCGTCCGGTGTTCCTGCGCCATCGCTTTGCGGCGCTCGGCAATCGCGACACCACCACCGATGCCAACGTCTATTACTTCGACCTCGGCTTCGACGGCCGCATCGGCAATTTCGATGTGAACTTCGGTGGTCGCCATGTCGAGTCCAAGTACCTGGAACTCGGCCGCAACTACGTCGTCGGTGGTCTGGCCCAGGCGGCCATCGCGGATGGTTCGTACAACATCTACGCCCCGTCGGCCAACCCGCGCTCGATCCTCGACGGCCTGATCGCCACGATCAACCGCGAGAGCACCTTCATCATCGAAGAGCTGTACGCGCAGTCGAACGTCGACCTGTTCGAAATGGCGGGCGGCGTTGCCGGCCTCGCGTTCGGCGCGGAATATCGCGACGAGTCGTACTCCGACATCTACGATACCCTGCAGTCCTCGGGCCAGATCGTCGGTTCCGCCGGCAACTCGGCCTTCGGTGGTCGTTCGGTCGCAGCAGCCTACGCCGAAGCGCTGTTCCCGGTCCTGGAGAACCTTGAGTTCAACCTCGCGGCTCGCTGGGACAACTACAGCGACTACGGCTCCGACACCTCGCCGAAGATCTCGGTTCGCTACACCCCGATCGAAAACCTTGTGCTGCGCGCCAGTTGGGGTCAGGGCTTCCGCGCGCCGACGCTCGACATCCTGTCGCAGCAGCCGTCGTTCTCGGCTGACACCGTCACCGATAGCCAGACCTGTGTTGCTTTCGGCCTGCCGGCCAACTGCTCCACGCAGGTCAGCGCGTATGTCATCGGCAACCCGAACCTGAGCTCGGAAAATTCGGATCAGTGGTCAGCCGGTCTGGCATGGGATGCGACCGATTGGCTGAACATGTCCGTCGACTTCTGGGATACCAGCATCGACGGCCGTATCGCTGCCATCAGCACCCCGCAGATCGTCAACTGTCTGTCGGGCGCGTCCTCGAACTGCCCCCCGGGCCTGAGCAACCTGCCGCCGAACGCTTCGCCGCCGATCCCGGCGCTGGGCCTCGGTCTGGCGCGCGCGCCGGGTACGGGTGAAATCCTGTACGCACAGCGTGGCTTCACCAACCTCGGCACGATCGATGCTGACGGTATTGACATGAATGTCCGTACCAACTTCGATTTCGCCGACTACGGCAGCCTGCGCAACCAGTTCCAGATCAGCTACTCGCATCAGTACACGATCGACGGCGGTGACAACATCATCGACGAGCCGGGCATTCCGAAGTACCGTGCGGTGCTGACCAACGAATGGACCTGGGGCGACTTCAACTTCGCGTGGAACATCAACTACATCCACGGCACCGAGTCGACCGCCGGCGCGCTGGGCGACCCGGACTACCCGGATCGTCTGCCGTCGTGGACCACCAACGACCTGCAGGCCAGCTGGAACTCGCCGTGGAATGGCCGTTTCACCCTAGGCGTGCAGAACGTTGCCGACAAGGGCCCCGTCATCGATCCGTACGATCCGACTGGCCGTGGCTTCGACTTCGGTCTGTATGACCAGTACGGTCGCACCCCGTACTTCCGCTACACCCAGACGTTCTAATAACAAGCTGTACGCGTAGTAACTTCGAAGGGCCCGGAAACGGGCCCTTCTTTTATGCCCGACTTTCGTGGGTCCAGACTTGTCTGGACAATCTTGCTGCTGCCCCTTCTCTTGATCTGGTGGGTCCAGACTTGATCTTGTGGGTCCAGACTTGTCTGGACGACCTCGCTGCTGCTCTGTCTCTTGATCTTGTGGGTCCAGACTTGTCTGGACGAT
>JAIMJQ010000064.1 GCA_020693165.1 Xanthomonas sp. | reverse complement strand
ACTGCACAGGTTCTCGGTTTCGAATTCGCCTTCCACCACGGGCATGGTGATCGCGCGGAAGCCGGATCGGCATTCGACAGTGGTCTCCTTGTGGAGCGTCCAGTTCCAGGTCTGCGTCGTCGTGGGGCAGTTGGCGGTGGTCCGCATACTGCGGTAGTTGAATTCGACTTTCCCGTATCGGCTGCTGGACACACCCTGGAGGTTGGGTGAGCTGTATTCGCCCTGCACAGTGGTGCCTGTCAGTGTGCAGCCCGGCCAACCGGTCAGCAGGTGCGTTTGGGCCTGGGCGATGAGGTTGGCCTCGCTGCCACACCAGTCGCTGTATCCGGGGCGCGGATCGGCACCATCGGGCATACAGCCGAATCGCCCCTCCCCCTTGATGCCCATGTCCGCGAAATACATCGGGCCATAGATGGCGTCCGCCCTGCGATCCGGCACCTTGTATCGCAGCTTGAGGCGGTCGTTGAGATAGGGTTCCGTGCCGACATGGACGGCGAGATCGCCATCTCCAAGCCACTTCGCGTCGGCGCGCATGGCGGCCTCGGCATCCTCCAGCGTGTCGTAAACGCATCCATCGCCTTCGTCGTAGCAGTAGTCCGCGGCGAATGCGCTGCCGGAAATGCCTGCAAGCAATACCAGCACGAAAGCCATGCGCTTGAATGCGCTGTTAGATTGAATCCCGAATGCGTCAACCCGATGCCGTTGCGACATACATTCCCCTCCGGCCGAGCTTTCTGCGGCGAAGCCCTTCAGCTAGCGCCGTCCCAAGCCGATCATCGCATCTACCCCGTGCAGGAACAATCAGGCGAAAAGCCGACAGAGCCCGGTAGAGGATCCGAATGCAATGATCGGCCCAGCGTGGTTCTGTCTTTCGCGACCAGCGCGCGGGCTTCGGCTTTCTTCCGCGCGCGTCGTGTGTGGATCCAGTGGCGCCAGTAGAGCAGTACGGCCGCGATGACGGCGATGGCGATGAACGGTTTCAGGAACGGCTTGATCGTCATCGCGCGGAGCTTCGCATGCTCACGACTCGCCGGTCTGCCGCGCAGGATCACTAATCTCCAACTCTCGCAGAATCACGCTCGCCTGCGTTCGATTGCGCGCGCCGAGTTTCTCGAAGATCGCGCTGAGGTGGGCCTTGATGGTGCGCTCCTGCACGTCGAGGCGGTCGGCGATCTGTTTGTTGAGCAGGCCCTGGGCGACGAGGGCGAGCACGCGGAACTGCTGCGGGGTGAGGCTGGCGAGGCGGGCGGCGAGGTCGGCGTCGCCGGGCGCGGAGCGGGCGCGGGCCACGGCGGGGCGCAGCGCGGGCGGCAGCCATTCCTCGCAGCCCAGCACGGTGCGGATGGCGTCGCGCAGTTCTTCCAGGCCGGCGCTTTTCGGAATGTAACCGGCGGCGCCGTGGTCCAGCGCGCGGCGGATGATCTGCGGGTCTTCGTTCGCGGAAACCAACGCCACCGCCACCGCCGGGTACTGGGCGCGGATCGCGGCCAACCCGGCGAGGCCGTGATTGCCGGGCATGTGCAGGTCGAGCAGGACGAGGTCGATATCCGGGCGCGCTTCGAGTATGGCCAGCACCTCGTCCAGCGATGCCGCCTCGCAGGTGCCGACATCCGCGACGGCCTCGGCTGCCGCACCGCGGAGCGCGGCGCGGAACAGCGGGTGGTCGTCGGCGATCAGCAGTTGCGGCATGAGGGTCGCGGCATGGCGGTGTCGATATCGGGGGCTGCGCGTGCATGCGCACGTGGGAATCAAGCCTAGCAGGGCGCGGTGCGGCCCGTGCGTCGGCGCGCCCTCGGCGATCTGGTACCAAAGTACGATGCCGCAGCCGCTGTCGGCTGTTACGGTGCGGAGTTATGACCTCGATATCGCTTCGTTCCGCGTTCCGGCTGTCCGTTCCCCTGACGCTGGCATTGTCCGTGGCCGCTTGCGCCGCCGGCCCGCGTACCTCGGGAGGTGTCAAAGACCGGGAGTCGACCATGTTCAGCGCCGAGCGCGCGACCCTCCATCGCGACGGCGATGATCTGCTGACCGCCGGGCTGGGCCTGGCCGGATTGCGGAGCCTCGCCGCACCGGCGTTCGCCGACGTCGCTGCGCCGACCGCAGCCGAACTGCGGCGACGGGCGATCTGGAGCAACTGGCGCGGTATCGCCGACCTCGCTCCGGGCGGCGGTTACGGAGAGGTCTACGGCAGTACCGCGACCGTGCCGGGCCGCGAATTTTCGGCGTTCGCGACCGTACCGGGCGCGCGTCATCCGCATCGCGTGCTGGCGCAGGTGCCCGACGGCTTCGACCGCAAGCGCCGTTGTCTGCTGGTGGCGCCGTCGTCGGGTTCGCGCGGTGTCTACGGCGCGATCGCAGTGGCCGGCGCCTGGGGGCTGCCGAAAGGTTGCGCCGTGGCCTACACCGACAAGGGCACCGGCACCGATTATTTCGATCTCGATGCCCGCAGCGGCGCGCGCGCCGACGGCACATCCGGCGTGGCCGGGCAGGGCGGCGGTCTGGCGTTCGTGCCGGAGCTACCGGAGACAGCCTCCGGCGTCGCCTTCAAACATGCGCATTCGCAGGACAATCCGGAGGCCGACTGGGGCCGGCATGTCCGCCAGGCCGCCGAGTTCGGGCTGGAAGCGCTGAATCGCGCATTCCCCGAGGACGCACCGTTCACGTTCGCGAACACCCGCACCATCGCGGTCGGCATTTCCAACGGCGGCGGTGCGGTGCTGCGCGCAGCGGAGCTGGAAGGCAGCGCACCCGATGGAAACTGGTTGGATGCGGTTGTCGCGGGCGAGCCCAGCGTGCTGATCGAAGGTCACGGCGGCCGTGCGTTGTACGACTACACCACCGAGGCCGCATTGCTGATGCCCTGCGCTTTGCTGGCGATGGACAACCTGCCGCAGCCGCCGCTGCAGACCACGGCGCGCACCGTCTGGGCGCAACGCTGCGCGGCCCTGCACGCGGCGGGTCTGATCGAGGGCGCCGATGCCGACGCGCAGGCGCGCGATGCCTACGCACGGATGCGCGCGGAAGGTTGGTCCGACGAGGCTTTGCGCGCCGGCGCGCTGAGCGTGGGTTTCGACCTGTGGCGCGCGGTGGCGGTCACGTACGCATCGGCCTACGGGCGCTACGGCGTGGGCGAACACCCGTGCGGCTTTTCGTATGCGGCGCTGACCGCGGAGGCGACCGCACGTGCCGCCACGGCGCAGGAACGCGCGGCGTGGTGGAGCGACGCCAGCGGCATTCCGCCGGGTGCCGGCGTGGGCATCGTGGATGAAGTGGCGAAGGTCGATCCCGCCGCGACCCGTCTGCAGTGCCTGCGCGACCTGTGGCGCGGCGCGTCCGCCGATGCCGACCGGGTCCGCAGGGGCATCGTCGAAACTCGGGCCGGGCTGCCGCGCGACGGCCTGCCGGTGATCGTGATCCACGGCGCCGACGACGGCCTGATCCCGATGGCGTTCACCAGCGCACCCTATGTCGCCAAGGCCCGTGCCGCCGGGCGCGACGTGCGTTTCTGGCAAGTGCGCAACGCCCAGCATTTCGATGCCTTCCTCGGTCTGCCGGACTACGGCGCGCGCTATCTGCCGATGCTGCCCTATGTCTACACCGCACTGGATCGCACCCTGGCCATGCTGGAAGGCGGCGAAGCGCTGGCTGTCCAGAACGCGACCATCCAGACCGTGCCGCGCGCAGGCAAACCGCTGACGATGGAACACTTGGCGATTCCCGGACGTTGATCGATCGCGCGCCGGGCTTGCCCCCGGCGGGCGCGTTTGGCACGCTGGCGGTCGGTGAGTCGTATGAGGTGGGCATGAAGCCGCGATACCTGGGTCAGCGTCACTTCTCGATGTTCCGGGATTTCCATCTCGCAGACTGGCTCACCCTCGCCAACGCCTTCTGCGGCGTCTGCGCGGTGTTCTTCGCGATGCGCTACATGCAGTCGGGCGAAAAGCACGACCTGGTCTGGGGCATCGCGCTGGTGCCGCTGGCGTTCGTGTTCGATGCGCTCGACGGCCGGGTCGCGCGCTGGCGGCAATCCTCCTCGATCCTGGGTCGCGAACTGGATTCGCTGGCCGACGTGATTTCGTTCGGCGTGGCGCCGGCCGCGCTCGGTTTCGCCGCGGGTTTCCAGGGCGCCTGGGACTGGATCGTGCTGGGCTATTTCGTGTGCTGCGGCGTCAGCCGGCTCGCGCGCTACAACATCACCGCCGAGCAGTTGTCCGAAGGCGACGACAAGGTGAAGCACTTCGAGGGTACGCCGATCCCGACCAGCCTCGCGCTGGTGGTCATGCTGGTGATCGCCGCCGACGCGGGACGCATCGGCGACGACTTCTGGTTCGGCGCCTACCAGATCGGCCCCTGGGTCCTGCATCCGCTGGTCCTGGCCTATGCGCTGTCCGGCTCGCTGATGGTCAGCAAGACGATCCGCATTCCGAAGTGGTGATGATCGCTGATGGATTTGCAGCAGGGCCTTCAGGCCGGCCCACGCAGAAGTCGATCTGCGGCGTGAATGAGGCCGTGCCAACGGCTGGTTGCAGTGAATCGGCGTCGTTCGTGAAACCGCCATCGCCCAATCGTTGATGCGGCCATTGCTATGATGTCGGCATCAGACCGGGAGCGATGCGATGTGGACTGCAGGCGGTGCGGGTGGGTCGGGTTTCGGCGGGCCGGGCTTCGGTGGGCAAAGTGATCCCGGTGCGTTGGCGCAACAATACTGGAGCGCCTTGACCGAGGCGATGCGTTCGGCCGGCGGCGGCGCCCGCCAGCAGGATCCGTGGCAGGCCGCGATGCAGAGCTGGTCGCAATTGGCCGGCGGCGGCCAGAGCCGCAACGATGCCGGCGACGCGATCGAGCGCTTTTCCGCGCAGGCGCGGCAGTGGTTCGGCATCATGCAGCAGGTCGCCGAACAGTTCGCCGGAACATCCGCAACTCCGGAAGACATCGCCGCAGCCTGGAAGCAGGCGATGGGCGGTGGCGGCCATCCTTTCGGCAGTCTTTTCTCCGGCATGACCGGTCGCGGCCAGTCCGGCTTCGACGACTGGTACGCGCAGATCGCACCGATGTTCAGCGGCTTGTCCGGCGGCAACATGCTCGGCGGTCTGCGCCAGGAAACGATGAGTTGGCTGCGCATGCCCGCGTTCGGCCAGAATCGCGAACAGCAGGAACGCTGGCAGGCGCTGGCCGAGGCGCAGCTCGACCTGCAGCAGAAGAACGACGCCTACAACGCGCTGATGCTCGAAGCCGGCCGCGATGCGTTCGAACGCTTCGAGCGCAAGCTCGCCGAACGCAGCGAGCCCGGTCGCCAGTTGCAGTCGGCGCGCGCGCTGTTCGACCTGTGGATCGATGCGGCCGAAGAGGCGTACGCCGAAATTGCGCTGTCCGCCGGTTTCCGCAAGGTCTACGGCGAACTGGTGAATGCGCAGATGCGGGTGCGCGCGGGTATCCAGAATGAAGTGGAGAGGATGTGCGGCATGTTCGGCATGCCCGGGCGTACTGAAGTCGATTCCGCGCATCGCAGGATCGCCGAACTCGAACGTCAACTGCGACGTCTGCGCGATGCGGTGTCCGCACAAACGAAGTCGGCTCCGGTCAAATCCGCGTCGGCCCGACCCGCATCCGCGGAAGTCGTGAAAGCCAAGTCGGCACCGAAGCAGGCAGCCCGCGGCAAGCCGCCGGCGAAAAAAGCCGCGAAGACATCTCCACCGAAGAAAGCCCGGCCGTCGCGCGCAGCCGCGAAGCCCGCGGTGAAAAAAGCGCCGCGACAGGCCATCGCCGCGATCGGCATGCCCGAGCCATTGAAACCGATGCCGGCGAAGCCGTCGGCTTCTGTGAAGACCGTCGCCGGCAAGACCGCGAAGAGGACGCGCTGATATGTATACACCCTTCGATGTCTCTCCCGACAAGCTGGCCCTGGAAGCCGCGACCGTGCAGCAGAAGCTGGGTGCGGGCCTTGCGACCCTGCGCGAACTCGACGACGTGCATTACGGCGTCACCGCGAAAGAAGAAGTCTGGCGCGACGGCAAGGTCGTGCTGTATCGCTTCAAGGGCGGCAAGGCGCCGACCGCGAAGATACCGGTCCTGATCTGCTATGCGCTGGTGAACCGGCCGTACATGGTCGACCTGCAGGACGACCGCTCGCTGGTGAAGAACCTGCTGACGCTCGGCGAAGACGTGTATCTGATCGACTGGGGCTACACCGACCGTTCCGATCGCTATCTCACGCTGGAGGATTACATCGAGCGCTTCCTCGGCGGCGCGGTCGATCACCTGCGCGACGCGCACGGCCTGGATGCGATCAATCTGCTCGGCATCTGCCAGGGCGGCGCATTCTCGCTCACCTACAGCGCGCTGCATCCGGACAAGATCAAGAACCTGATCACCATGGTCACGCCGGTGGATTTCCACACCGACGACAACATGCTGTCGAACTGGACCCGCGGCCTCGACATCGACCTGTTCGTCGACACGCTGGGCAATGTGCCGGCCGATCTGATGAACCTCTGCTACCTCACGCTCAAGCCGTACCGGCTGTTCGTGCAGAAGTACGTGGGCATGGTCGATATCCTCGACGACAAGAAGGCGATGGAGGATTTCCTGCGGATGGAGAAATGGATCTTCGATTCGCCGGATCAGGCCGGCGAAGCGTTCCGCCAGTTCATCAAGCAGTACTACCAGGCCAATGGCTTCGTGAACGGCGGCATCGACATCGGCGGGCGCGAAGTGCATCTGGGCCTTGTCGACATGCCGGTGCTGAATATCTACGCCGAGCAGGATCATCTGGTGCCGCCGTCGGCGTCCCGGCCGATGAAGGATCTGGTCGGCAGCGACGACTACTCCGAAGTCTCGTTCCGCGGCGGGCACATCGGTATCTACGTCTCGGGCCGTGCGCAAAAGGAAGTGCCGTCGGCCATCCACGACTGGCTGGTGAAGCGCGCGAAGTGAACGGGTTGCTCCGCGCGCTCGTGGTCGTAGCGTTGACCGTTTCGGCGTTCGGCGTTTCCGCAGCGTCCACCGCGAAAGCGCAGCGCGAGATCGACGGCCTCATCGCCGGGCTGGGCGACTCCGGCTGCGAATTCGAGCGCAACGGCCGTTGGCACGACGCCACAACGGCGCGTGCGCATCTGCAGAAAAAGTACGACTATCTCCGCAAGCGCGGCATGGCGGATACCGCGGAGTCGTTCATCGAACGCGGCGCGAGCAAGAGCAGCATGAGCGGCAAGCCGTACCGCGTGCGCTGCCCGGGCAAGGCCGTGGAGACCGCGGCGCACTGGTTCGAACAGCGCCTGCAAGGGCTGCGTGCCGCGCCTGCCCCTTGAGTACGGCACAACTTTCTTCGAGGTGATCATGGCCGGAACCAGAACCCTTGCCCGCAGCCGCAACGACCGCGTGCTGGTCGGCGTGGTCGGCGGCATCGCCGCCCGTCTCGGCTGGAGCCCGACGCTGACGCGCGTGCTGTATGTGCTGATTTCGGCCCTGTCCGCTGCGTTTCCGGGCATCCTGGTGTACCTGATCCTGTGGCTGCTCATGCCTGAAGAGGGCGGCGATTGAATCGCTGGCAGCGTCGATCGCTGCTGGTGTTGGGCGTGCTGTGGACGTTGCCCAACAGTCTGCTCGGACTGGTCGCCGGTTTGCTGGCGATGCCTTTCGGCGCGCGCCCGACGTTCTGCAGCCGCGATCTGGCGCTGGTGTTCCACGGATTTCCGATGGGGCCGGGCGGCGCCCTGACGCTCGGCAACGTCATGCTGAGCACCCACTCGGACATGGATACACTGTGCACCACGTACGCGCACCGCGCCAAGTGGTGCGTGCAGCCGAAAACCCGCATCGGCGATCACGAGCGCGCGCACGTGCTGCAATACATGGCGCTGGGGCCGTTGTTCCTGCCGCTGTATTTCCTGTTCGGCGGGGTCAGCGTACGCAATCGTTTCGAACGCGCGGCCGATCGATACGCACTGACCGGCAGCGGCTGGTGGCCTTGGCTGAAAGCGAATTCGAAAGCCGAAACGCTGCGCCTGGGCGAATCGTCCGCACGCTCGATTGATCTCGCCTGAGCGTCGCTCATGCAGGAGGGGCTTCAGCCCCGAGCCTTTGTGTCATCGGGGCTGAAGACTTTCGTGCGCTGGTGGTGAAAAGCCCGGGCTTGAAGGCCCTCCTACGCCGACGAGATCAGAAATCCGGTCGCAGCTTCACCGTTTCCAGCTCGCGACGGACGCTGCGCATGAAGATGCCGGGCGCGAACCAGGTGTAGACGCAGAAGCCCAGCCAGACGATGGACAGGCCCGGGGCCCATGTCTCGAGGCCGTGATCGACCAGTGCGATGCCGGCGGCGCGGTACAGCAGATACATGCCGACGAGCAGGGCGATCGCGCGCCGGCTCGATCCCGCCGCGATCCATGTCTGGAAACGCCACCACAGGCCGAGAAACCAGTTCTGCCTGGCCTTGATCGCGGCCAGCAGCATCAGCGCGCCTTCGTCGCCGGGTTCGTTCTGCAGCGCCCACAGCGCATGCGCGCGGGCTTCCTCGGCGCGGCCGGCGGCGAGGTCGCAGTGGCCCAGCAGGGTCAGTGCGTCGACGTGTTCCGGATCGATTTCGAGCGCACGTTGCGCATGCGCGCGCGCAGGTTCGCGTCGACCGCGCTCGTATTCGATCCAGCCGTACTGCGCCCACACGCCGGCATCGTCGGGGTCGCGCTCGCTGGCTTCGACGATCTCCGCAAGCGCGCGTTCGGGTTTGTCCCAGGTTTGATACAGACTGGCGGCGAGCCGACAGGTTTCAGGGTTTTCGGGCGCCAGCGCCCGTGCCGCTTCGATGTGCGCTTCAGCCTGCCTGAACGCGCGGCGCGCGATCTGCACCGACGCCATCGCGAGATGGCCGAGGTGCGAGTCGGGATCCAGGGCAAGCGCCTGGGCGGCTTCGAGATTCGCGGCATGCAGGCGTTTGCGTCGCACCAGGCAGAACGCCAGGATCGCGTGGGCATCGCCGTGGTCGGGCGCTTCGCCGAGCACGCGGGTGAGTACGTCGATCGCCTGATCGTGATGCCCGCCATGCATCAGCTGCAGGGCGTGTTCAAGCAGCCGGGCGAGGCGCAGATCGTCGTTCATCGCAGCGCCACCGACAGCAGGCCGGGCATTTCCAGCGTATCCAGAACACTGCGTGCGGCCACAAAACAGACCAGCAGGCCGACCACGCCATTGCGCAGCTCGCCGCCGTAATGAAGGATGATTTCGGTGCTGCGCGACTGGCTCACGTACAGCGCATAGCCGAGCGACAGCTTCAGTGCGGGAAACCCCAGCGCGGCGTACTGGATCGCGGAGTTCTCCAGAAACCCATTGCGTGCCGCCCAGCCGATGAGCAGTGCCAGCAGCACGCAGCCGATCACGCTGGCGGCGATGTACGTCCATTCGCGCGCGGCGTTGGGACTGCCCAGTGCGCGCGAATTGAATGCGAACCACGCTAGTCCCAGTGCGTTGCCGGACAGCATCAGCGCCAGCAGCGGCCACATCGGATCGACCGCGTAACGGATCAGTCCGGTGGGGCGGGGTTCGTCGGGGATGCGATAGCGTGCGGCGTGCAAGGACTACCCCTGTTTTTCGAGGAACTTCAGCACTTCATCGTACTGGCCGCCCTGATTGGCGTAGCGCGCGTGGTTCTTCGCGCTGGTCAGCCATTCCAGCGTGGTCGGCCGAAGTTGTTCGAGCGCGTCGCGCAGATGCTGCAGCGAGATCTCGGTTTCCTTGCCTGACGCGATGGATGCTTCGATCGCTTCGTCGGCGGCGGTGTCGACCAGATTGCGCAGGTCGGCGCCCGAATAGCCCGACGTGCGACGGACGATGTCGCGCAGATCGAGGCCGGACGCGACCGGGCGCTCGTCGAGCAACAGATCGAGGATGATCCCGCGCGCTTCGGCGTCCGGCGGCGGCACGAACAGCACGCGGTCGAAGCGGCCGGGCCGACGGAACGCCGGGTCCACCGCCCACGGCACGTTGGTCGCGCCCAGCACCAGCACGTGATGATTGTTCTGCGAGAAGCCGTCCAGCTCGGTCAGGAACTGGCTGACCAGTTTGGCCGAGGTCGCTTCGCGCGCATGCTGGCGCTTGCCGCCGATGGCTTCGATCTCGTCGAAGAAGATCACCGCCGGCGCGGTGCGGCGTGCCTGTTCGAAGATTTCGTGCAGCTTGCGCTCGGATTCGCCGATATACATGTCCAGCACGTCGGTGATCGAGATGTTGTAGAACTTCGCGCCGCATTCGCCCGCGGTGGCGCGCGCCAGCAGGGTCTTGCCGCAGCCGGGCGGGCCGTAGAGCAGGATGCCGCCGCCGGATTGGCGCTTGAAACGCTGGAACAACGAGGGCTTGAGAAACGGGGTGATGATGCGTCGGCGGATCTCGCGCTTCACGTCCTCCAGACCGCCCACGTCGGCGAATCCGATCCGCGCCGCAGGCTCCTGGTAACGCACCGCGTCGAATGCGCCGGTGTCGTCGTTGGCGATGCTCGGCACGGCCCGCAGTCTCGCTTCCGAAGAGCGAGCGTCCGACAGCGAAACGACCTTGCCGCTGAGCTGCGATGCGAACGCCGCATCCTCGATCGCCGGATTGCGGGCGACCGCCGCACGATAGGCGTCCTGCGCCTCCGCGCGTCTGCCTGCGTCGAACAGCAGATGCGCCCTGGCCATCGATGCTTCGGCCGAATCCGGCGCCGCCAGTCGTAGCAGAGCTTCGTGTTCGTTTGCGTCCGCAAGCAACTTGACCGCGCGTTCGCGCCGATCCTGCGCGTCGAGCAACCCGGGGCCGCAGAGTTCGAGCGCGGTCAACAGCGCGGCGGCATCGCGTTGCTCGAAACAGGCGTCCAGCGCCAGCCCGCGCAGCGGTACGTTATCCGGCGTCGCGCGCAGTGCCGCGAGCAGGGCGTTGAGCGTGTCGCTGGTCATCTTGATGCGATCGACCTCATCGATATGCGATCCGGCTCAGCGCCAGATCGACAGGCGATCGGCTTCGGGTAGCAGCATCGCGTTGCCGGCCTTGCAGCCGAACGCGGTGCCGAACGCCGGCAACTGCATCAGCGGACCATTGGTACGCGATTGGCCCGGCGGATACGCCGCGGTGGCGGCATGCACCGCAGCGGCGCGCGTCGACAGCTGCTGCGGCCACAGTCGTGCCCAACCGCGGAAGAAGTGCTGCTGGTCCGCGGCCTTCGCCTGCGGCTCGGCTTTGGCGTATGCGGCCCAAGCCAGTTCCAGGCCGGACAGATCGGCGACGTTCTGGTCGCGGGTGCGCAGACCATCGATCTTGAGCGCAGGATTGCCGGGATACGAGAACCGCGCGAAATACGTGTCCAACGGTGCGATGCGCGTGTCCCAGGCGGTTGCCGTGGCCGGCGACCACCAGTCGCGCAGCGTTTCCGCGGAATCGATGCGACGGCCCTTGGCATCGACCGCGCTGACCAGTTCATGGCCGACCATCGCGCCGAACCCGCCGTATTGCGCAGCCAGCGGCTGCTTCATGTCCAGCACCGGCGCCTGCAGAACGGCCGCAGTGACGTACAGGCGGTTGTGCGCGAGGTCGTAACTCAGCGATGGCGTCTGCGGCAGCACATCCCAGCGGCGACTGGCGTTGGCCTTGCCGATCCGCTTCATTTCCTCGCGATGGTGCCAGGTCGATGCGATCAGGATGTTGCCGCCGAAACTGCCGCGGCCCATCGGCTGGGTCGTGAAATCGAGGTCGTGACGCGGACTGCCGATCTCGATCTTCACCCGGTCGAGCTTCGCCCTGGCTTCGATTTTCGTCTGTGCGTCCATCCAGGTGTTGCGTTCGATCGCATTGCCCAGCGCGTCCTTCATGCCGCGGGCGATGACATCGGCGCGCTCGCGATCGGCGTCGGGAAGATGGCGCGTCACGTACTCGTGGGCCAGCATCGAACCGGCGGAGGCGTTGATCGCATCCAGCACCTGGCGCCAACGTTCGGCCGGTTCGTCCTCGCCGCGCAGCAGACGACCGCGGAATTCATGATCGGCCTCGCGCCAGTTCTTGCTGAGATACGGCGCCATCGCATTGCCGACGTGGAAACGCAGATACGCCTGCCACTGGGCCGGTTTCAGGCTGCCGATCATCTTGTCGAGCTGCGCGAACAGCGCGGGGTCGGCCATCGATACCTGCTCAGCGTTCACGCCCTGCGCTTTGAGAAAGGCGGCAAGCTGCAGGTTGCGGTACTTTTTCGCGAAGTCCTTGGTCGGCACCGGGCTGTAGCTGGCGTTGATGCTGCGCAGCGCGTCCTGGGTTTTCGACAGCCGGGCGATCCGGGTTTCGAGGTCGATCACCAGTTGCGCTTCGCTCGCGACCTTGGCCTGCGGCGTGCCCGACAGGGCCAGGATCTTCTGCACGTAGCCGTTGTAGCGGCCGAGGAGCGCGCGCGCGTCGGCATCGCTGCGGGTGTAGAACGTGGCATCGGGCAAACCCATGCCGCCCTGGGCGAAATAGCCCAGGTAGGTGTCGAGATTCTTCAGGTCGATATCGGCGGTAAAGTTGAACGCCACCGGGATGCCGATCTGATGCAGTGCGGCGATCGCGGGCGCCACATCCTGCGCCTTCTTGATCGCGCCGATGCGCGCGAGCAGGGGCGCGATGGGCGCCGCGCCGTCGCGTTCGACCGCCGCTTCGTCGAGACCGCTCGCCCAGAAATCGCCGAGCAGTTTCTGAATGCCGTTCTGCGGCGCGTTCTTCGACGCATCCAGCAGATCGCGCTGCTGTTGCTGCGCCCGCGCCGCCAGCTCGCCCAACGCACTGACGCTGCCTTCCGCCGGCACCGGATGCGCCTTCAGCCAGTCGGCATTGGCGAAAGCGTAGAAATCGGTGCAGGCCGTCGCCGCGGGCGCGGCCTTGGGGGCTGGTGCGGCGGGCTTGCGCTTCTTGGCGGCATCCGCGTGCGGGGCCGCGACCACGAGCGCCAGGCAGAAGGCGAGAGCAGAGGGGCGCAGGATGTGCAGGTTCGGCATCGCGGCGACGGTCCTTGGTGGAGGTGCCGCAGTGTAGCAAGGGTGGGGTTGGGCTGACCCGGATGAAAAGCTTGACCTCTGCGGATGTCAGGCTCTAACGTGATTGGAGTCACGGATAGCGATGGTTGAACTGCCAGCAGCGCCTGTAGGCACGGGCAACGGACGTTGATTCTGATGTCGATGTTCGATAGTCCGTTGAGTCATGGCCGGAAAGCCGTATTGATTCTGGACAACCTCGAGTTTGAAAATTCAGGAGCGCTGCATGCTGAACGGATCCCGGTCGCGAACATATTCCCGACATGCCTTTGCAGCCAGCCTAGGCCGGCATGTATCAGCTGTTTTCCTTCTTGCATGCATCGCAACGGTACGGCGTCCGATTTCTGCTACAACGGCCCCACGCCGTGCCGGGATACGCTCGAAGAGGCTGAGGCCGACATGCGCGCGGCGAACACGACGATCGGCCCATTGCTTGAGCTCAAGCACACTGAACTGCTGTCGTACAACGGACTGCGATTCAATTACCACATCAAGCCTCAGCCGGCGTTGCCGCTCTATGCACCGAGTTACCTGGTGGGTACGGGGTCTGGCGGTCTCAGCGGCGGGTATGGCTGTGCACCGACTGCAGACCCCAATCAAACGGGCTGGTGCGCGACTGAAGCCGATGTAGTGGACAAGGTCATGGGTCGCTACCGTGAGCTGGTCTCGCCCAGTTGCGTGTTCTCCGCCCCGGAGTTGACCGAAACTCGTGTCGAGCCCTACGAAGAGGTCACCACGCCCGCGTTCGGAACTCATGGGTTCGTCAACTATGGCCTGGCGACATACAGCACCAGTCTGGTATGCGACGGCAGCAGCGGCACTTTTACATTCACGGTTCAAAAGCGTGCAAGCTTCCAATGCCCTTCGGGCTACAGTCGGCTGACGGATTCGACGCCGAACAACGGCATCGGAGATCTGGTATTGCCCGCGCTCTGCGGTAAATCCAATCCCGCGCAGATCAACGGTGTGGCCCGGCAGGTCGCCAGTTGCCCGGCCAACGACAAGCCCTGCCATCCGGCCACTGGCGACAAGGCCCGTGCAGAGACCGACTTCTTCTTCGCGGGACGCCCTTTCACACGTCACTATCACTCGCTGCGGCAGTTCCGGAACAATTCCGCTTTCGCTGTCGGCTGGACCCACACTTACAGCGACCGTCTGTCCCTGTCGTTGCCGGGGTTGGTGGACGACCAAGGCTACTACGAGGTGTACACGTTGATCGGCACCGATCGATATGCGGGTCAGCGCTCGATGGATCGCATCCTTGAAAAGGTAAATGACGGAGCCGTGCGCGCGCGCCTCCGGCTGCCGAATGGCGAGGTGCGTGAATTCGACTCGAAAGGACTGCTGCTGGCGGTTCGCGACCCCAGCGATCCGCGCAACGACGTCACCTTGACTTACGCGGATTACGGAGTGAGTTCGTCCTATCGCGAAGGTGTTCCGCTGACTGCCACCGATGGACAGGGCAGGGTGTTGCGGTTCATCTACGGCTCCAACGGGCTGCTGTCGCAGGTCGTCCTTCCCGATGGCCAGACCATCGGCTACGGCTACGATACCGACCGCAATCTGACGTCGGTCGATTATGGGAACGGGCAAGTCAAGCAATACCACTATGCCGAGTCCGGCAAGATCGGCCATGCCCGGCAGAAAAATCATCTCACCGGCATCACCGCGGAAACCGGCAACAGGTTCGCCAACTTCAGCTATGACGCCCAGGGACGCGTCATCGACAGTACTGCCTTGGGAACGCCGAACGAGACGACCATCGTCGTCTACGACAGCGCGACCCAAGCCACAGTCACGACCGCGCTCAACCAGAGCAAGGTCTACACCATGCAGTCGGACGTTTATCGTCGCATCACCGGTATCGACCTCGGCGGTGGTGTAGACGATATCAACCAATACGATACCAATGGCCGGCTGACGAGAAGCATTGATCGCCGCAATGTCGAGACCGCCTACGCCTACGCGCATACGACGGGAAATGAACTGGCTTCGATCACATATGCAGATGGCACGACGGAGGAGCGGCGCGAGGAGTTCGACCGCAACACCGCCAACCATGTGACAGAACAGCGGATATACGACGACGCAAACACGCTGGTAGCCAAAACGGCTTGGAGCTACAACGGCCGTAACCAGGTGAGTACGCTCACCGCAGTGGATCCGGCGAACTCGGCCAATAACCGAGTCGTCACCACGACGTACTGCGAATCGGGCGATGTCGCGTCGAGCAACAGCACGTGCCCGATCCTGGGACTGGTGAAGTCCATCGATGGGCCGCGTTCTGTCAGCGACGACACTACCTATGAATACCGCTCCGCCGACGAGGCGGGTTGCGCCGCTGCGCCGATGACGTACTGCCTCTATCGCAAGGGCGACCTGTGGAAGGCGACAACGGCGACCGGTCAGGTGACAGAGGTGGTGGCCCACGACCGCGCCGGTAGAGTCGCGTCGGTGAAGGATCCGAACGGTGTCGTTACGGACCTGGTCTACAGCCCTCGTGGCTGGCTCGTCGCCAGCAAGGTGCGCGGCACCAACAACGCATCCGAAGCCGACGACCGCATCACCCTGATCGAATACACCGACAACGGTCTTGTCGACACCGTGCTCCAGCCCGACGGCGCGCTGTTGTCGTTCACCTACGACCACGCACATCGGTTGCTGCGGATCGAGGACGGGTTGGGAAATTCGATCCACTATACGCTCAACGCCGTGGGTCAACGCACCAAGGAAGAAACGCTGGACAGCAGTCAGGTGTTGCGGCGCACGCTGGCCCGCACCTACGACACGCTGGGCCGGCTGGACAAGATTCGCGACAACCTGGCGCAGCAATCTGGCAACCCCGCGACCCTGGATTACGCCTACGATGCCGAAGGCAACATCACTGGTACCGAAGACGCGCTGGGCCGCGATACGTCCAATACCTATGACCCCTTGGGTCGCCTGAAGTCCGCCATCGCCGACGTGGGCGGTGCCGATGAATCCACCACCGGGTTTACCTACGACGCGCTGGATCGCCTGGAGTCGGTGGAAGACCCCAACGGGCTCGACACGATCTACGTTTACAACGCCTTTGGCGAGCGCACGCAGGTGATCAGCCCGGATACCGGTACGTCCGATTTCAGCTACGACAAGGCCGGCAACCTTGTCACGTCTGCTGATGCCAACGGCATGGGTGTGATCTATGCCTACGACGATAGCAACCGTCTGACGAACGTGGACTACGAAGGTCCGGATCTGGACGAGGTCTACACCTACGACACCGCAGACCCGAGCTGCCAAAGTGGCGAGACCTTCCTCAGCGGTCGCCTCGCGAAAGTGACCGACGGCAGCGGCAGTACGGCGTGGTGTTACAACCGATTCGGCGATCTGGTGCGCAAGGTCCAAGTCACAAACGGCAAGACCTTCCCGATGTCGTGGACCTATCAGGCCAACGGCCAGTTGCAGTCGAT
The DNA here is from genome assembly GCA_020693165.1 of Xanthomonas sp. Classification (GTDB taxonomy): domain Bacteria; phylum Pseudomonadota; class Gammaproteobacteria; order Xanthomonadales; family SZUA-5; genus JADKFD01. Next base: position 3,872 of record JAIMJQ010000064.1, on the reverse strand, counting down.
GTCCTATCCCGGCGGCGCGACCATCGCCTACACCTACGACGCCCAGGGCCGCACGGAATCGATCACCGTGAATACCGGCAGCGGTGCGCAGACGTTGCTGGAGACGATCCGTTACGCGCCGTTCGGGCCCGTGCAAAGCTGGGAGTTCGGCAATGCCTTGGAGTACCGGCGCAGCGTGAATCTGGATTACCGGCCGGGGTTCATCGAGGACGGGCCGGAGGGCACGCCGGGGCCGGGCTTGAACCTGGGTTACGCGTTCGACGCGGTCGGCAATCTGTCCACCCTGAATTCGGCGGATCAACTCACCGTCAAGCGCCATTACCGATACGACAGGGTGAATCGTCTGAAAGAGGTGGAGAACGCTTCGCTGACGGATCTGCAGACCTATACGTACGACGACACGGGCAACCGCACGGCATCCACGGACGGACCGGTAAGCAAGACCTACAGCCTCGAAAGCGGCACGCATCGTCTCTCGGCCGTCTCCGGTATTGGCCGATTGTCGGACGATGCAGGCAATCTGTTGGGCATCGAATATGCAACAGGCCCCGGTTACGAATGGATGTTCGTCTACAACGCGGCCAATCGCCTTGCGACCGCCAACGGCCCACTGGGTACTGCGCACTATCGTTACAACGCACAAGGCCAGCGCGTGCGCAAGACGTTTGGCAGTGGCGACAGCTATTCGGTGTACGACCCGGCTGGCCGCTGGATCGGCGACTACGACGGCTCGGGCGGCATGCGCGGAGATGACGGCGGCCCGATCCAGCAGATCGTATGGCTGGGCGATCTGCCGATAGGGCTGATCGACGCGACCGGCAAGCTCTACTACATCGAGCCCGATGCACTTGGCACACCGCGCGTCGTAATCGATCCGAGCCGCGATCCGCTGAGTGTCGGCGGCACCGTGGTGTGGCGCTGGGACTTGGAGAGTGAAGCATTTGGCGCAAGGGCGCCAAATCAGGATCCGGATAGCGACAATACAGATCTCGTGTTCGATATGCGGTTTCCGGGGCAGCGGTACGATGCGCATACGGGGTTGAATTACAACTACTTCCGGGATTACGATCCGAGTACGGGGCGCTATACGCAGAGTGATCCGATCGGCTTGCGTGGCGGTGTGAGTACTTACGGATACGCTGGCGGAAACCCGATGACGGGCATTGATCCGTTTGGTCTTGAAATTCTCGGCATTCACTCGTCGGCATTTAACAACGATCCTAGCCCGATGAGCGGGCATGGTTGGCTAGGTATTTATGCTGACAACGGCACGCTTCTCGAAACATGGGGTGTATGGAGCGGCAATCACAGTTTGACGAAGGGTGCCCAGAATGGATGTGCGTGCGAAGGCTCCAATGTCTATCGCGATATCGAAAAAAACAATCCAAAGATATACACGCCTCAAGAAAGCATCTACATCTACATGAAGCCGCAAGAACTTTCAGCATTGCGGCAGTTCATTGGTAAAAAATGGGAATTTGGCAGTTTCAGAAACAATTGTGCGGCGTGGGTAGATACGGCGGTTGAAACCGTATTCCCTTACCTAACAATGAATGTAACGGATGGTATAGGCGGTGTATTTGCGACAACGCCTCGAGCGCTGTCAAGCAATCTTCACACTTGGAGGGGGCAGTTTCCTAACAACTCGGTGCGAAATCCGCTCATTTCACCACAGGGAAGGAGGTCGCCAAAATGAAGACTTGGATCAAATGCTTTGTGGTCGCCACGGCTTTTTGGGCGGCTTGTTTGTGGGGATATCTCTATAGCGAATCTTTGGTATCAGGCGAAGAGCTCAAGGCAATCGTTGACCGAAGCTCGTTCAAGAGCTACGGGTCATGGTCTCTTTATCGTGAAGATAAAATCTGGTATTGCTTAAAGCTGTCTAGGCCCGTCGTTCCTGAGCGGTTCTGCGTTCCGAAAAAAGAAATAGAGATCCGAAACGCTGAAAATGGCGGCAGTGAGATTGGTGTGATCTACAGGGACGAATGGGTTCTCAAGAAAGACCGCTATCCAAATGCGAAGGAACAAGTTTTTTGAATTGCTGTTTCAAGTGATTGATCAAGAACCCCGCGCATTGCGCGGGGTTCTTGCTTATAGGCTGCTGTTATCGCTGCGCGATGGTTCTGGTTGCTGCTCCAATTGCCGCGCTTCGTGCTTGAGCACTACGGCCGTGCGGCGCAATGAGTAGGGCGGCACCCGCGTAGCGGATGCCGCCGAATGAACCAAGAAGCCCGCGCAATGCGCGGGCTTCTTGGTTTTAGCCACTGCTGGTCTTGTTGGCCAGCACACATCCACGTTACTTGGAACGATCAATAAGCCTGCAAATTCATATGCACATGAGGCTGGGCACTGGCTGGAACTTAATGATAACTACCTGTCTCGCTTTGCTGGTATCTCTATTATGGGCTATGTGGAAACAGATGATCGAAGAAATGTAATCGACATTGATGTTATGGCATTAATAGATTGCCGGTTGCATAATGTGTGACTTGATAGTGACTGTGGATGCAAAAAATGAAATCGAAGAAAATTCGTGTGGTCATAGCCTCTGCGCTAATTTTCATGCAGTCGGGCTGCGGTTTTCGCATAGAGGATCAACAAAACACCGGCAGAGAAAATAAATATCTACGCGTTGAAGAGCCAGCTATTGATGATGAAAGCGGTGACGGCGGTGATGGCGGTGACAAGAAACAGTATGCCGCAATTGGCAATGACAAAAATGGTGAAAGCCCACCAGTGGTTATGAGCACGGCTTTTGGGATTTGTGTTGACTTGGGACTGCCAGTTATCGTCAATTTTGAATCGGCCGGAGACTTCACGGCCGGCAATGTGCGTATCGGTTCAGGGCCCTCATTTCGTAGAATAGAGTACGGCATTGGCACAAGTTTCGACAAAGAGCTTCCATACAAGACCATTCAGAAAATTGATACTCCATATCAAGTTTTTACATCGGATCAGCGGAAGTACGGCATAACGAATGTAAAAGTTGTCGGGATAGGGCAAGTCACGGATCTTGATGTGATTTTCAGCTACCCAATAGGTGATAAAATCTCTTTAGATCATACAAAGCGCATAATTTCAGCATTGGTGGAGTGCAAGGTTGTTCGCACATGAGTACGAAAAACATGGTCAGAGTGCGTTTTCCTCCTTTGTTTGATGCGCTCCTGCTTGGTTCCGTAATGTCGAGGCGTATCGGTACTGGCCATGCTTTTGCAGTAACTGAATTTGATGTCGAGTTGCTTCTTGATAGCCGCAGAGTAATGCATGACAGATGGGGGCTTGCGGATGTGACTGATTATCTTGACACATGCCATGTTGGCTACTTCTATGCTTGTGGGTTGCGACTCGGATTCAAGACAAAGTCAATCCGCTGAAGTCGACTTGCCCTCCCAGGCCCGGCCACGCAACCCGGATTTGCTTTCGACCGACGGCGAACTGTTTCCGCTGAGCGCTTACTACGGCGTTTGCACCAGATACAAAGGTATTTGGCGAACAACATTCCATAGCGGGCCTCTTAATCCGCACGAGCCAACAGGTGGCGAGATCACTGCGGCGGGTGGCATTAATCTAAAGATTAGCGTCGGCAAGTTCGGTTTATTTTCCGGATTATCGCCCAATATGGCTTGCATGGTGAATATGCTTTCACCGGACCAAGCTCGCGAGTTGGAACACATGGCGGCCTTACGGGCGCGAGGAATGGAGATTCATCCGCCGGTAGCGCTTTGAAATGGCACGTCGTCCGATTAGGCTGCCCCTGGTCATTGAGTGTACTAGCCTGTCAAAGTCGACAATCTATGCGAGAGTGAAAGAAGGCACTTTCCCTAAGCCCGTCAACCTCGGCAATTCCCTTTTCGCGTGGGTTGAAGATGAGA
>JAIMJQ010000063.1 GCA_020693165.1 Xanthomonas sp. | reverse complement strand
TTGCGCGAGAGCGGATGCGTACCGCGTGAATACGTACCGATCCGTTCCTTGTCGACCTGCGCGATCGCGCACGTTCCTTCCTCGAAACCCAACGTCCAGGCGGGCGTACCGGAGATCCTGGCGGAAGGGAAAAATGGGTGTCCAGTGCTCTGCTGCAGTGCTCTGTCCAGTGCTCTGGGGTGTCCAGTGCTCTGTCACCGCGTAAGTCGGGTGCAGATACATGCCGCGCTGCGCTTCGTAGCTCAACCGGCCCAGACCGACAATTCCTTGACCGTTGAAGTCCAACTCAGTCGTGTCCTGCAGGCACAACACGACCGGATGCGCGGACATGCGCCGCTGGGTGGATTCCCAATGCGGTGCCAGGATGTCACGCCAATCGAGGTCCTTGGATGCAAAGAACCGGTACGCTGCTTGCGTGTCAGCCCAATCGCCACAGGCGCCGGGAATGCTTGCAGTCGGCTGTCGTGCAAATTGCTCAGCCAACTTGATCATCCTTCGGTTCAGTCGCTTGTCGCCCAGATCCAAGTCCACAAACTCAGCGAGTGCCCAGCTCATCGTTGCTCGTGATTGCTGAACAATCAGTATGTTACGACACATTCCTCACGTTGTGTGTAATGGGATGCTTATCAGTAGCCGTTGACATAAGATGGCCAGATGTGTGCGCAGACTCACCGAAAAGGCTGGCTGTTTGCCGTCAGCAACCTCGAATGCGACCGACTTGCACCATTGGCATCGGCAGCGATCAGGCGCTGTGCCTGACTTGGTCCATTGTCAGTGCGGAGGACAAGCGGAGCGTTTCAAGTCAGACTGTGACATCGCGTGGCGTCGGAGCGGACCCGCCACGCGGCCAATTGCTCCTCTCCGCGTCCTCCGCGGCTCCGCGTGAGTCGGCTTCAGGCTCTGCGTGGTGCTTCCCACATTCCAGGTGCCCCGTGCCCCGCTATCCTTGACGCATCTTCCAACAGGAAATATCGATGACTGATCGACTGCGCACCGTCGTCTTCCCCGTCGCCGGCCTCGGCACGCGCTTCCTGCCGGCCACCAAGGTGATTCCCAAGGAAATGCTGCCGGTGATGGACCGGCCGCTGATCCAGTGGGCTGCAGACGAAGCCGTGGCTGCGGGTGCTGATACCCTGGTGTTCGTGGTCAACCGCAACAAGCGGGCGATCAACGATCACTTCGACACGGCTTTTGAACTCGAACAGCGGCTGGAACGCGGCAACAAGCACGAACTGCTGCAGATCGTCCGTGACGTATTGCCGGCGCATGTGCGGCCGGTCTTCGTGTTGCAGTCGGATGCGCGCGGTCTCGGGCACGCGGTGCTGTGCGCGCGCCCGGCGGTGCAGCCGGGAAGCTTCGGCGTCATTCTTCCGGACGATTTCATCGTCAACCGCGATGGTCCGGGCGCACTGGCGCAGATGGCTGCCGTCCAGCGCCGAGAAGGCGGCAGCGTCATCGCCGTCGAACACGTCGAATGGAAGGACACCGGCAAGTACGGCATCGTCTCCGGCAACTCGACCGACCCGCGCCTGATGCGTATCGAGGGCATTGTCGAGAAGCCGCGACCGGATGTGGCGCCGTCGAATCTCGCCGTGGTCGGTCGCTACGTCCTCGACACCCGGATTTTCGACTTGCTCGAACGCACGCGACCCGGTGCCGGCGGCGAGATCCAGTTGACCGACGCCATCGCCGCGCTGTTGCAGGAGCAACCGGTGCACGCTTATCGCTTCGATGGCGTGCGCTACGACTGCGGGACCAAACTTGGCTACGTCCACGCCACTTTGCGCCTGGCGCTCGACGATCCCGAGATCGGCGCTGACGTGCGCCGGCTGATGGCCGAACTCGACCGCGAGGAGTCGGCGCGGTGAAGTAAGTCCTTACTGCGGCAGGCTGACTGCAGCCGCTCGCGCATCGGCGGCTCATCCATGCGGGACTCATTCTCCACGGGCGGGTGCTTTGGCCGTCACTGAAGCGGAGTGCACGACGACGCGATCGCGACCCTGGCGCTTTGCCGCATACATGGCGGCGTCGCTGTCGGCCAGCAATTGTCCAAGGTCGTGACCGGAATCATCGGTGCTGGCGATGCCGAAGCTGCCCGACAACAGGTTTGCCTCGGATTCGGGCCCGAATCGGATCTCGCGCAGGGTGGCGCGGCAACGTTCGGCCCAGGCCGCTGCCATGCCGCTGGACTGGCGCGGCAGCAGAATCGCAAACTCCTCGCCGCCGAGGCGTCCGATCAGATCGGAACTACCCAGCAATTGGCGACAAGCAACGGCGGCACGCCGCAACACGTCGTCGCCGACCGCGTGGCCGTACTGATCGTTGATCTGCTTGAATTGGTCGAGGTCGATCAATACCGCGGCTGCCGGCTCGCGAGCTCGGCGCAACTGTTCCAGAGCAGCGCCCGCCTTAACCATGAAGTGTTGACGACTGCACACGCCGGTCAGCGCATCGCGCTCGGCAATCTCCCGAAAGTGCCGGTTCACGCGTCGCGTGTGCAGGGTCCAGAGCAGTGCGAATGCCAACACCGTCAACAGCAGCAGGATCGACAAGCGTGCGCTCTGCACGTTTTGCGCGCTGACCTGGTGTTGCAACTGCAAGACCTGATTCTGTTGATTGAGGCCGTCGATTTGCAGGGCTTTTGCGCGCGACTGGTGGCGCGCCATCTCGAAGGCGAGGGCACGCTGGCCGACATCGTCGAGCCAGGCACGATCGGCCTTTTGATGCTGTTCGAGAGCACGCAAAGCGCGCATATGGTCGCCCTGGCGATCGGCAATCAGATAGATCACCCGCCATGCTTCAGCCAGCGCCTCGGTGTTCGCGCCCGGTGCGGTGCTGTCGATCGCCTCCCTGGCGGCAGCCTCGGCCTGCTGGTGGTTGCCTTGCGCCAGATAGGCCTTCGCCAACTTTGCTGCGACATCGGCCGTCAGGTACGGATAACGGGTTTCGCGGATCGCCTGTAGGTGGCGCATCAGTCCGGCGATCGCCTCGCCATTGCGGCCGTTGCGCATCTGCAATTCGGCGATGTAGGTGCGCATCAGTCCGGCGAAGACATGTTCGCCGACGTCGGCGCATTCGTCGGCCTGACGCAGCAGGTCGGCGTCCACGTCGGCCATCCTTGCGGACTTCACCAACGATTCGTAGCGCAATTGTGCGGCGCCACAGCGGGCCCAGACGGTCGTGCCCTCTGCGAGCAGCCGCTTCGAATAGCCGAGGCTCTCGTCGTATTGCGCGACTTGATTCAGCAGTTGCGCGGTCGCGCCGAGAGCCTGCGTCCTGGCATCGGCATCGTCGATGTCGGCAAGCTGCTCCAGGATGAGGTTGAGCTGCTCGTAGCTGTCGGCATAGCGACGAGTCAGCGTCAGCGCGTTCAGCATCGTCACCCGGCTGCGAAATCGCAGCAAAGGGTCACTGCCGTTGTCGATCAGCGCCTGGAAACCCTTGATGGCGGCGTCCAGGTTACCGGAATAGGCTTCCTGCCACGTGCGCAAGTATTGGAGGTGCTCACGCTGGTGCGGGTTCAACAGCGGCCGTTCGGCTTCAATGGCCTCGAGTTCGGCGACGAACGCGGACAACTGCGAGCGCTTGACAGTCTCAGCGCGCGCAAGATGCTGGTCGATGCTGTCGCCGGCCAGCGCGGCCAGCGCGGCCAGCGACAGTAACGATCCGAGCAGCAGCGCAGCAGCGCGCGTGCCTCGACGCATAGTCTGGAACACCATCATGCCGATGTGGGAAGTGCGAATCGCACTGATTGTCCGGGATTTTGAAGCCACTGACGAGAGCCGAGCGGCACTCTGCGCTCATCAGACCACCGAGGGTTCGGTAGATTCCAATCCCGCATGGATGCGCACGCGCGCGCTCCAGGCGCGCAACTCCGCGGCCAGTTCCGGTGCCAGCGTCGTGGTCGCGCCGATGGCCGCAGCGTAGGTCGACAGTGACCTCGATTCAGCCACGAGTGAATGTCGGCAATGTTCGATCCACAAGCGGCGTTCGGTCGCATCCAGAACGTCGGCGTGATGCCGGGCGCGATAACGGAATGCCAGGGTGCGCAGGCGCGCATCGCGGAACTGCGCCGCGACCTTGGCCAGATCGACTGGCGCGGCGCAGCGGAAGCGCTGCATCAACGCACGGTCGCCGTCGGCGACAAATCCATCGTAAAGTGCCACATCGGCATCCTGCGGCGGCTTTGCCGATTGCTCCAGCAGCCGATAGACCTGCTGCACCCGGGCATCCAGTCCCACCGCCGAACGCAACTGTGCCGTGTTGGCGTCGCACAACTCGCGATCGAGTCGAATCCGCTTGAGATCGGCACCTGCGAGCACCGACAGCGGCGCCAGAAATGGCGCCCGGTTGGCGTGCACCAGTTTCAGCCCGAGCGGCACATGGGCGGAATCGCTGGCCGGCAGGAACAGGGTTTCGGCGAGGCGCTCGGGAGTCCATGTGAGCAGCGGCGTCGGATCGACGAAGCTGTCGGCGACAATGACCTTTCCGGCCTGAGCCGGATGCAGCGCCAGCGGCACGACGATCGCCAGGCACCCGCGTTCGGCCGGGAATCGCTGTGAAACATGGACCACCGGCGTCCGTTGCTGCCAGTCGAGCAACTCCAGCGCACGCGCCTTGCGTCTCAGGCTCAACGCATAGTCGATCAGCCGCGGTTGCGCCGAGCGCAGCAGACGCGCCAGCGCCAACGTCGCCTCCACGTCCGACAGCGCCGCATGCGCGTGGCGATGGGGCAGGGCGTTGGCGGCAGTCAGATCGGTCAGCCGGAAACTCGGATGTCCATCCTCGCGGACGGGCCAGGCGACGCCGTCGGGCCGCAGGGCGTAATACGCGCGGGTCAGGTCGATCAAATCGAAACGCGAGTTGCCGCGGGCCCACTCGCGCTCGTACGGGTCGATGAAATTGCGCCAGTACAGGTGCCGCGTCACTTCGTCATCGAAGCGCATGCTGTTGTAGCCGACCGTGCAGGTCTGCGTTTCGATCATCTGTTCGAGCACGCGCCCGGCAAACACCGGTTCCGGCAGCCCGTCGCGCAAAGCAGCTTCCGGCCCGATGCCGGTGATCGCGCACGCCTGCGGGGCCGGCAGGTAGTCTAGGGTCGGTTGACACCGGAACTGAACCGGCTCGGCGATCGGTTCGAAACTGGCATCGGTGCGCCAGCACGCGAACTCGGCCGGGCGGTCGCGCCGGGCGTCGCTGCCGAAGGTCTCGTAGTCGTGCCAGAGAAAGCTCTCTGCAGCCGGCGCCGGCCGAGTCCGGTTGCCGGTCACCCGGTCGCCGCCAGCGCGGGGTAGGGCGCGTCCATGCCGATCCGCGATTTGCGGTAGCTGCCAAGCAGATCCGCAGTAGGGCGGCCCACGTAGTAGCCCTGGATGAAATCGACGCCGCAGGCGAGCAGGGCGTTCAGCACGTCGGGGCGATCGACGTACTCGGCCACCGTGCGTTTGCCGACCGAATGCGCGATGTCGTTGATCGCGGCGATCACCGCACGATCAACCGGGTCTTCAAGCAGGCCCTGGATGAACGAGCCATCGATCTTCAGGAAATCGACGTCGAGATGCTTCAGGTGCGTGAACGACGAGAAACCGCAGCCGAAATCGTCCAGCGCGAATCGGCAACCGAGGCCGCGCAACTGGCTGATCAACTCGCGTGCGGCGTCGAGGTTGGTGACTGCCTTGGTCTCGGTGATCTCGAAGGTCACCTGGGTCGGGTCGATGTTGAATTCGACCAGCTTGTCCATCACATAGCGGCCGATGCCATTGGCGCCGAGCGATTGCGCCGACAGATTGATTGACATGCCGAGCAGGTGGTCGGCGTTTGCGGCGATCGCTTCACGCATCGCCTTCAAGGCGTGATGGATCACCCAGCGATCGACGTCGAGCATCATGTTGTAGCGCTCGGCGGTCGGCAGGAAGGCATCCGGCGCCACCAGGTCGCCAGAACTCCCGCGCATGCGCAGCAGCACTTCGTAGTAGATCCGTCGCGGCCGCCCATGGCGCAGGTGGCGCATCCACAACTCGCCTTCGGTGTCAGGCAGATCGGCGAGGTCGATGCTCGGCAATGGCAGGATCGGCTGGAAGCAGAGCACAAACAGATTGTCGCGCAACGCTTCTTCCAACCGCGCCGACCAGTTCAGTTCGACGTCCATCGACGCCCGCTGGTCGGTGTCGCCGGAATAGACATGGACCTGGTTGCGGCCCTTGTTCTTGGCGATGTGACAGGCAATATCGGCATTCGCCATCGCTTCCGACGGCGACAGCACGTGGCGATCGAGCACCGCGACGCCGATGCTGGCGGAAATCCGGTAGTGCTTGTCGCCGTAGGAAAACATCTGTCCCGACAATGCCTTGCGGAAGTCGTCGGCGACCTTTTCCGGATCGTGCTGGGCATTGCGCAGGATCAGTGCGTACTCGTCGCCGCCCATGCGGGCGAGGGTGTCGTTGACGCGCGTCCGGCTGCGCAAGCGGTGGCTGGCCTCGATCAGCATCTGGTCGCCGGCCGCGTGCCCGAGCGTGTCGTTGATGTACTTGAAGCGGTCGACGTCCACGAACAGCAGCAGGCTCGACTGGTCGGAGCGGCGCAGCCGCGCCACCTCCTGTTGCAGTTGCTGCTCGAAATGCGCGCGGTTGTGGAGCTTGGTCAGCGCGTCGTGGCTCGCCTGCCAGCGCAGTTCCTCTTCCAGCAGGCGCCGCTGCGAGACATCGCGGAAGGCCACCACTGCGCCCTCGCGCTTGCCGTCGATGTCGAGCGGGTAGACCGTGCATTCGACCGGCACCGAACGCCCGGACTCGTGCCAGAACACGGTCTGCCAGCCGGTCACCTGGTCGCCGTTCTCGTAACACTGCGACAGAAAACAGGCTTGCCGCGGAATCCGGGTGCGGTCCTCGAATGCGTAGTGGAAGCGCTCGGCGGCTTCCTCGCCGACAAGGTCGGCGTCATGGGAATAACCGAGGATGTCCAGTGCCGCCGGATTGATGAACTGGATGCGGCCGTGCGAATCCACCCCATAGACGCCTTCGCCGACCGAGTTCAGGATGCCCTGCAGGCGCCTGCGCTCGTTGTCGATGGCCTTGCGGTCGAGCACTGTGCGCGACAGCGAGCGCATGCGCGCGAGGAACAGTTCGCGCGCTTCCGACTTGAACATGCACTCGACCGCGCCGGCACCGAGCGACTCGGTGATCACCCGGTCGGAGTAGGTTCCGGTGATGATCGCGGCGAGGATGCCGCTGGTTTTCGGCATGTCGCGCAGCTGCTTGACCAGCATCGCGCCATTGTCGCCGGGCATGAAGTAATCGACGATGGCGATGTCGAAGTCCTGCTCCATCGCCTTGACCAGACCATCTTCGGCACTGACCGCGGTTTCAACCTGGAAGCCTTCGGCCGCCAGCAAGCGCCGGAACGCGATGCGCACCGTCGGCGAATCGTCGACGAACAGCACGCGCAATTGTTCGCTGCCCGAACGCGACTCGGCAGGCGCCTGCCGTTGCACCGGATGGATCAGCTTGTGCAGTGCTTCCGGCGCATCGGAATAGTCCGACCACAGCAACAGCGCCGTGCTCGGCCGCTTCATCAACCAGTTGACGGCGCCAGCATCGGTGGAATCGGCCATCACCAGCACCGGCAGCGTGATCCAGTCGCGCGCGCGCAGCAGCGCGAACACTTCGTCGGCGCGATGATCCGAATACTCGGGCCAGCTGACCACCAGCGCCGCAAAGTTCCCGCGCTCGACGGCGGACAGCGTCGCCAAGCCCTCGGCATAGTTGCCAATGATCGTCACATCGAAGGTCTTGTGCGCCAACATCGTCGACAGCGCACGCCGACGCGTTGCCGATGCTTCGATCAGCAGGACTCGGTCCATCCTCTCCCTGGCCCTTGACCCCGTTACCAATGCCAAGGGTATCGCCAAATGGGTTGCGGGAGAATCGCGGCGTGTGCAAAGGATGTGAACTATCCGACGCGATGGCCGCAGCGCTTGACCATGAGTGCCAATCGAGGCCGTTGTCGTAGCCTCCGACTGCCAACAGATCCGCGTCACGATCTTCAGCCGTGATGGGTTTGATGCTGGTCAGCGCGCACACCACGCGGGAAACGTCCCCGTGTGGAGGATGGAACTGGATGCCCTCGCTGGATACGATAATATTGAATCCCATTGCGACTCTTCGAGAGCGGCCATGCGAACCACCCAACAACTCAGCATCACTCTGCCCAATGAGATGGCTGATGCCGTGAAAACCAAGGTCAGGAACGGAGAGTACGCCACCGAAAGCGAGGTCATTCGCGATGGGCTGCGGGCACTGCTGGCCCGTGACCGAGCGGTCGAGTCGTGGTTGCACGGTCAGGTCGGCCCCGCCTACGACGCCCTGAAAATCGATCCGTCCAGAGCCGTCACCGCAGACCAGGTACGCGAGCGCATCACCGCCGAGCGCAGCAAGTCGCGATGAGCTATCGCATCGTCTTCTCCCCGGAGGCAGAAGATCAGCTCGTCAACCTGTACCATTACATTGCAGACCATGGCTCGCCAGACATCGCGATGCGATACATCGAGGCCATCGTCGGCTTCTGCGAGAGCCTGTCCACCTTGCCCCAGCGCGGCAACACGCGCGATGACGTGCGGCCGGGCTTGCGCATCACGCACTACCGCAAGCGCGTGATCGTTGCCTTCGATTTGGATGCTGATCTGGTGTCCATCATCGGTGTGTTCTACGGCGGGCAGGACTACGAAACGCTCCTGCGCGATCCAGTCTGAGCGTGCTTCTTTCGCCGGAAGTAGGTGGCAGCGGCTCAGGGGGGCGCAGCGTCAGGCGTCGCCCGTGCCACGTCATGAATGCGTCTAATGTGTATTATGTCAACTAAGATGCAGATCGACTCAGTGACTCACGCTGACCGCGCCCAGTTCTCGATCCGCAGTCCCGGGTAATCGCGAAAGTCGGCTTCATTGGTGGTGATCAGCACTGCGCCAATGGCCAAGGCATGGGCGGCGATCAGCCGATCGAGCGCATCCCGGCGGCGATCGCGGATCGCAGCACGCAGAATGCCAAAGCGTTCGGCTGCTGCCTCGTTGAAGGCCAGTACCGGAATACGCTCCGTCAGGAGTCGCAGCACCCTTTCGTCATGGTCGCGATTACGGGTCTGCATTTCCAGACCGGCTCGCAATTCGGCGTAAACCACCACCGACATGACCGCGTCTCCCCGTTGCAAGGACTGCAAACGCTGCAGCACCTCCGGCGGATGGCGCTGGATCAGATGGATGCAAATATTGGTGTCGAGCATGAAGCGCATCGACTTCACTCCGCAGTGCGCAGTGAGTGAGAGTCTTCGCGCTCCTCCGGAGTCACAACCTCGCCCCAGTCGCGTTCCCTTTCTTCGTGAAACTCACGACCGTCGGCCATGAAGTCCGGGCTGAACATGGCCAGGATTTGCGCAAGATCGGCCAGCGTTTCGCGCTCGAGCGGACGCAGCACCAGTGTGTTGCCCAGGCGCTCGATCTCGATTTCTTGTACTTCGGCCGGGAAAGCCAGTTCCTTGGGTATGCGAACGGCCATCGAGTTGCCGCTCTTGAACACTCGGGTCAGCATGACCGCTCCTTCTGCTTGTATATCCAGTGTATACATCGAGCCCTTGAGGCGCTACCAGTCGATTCCGGGTCAAGTGCGCAAGCGCATTGGCTTGGCGGCATGCACTGACACCGCCGCACCTGATGCACCGGCAGCGCGACTCGGTGGCCGTGAGTCGACGTGAGCAGCACTTGCCGACATCCAGAAACTGTATGAATATACAGTCCATGGAAGCTGAACCGCTGACGCCCAGACAACGCCAGATCCTCGACTGGATCACCGCGCAGAGTGCGCGCAACGATGCGCCTCCGACTCGCGCGGAGATCGCCAGCGCCTTCGGTTTCCGCTCCGCCAATGCAGCCGAGGAACATCTGCGCGCACTGGCGCGCAAGGGCGCGATCGAGATGACGCCGGGCCGCTCGCGCGGAATCCGCGTGATGGGCGCGCGGACGCGACAACCGGATGGTGCGCTGCTGCCGCTGATAGGCCGCGTGGCCGCCGGCAGTCCGATCCTGGCGGTGGAGAACATCGAATCCGAGTTCGCGGTGGACGCGGCGTTGTTCCAGCCGCGTGCCGACTACCTGCTGCGGGTGCGCGGCGACAGCATGACTGGTGTCGGCATCCTCGATGGCGACCTGCTGGCGGTGCATCGCAGCCCAAGCGCCGAGTCGGGACAGATCGTGGTCGCGCGGATCGGCGACGAGGTCACGGTCAAGCGCCTGCAACGCGATGGCGATCGCGTGCGCCTGTACGCCGAGAACCCGGCCTACGCGCCGATCGAAATCGATCCGGCGCGCGAGGACTTCGTGCTGGAAGGATTGGCGGTGGGCGTGGTGCGGGCGTTGATGTAGGGGCGTCCTGGTCGCACCGGGCCACACAAAGCAAAAGGGGCAGGGGTCAGGGGCATGGGCCGAGACTCGCGTCACAGTCCAACCGTGCGCCGAGGTTGGTCCCCTGCCCCCTGCCCCTTTTGTTCACGGTATCGCCCCACTGTGCAGCTTGTCGCATCCCCTGAGACGCCATTGGCGAGTCTGTAGCAGACACCCCTGAGGAACTCCGACATGCCTGCGCTGCGTGCCCTGCCCGATCCCGTTCCTGCCGAAGGCGCTGGTGCGCCGACTTCGACTGCCGACCTGCTGCATCGCGACGACATCTGGCGCGCACGCGATGGCGGGCCACGGCTGCTGCCGGCGCAAGCCACCGGACGCGCGCCGCTGGATGCGCAGTTGCCGGGCCACGGCTGGCCGATCGGACGCCTGAGCGAAATCCTGCTGCCGCAGATCGGCCTCGGCGAGATCGAATTGCTGCTGCCGCTGCTGGCACAACGCACGCGGGCCGGGCAGATGCTGGTGTTTGTGCGACCGCCCTGCCCGCCGAACATCCCGACCCTGGCGCGCGCCGACGTGGCGCTCGATCGCCTGCTGCTGATCGTGCCAGCGAGCGAACGCGAGGCGTTGTGGGCGACCGAGCAGATCCTCGCCAGCGGCACCGCGTGCAGCGTGCTGCTGTGGGCCGAACAGGCCGATGAACGCGCCATGCGCCGACTGGCGCTGGCGACCGAAGGCAGCCGTTCGCTGGCGCTGGTGTTCCGCCCGCTCGCGCAGGAGCGCCAGGTGTCGCCGGCGAGCTTGCGCATCCGCATCGACCGCCCGTTGGCGCGCGCGCCGCTGGGCATCCTCAAGGCGCGCGGCCTGAGTTGTTCGAGCGCGCAGCCGCTGAGGGTGAGGGTGTGATGGCGTCGCACGGGGCACGGGGCATGGGGCACGGGAAAAGCGAAAGATCGCACGACCGGAGAATCCGTTCTTCTCCCGTGCCCCATGCCCCTCGCTTTTCCCGTGCCCCGTAATGGACCGCACCTGGCTCTGCCTCGCCCTGCCCCGGCTGGCGCTGGATCTGATCGATCGGGCGCAGGCTGAGCAGCCTGCGGATGCGCCGCGGGTGGTCATCGATGGCCCCGAGCAGCGTGCCGAGGTGCATCTGGCCGACAGCGCAGCGGCAGCGTATGGCGTGCGCGCCGGACAACGCCTGGCGGCGGCGCAGGCACTGGCACCGACGCTGACGATCCACCGACGCGATCGGCTGGCCGAGCGCCAGGCCATGGAACGACTGGCGGCCTGGGCTTATGGCTACACCAGTCGCGTCAGTCTCGATGGCGGCGATGCGCTGCTGCTTGAACTGGGCGCCAGCGCGAAGCTGTTCGGCGGCGATTCGGCGTTGCAGGCAACGCTGCAGGCGGAGCTGGCGGCGCTCGGGTTGAGCGCCCTGCTCGGCTACGGCGCCACACCGGCCGCCGCGCGGCTGCGCACGGAAGTCGCCCGGCGTGATCCGGCGCGCTCGGGCGCGCTGTATCCGCTGGCGCCGCTTGCCCTCGGCGACAGCGCGCTCGACAGTCGCACCGTCGCCACGCTGCAGGCGACCGGCATCCGCACGCTGGGCGAGCTGGCCAAATTGCCGCGCTCGGGCATCGCCCGGCGCTTTGGCCAGGCCACCCTCGATTACCTCGGGCGTCTGCGCGGCGAACTGCCCGAGGCGCTTGAATCCTACCGGCCGCCGGACAGCTACCACGCCTGGCTGGAACTGCCGGCGTCCTGTTCCAGCAGCGAAGCACTGGCCTTCCCGCTCAAGCGCATGCTGGGCGATCTCGGCGCGGTGCTGAGCGCGCGCGATGGCGGCGTGCAGCACTTCATGCTGCGTTTCGCGCTGGAGTCGGCGCGTCGCAGCAGCGAGATGCGCAGCAGCATCGGCGACATCTGTCGGCTCGAAGTCGGCCTGATCGAGGCCAGCCGCGACCCCGAGCATCTGTACACGCTGACGCGTGCGCGGCTGGAGCGCATGCGTTTCCCGCGCCCGGTGCTCGGCATCCATCTGGAAGTCGCGCGATTGCCAAGCTTCGTGCCCAAATTCCAGGATCTGTTCGGTGACAGCAATGGCTCAACCACCGGCCTGATGCCGCTGATCGAACGCCTGAGTGCGCGCCTGGGCGATGCCGCACTGCTGCGTCCGCAGTGGATCGCCGACCATCGTCCCGAATACGCCAGCCGCTGGCGACCACACGCCGCGGGCCCGGCCCTGATCCGTCCACCCGAGGGCGATCCTCCCGGCGCGGCGCGGCCGCTGTGCCTGTTGCCTGAGCCGCGGCCGATCGATCCCGACAGCTTGATCCTGATCAGCAGCGCCGAGCGCATCGAAAGCGGATGGTGGGACGATGGCGACGTGCGTCGCGACTACTATGTAGCCGAGATCGTCGAAGTCGAGCGCCTGCAGCGCGGGCGCCTGGCGGGAACCGTGTCGATGGCCGCCGCAACACGCGAGCCCGTGCGCGACACCTTCCAGCTGACCGCCGGCGCGCGCGCCTGGGTCTACCAGGACCTGCGCCAGCCCGAGTGCTGGTATCTGCAGGGGTGGTTTGGGTGAAAGTTCCCGCTCCAAGCTAACCCATCACGCCCCGCACACGTCTACCGTTCAGGTCTGCTTCGGCAGGATGACGCTGCGCCCGCTCTGGAGTGAACCATGAGTCAACCGAATCGCGCCCTGGTGTGGATGCTCGGCTTCCTCGGCCTGGTGGCCGCTGCCTGCATCGTGCTGATCGTGCCCCTGCTCGACGCCTTCAGCGCCACGCCGATCTTCAATGGCGTCATCCTGGCGGTGTTCGGCGTGGGCGTGCTGGCCAATCTGCGTCAGGTGTTGCGACTGCAGCACGAGGTCAACTGGATCACGCACTTCCGCCGCTCCAATCCGGATCGCGCACATGCGCCGCCGGTGTTGCTGGCGCCGATGGCGCAGATGCTGGCGAAGAGCGATCGCCGACCGCTGACGCTGTCCACCGCATCGATGCGCTCGATCCTCGACAGCGTGCACCTGCGCCTCGAAGAACAGCGCGATCTGTCGCGCTATCTGGTCGGCCTGCTGATCTTCCTCGGTCTGCTCGGTACCTTCTGGGGTTTGCTGAAGACGATCGGGTCGGTCGGCGAGATCATCGGTGGCATGACCGCCGGCAGCGATGCAGTGGCGATGTTCGAGATCCTGAAGTCGCGTCTGCAGGCGCCGCTGTCGGGCATGGCGACCAGCTTCTCGACCTCGCTGTTCGGCCTCGCCGGCTCGCTGGTGCTGGGATTTCTCGACTTGCAGGCCGGGCGCACGGCCAACCGCTTCTACACCGAGCTGGAGGACTGGCTGTCGGGCATGACCAAGCTCAGCAGCGGCGGCGGCATGGCAGTCGAAGGCGAAACTTCGGTGCCGGCCTATGTGCAAGCCCTGCTGGAGCAGACCGCCGATGGCCTCGAACGCATGCAGCGCGCGATCGTCGACAGCGAGCGCGAGCGCCGCGCCAGCGCCGATCAACTGGGTGAACTCAACAACCAGCTCGGCAAGCTCAATGAACTGCTCGGACGCGAATCGCGCGGCATCGGTGAACTGGCACAGTCGCAACAGGAACTGCGCAGTGCACTGAAGACCATCGCACAGGCGCAGGGCGGCGGATCGCAGCTCAGCGACGAACTGCGCTCCGAGTTCCGCCTGTTGACGCGCACCATCGCCGCGGCGATGGAACACAAGCGCCCGGCGGGCTGAGGGCGCCGCGATGAGCACGCTTGCCTCGCGCCGCCGGCGCAGCGTCGACTTCTGGCCTGGCTTCGTCGATGCCCTGAGCTCCCTGCTGATGGTTTTGGTGTTCGTGCTGATGATCTTCACCATCGGCCAGTTTGTGTTGTCCGATGCGCTCAGCGGTCGCGACAAGGCGCTGGCGGCGCTCAATGCGGAACTCGCCGAGCTGGCGCGCACCCTGTCGATGGAGCGCGAGGCCAAGCTCAAGGCGGAAGCCGCGGCGGGTGAGCTGTCGGCGTCGCTGGCGACCACCACCAATGAACGCGACGCGCTGCGGCTCAACCTGGACCAGACCAGCGCCACATTGACGCAGACGCAGGCACAGCTGGAAGGCAGCGAATCGGAAGTCGCGCGGCTGACGGCCGACATCAATGCGCTGGCGGCGTTGAAGAAGCAGTTGGAGAGCGAAATCGCCTCGCGGCTGGCGCAACTGGAGGAGAACCAGGACAAGCTTGCAGTTCAGACCGAGCTGTCGGCGAAGTCGGCGGCACAGGTGGAACTGCTGAATCGCCAGGTCGCTGCGCTGCGCGCGCAGCTGGACGAATTGGCGGCATCGCTCGATCTCGCCAAAGCGCAGAGCAAGGCCAAAGACCTGCGCATCGAAGAACTCGGCAAGGAGCTGAATCTTGCGCTGGCCAACAAGGTCAACGAGTTGCAGCGTTATCGCTCGGATTTCTTCGGACGTCTGCGCGAGGTGCTCGGCAACCGCGCCGATATCCAGATCGTCGGTGACCGTTTCGTGGTGCCGTCGGAACTGCTGTTCGCGTCGGGTACCGACGAACTGACGCCCGCCGCGCAAGCGCGGCTCGACCAGCTGGCGCAGACGCTGCTGGAGGTCACCGCCGAAATTCCACCGGAGATCGACTGGGTGCTGCGCATCGACGGCCACACCGACAAGCGCCCGATCCGCACCGCGCGTTTCCCGTCCAACTGGGAACTGTCCACCGCGCGCGCGATCGCCATCGTCAAGCACCTGGTGGTCTCCGGCATCCAGGCCAATCGGCTCGCCGCCAATGGTTTCGGCGAGTTCCGGCCACTCGATCCAGCGGATACGCCGGCGGCGTACACGATCAACCGGCGCATCGAGATCCAGCTGACGAATCGTTAGTGTGGTGTGCTTTTGATAGGGGTCTGGACCTTGTCCGGACGCTTCTGTACGACCGCAGCACGGGTGTCCAGACAAGTCTGGACCCGCCAGAGCTCGACAGCGTCCAGACAAGTCTGGACCCACCAAAGCTCGACAGCGTCCAGACAAGTCTGGACCCACCAAAGCTCGACAGCGTCCAGACAAGTCTGGACCCGCCAGAGCTCGACAGCGTCCGGACAAGTCCGGACCCGCCAGAGCGGTGTGATCCCCATCTTCCGGCACACGATTGTGAATCAATGCATCGCTAGGGTGGGTGACGCGACGTGTGATCGCCTGCCAACGTCAAAGCAGGTGTGAACAAAGCGCACGCCCTACTCAGGAGATAGCCAACTTGCCCAAACGTCTGCTCGTCATCAGTGCCATTGCACTCGCGTTGGCCAGCGCAGCACCGCGACTGGTCGCCGAGAACGCGAATCCCGAGGCCCCGCATGCAGCGGCGGCTTCGGAAGGGTTCCTGCGTTACCACCCGGATTTACGCTGGCGCAAAGTCGGACTCGAACGTTACGAGGCGGGGATGCACGCCGAAGCCCTCGACGCCTTTGTGCGCTCGTCGCGGTATGCCGACAAAGGCTCGCAGGCGATGGTCGCCGAGATGTACTGGAACGGCGAAGGCACTGCGGTCGACCGCGCTCGCGCGTATGCGTGGATGGATCTCGCCGCCGAACGCGGCTACAAGGATTTCACCGCGATTCGCGAGCACTACTGGAATTCCATCGACGAGCGCGAGCGCGAGCGCGCGCTCAGCGTCGGCAAGGACATCTATGCCGATTTCGGCGATGACGTCGCCAAGCCGCGCCTGGAACGCAAGATCAATCAAGGCCGCCGCCAGACCACCGGCAGCCGCACCGGGTTCAAGGGGGCGTTGACGATCCTGCTGCCCGGCAATGGCACCTGGATGCGACTCGACGGCGAGCAGTACTACAACGACAGGTTCTGGCAGCCTGAGTTGTACTTCGAATGGCAGGACCAGATCTGGCGCGAACCTTACCGCGGCCGGGTCGAGGTGGGCGCCGTTACCGAGGAAGACAAGGACAAGCCGGCGCGGCAGTAGCGAATTTCTCACACGCGTTCTTGGCTGCCCTACCGGTGGCGAACGCGCACTCAGTCCTGCGCCGAGGCAATGCAGGCGAACACCGACTTCGGCTTGCTTGGCGGATACCAGCCACCCGTTCGCGCCAGTTCGGCGGCGCATTCGATGGTCGCGTAGTGGATGTCGACGATGTCGGCCACGTCCGGCGCGTAGCCGCCGGCCATGCTGACCGCCAGCGGCAACCCGTGCCGACGGCAATGATCGAACACCATCCGGTCGCGGCGGCGCAACCCATCCTTGCTGAGCTTCAGGTAACCGAGCTTGTCGCCTTCGAACGGATCGGCGCCGGCGAGATAGATCGCCGCATCTGCTCTTGAACGCGCCTGGGCGTACGCGAGGTTGCGCTCCAGCAACTCCAGGTACTCGGCATCGTCGGTGCCGTCGGGCAAATCTATATCGAGGTCGCCGCGCGGTTTGATCGACGGGTAATTGCGCTTTCCGTGCATCGAGAAGGTATAGATGTCGGGATCGTCGCGGCAGATGTCGGCGGTCCCATTGCCGTGGTGCACGTCGAGGTCGATCACCAGGATGCGTCGCGCCAGTCCTAGCGCCTGTGCGTGCCGCGCGGCAATGACGCTGTCGTTGAAGATGCAGTAACCGGCGCCGTGGTCGGCGAACGCATGGTGGGTTCCGCCGGCCAGATTGATGCCGATGCCGCAACCCTGGATCGCGCTCTCCAGCGCGGCCATGGTGGCGCCGGACACTCGCCGCGTGCGCTCGGCCATCGCCGGCGACCACGGAAAGCCGATACGGCGCTGCTCGGCATCCGACAACGTTCCGTCGCGAATCTTGGCCAGGTAGTCGGGGGTGTGCACGCGTAGCACGGCGTCATCGTCTGCGCCTGGTGCCTCGATCAGGCGCGCGCCGAGCGCCATCAGATTGGTCTCGACGCGTTCGCGCAGCAACCGGTACTTGGCCATCGGAAAGCGATGGCCTTCAGGCAAGGGCAGGACGAAATGGTCGCTGGCGTAGATGTTCATCGACAGCGGGAGTGCGGGAAACGGGGCACGGGGCACGGCAAAAGCCGAGGTAGGCGGGAAGTCCCGGGCCCGCGCTCTTCCCGTGCCCCATGCCCCCTGCCCGGTGCCCCTGTCTTCAACGCGCCGGCAACAACGGCAGCGGATCCACCGGCTTGCCGTTCTTGCGCACTTCAAAGTGCAGCAGCACGCGATTGGCGGCGTTCTTGCCCATTTCGGCGATCTTCTGGCCGGACTTGACCTTGTCGCCTTCCTTCACCAGGCGTACCCGATTGTGGCCGTAGGCCGACAGCAGTTCCGGCGAGTGCTTGATGATCACCAGCTCGCCGTAGCCGATCAGCCCGGCGCCGCTGTAGACAACCTCGCCGTCACGTGCCGCGCGGACTTCCTGGCCTATTTCCCCGGCAATGTCGATACCCTGGCGGGTCGGGTCGCCGCTCGCATAAGTCACCACCACCTTGCCGGTTGCCGGCCAGATCCAGCCGGCGGCGCTGGGTTTCGCGGAAACGATGCTGGCTGCGCCGGTGGCGGCGGCCGCCGCCGTCGCGGCGGTGGGCGTCGCCGGGCTGGTCGCCAATGGCGCGATGGTGTCGGCTTTCGGCGCAACCGTCGTCGGCATCGATTCCACGGTTGCGGCGGTGGCGCTGCCAGCGCCGGATGCCGATGCGGGTGCCGCCGCGGCGGTCGCGACCGGTTCGAAGACCGCCGCCGACCCGGTCGTCGACGCTGCTGTGGGAGTGCCGATCGGTACCGCGCCCGCCGGCAGCGTTACGCCCAGATCAGGGTCATAACCTTCGGGCTTCGCCACCTGCGCAGCCGGGGTCGCTGGTTGGCGGCTGGCGACTTCGGCCTGCGCTGCCGCGACGGCGGCCGTGCCCGTCGGCGCAGATGGGGCGACTTTCGTTGTCGATGTCGCAGCGACGGCAGCGGGCGCTGCCGCCGTGGCCTCCGGCCCAACCTGCAGCGTCTGCCTTGGATAGATCGTGTAGGGCGCCGCGATACCGTTCCAGCTGGCGAGCTCGCGGTAATCGACACCATATTGCATGGAGATCTTGTACAGGGTGTCGCCCGGCTGCACCACGTAGGTCGGCGCCGAGGACTTCGACTGCGGCCGCGATGCCGGCGGCCTGCTGTCCTGATTGGCGGGCGTCACCATCACCGTTTGCGTGCAGGCACCGAGCGCAAGCGCAGCGACGACGATGGTCAGACGCAACCGGCTCGTCACAATACGCCCCGGACCAGCGGTACAAAGCTCACCGCACCCAGATTTTCCCGCGACCATCCGTCCATCCCCCGAACCATGCGTACCAGTGTCTGTTGCCCGGCCGGCCCGAGCGGCGCAACCGCGACGCCACCGACGGCCACCTGGGCCAAAAGGTCGGGGTCGAGCGTTTCGCGCGCAGCAGTGACGATCAACGCATCAAACGGCGCGTGCTCGCGCCAGCCGATATTGCCGTCGTCGTGCTTCGACCGGATGTTCTTGTATCCGAGCTGCCGGAAGCGCTTGCGCGCATGCCGCAGCAGCTCGTCGATGCGCTCGACGGTATGCACCTCGGGCAGAAGCTGCGCCAGCACTGCCGCTTGATAGCCTGAGCCGGTGCCGATCTCAAGCGCCTTTGCAGGAATCCCGTCGCGGATCAGCGCAGCCGTCATCAATGCCACCACATAAGGTTGCGAGATGGTCTGGCCGAGCCCGATCGGCAATGCCGTGTCCTCGTAGGCGCGACTGGACAGCGCCTCGTCGACGAACAAGTGGCGCGGAACACGTCCAATGACCTCGAGCACGCGCGCATCGACGACGCCCTGCGCCTTCAGTCGCTCGACCAGACGATCGCGGGCGCGCTGCGACGTCATGCCCTTGCCCATGGCCTCGAGCGGTGGTGGCACCTGATAACGGATCATTGCAACGTCGCGACCCAACTCGCGACCTTGTCGAGCGCAGTGTAGCGCGTCAGGTCGACGGTGATTGGCGTGATTGAAATATAGCCCTGGCGCACGGCATGAAAATCGGTGCCCGGTCCCGCATCCTGCTCGGGGCCGGCTGGTCCGATCCAGTAGATCGGACGTCCGCGCGGATCGGTCTGCGCCAGGCACGGTTCGGAGCGGTGGCGATGACCGAGCCGCGTGACTTCGAAGCCACGGATCTCCTCCCACGGCCGATCCGGCACATTGACATTGAGGATGGTGTCCGCCGGTAGTGGATCCTCGAGCAGGCGCGCGACCAGGCGTACCGCGGCGCGCGCAGCCGAGCCGTAATGCACGGCCTGGTGATCGCGACTGACCAACGACACCGCGAGCGCCGGCAACCCGAGAAAGCGGCCCTCCATCGCCGCGGCCACGGTGCCCGAGTAGAGGACGTCGTCGCCAAGGTTCGCCGAATTGTTGATGCCTGAAACCACGATCGCCGGCTCGCTGTCGAGCAGGCCGGCCAGTGCCAGGTGCACGCAATCAGTCGGCGTGCCCGCCACGCGATAGCGGTCCGCGCCGAGCGCGGTCACCCGGATCGGCTGGTCCAGTGTCAGCGAATTGCTGGCGCCACTGCGATCGCGATCCGGTGCGACCACGCTGACACGACCCAGCGCTGCCATGTGATCGGCCAGAACCAGGATACCCGGGGCATCGATGCCATCGTCGTTGCTGATAAGTACGTGCATACACACTCTCGAACATCAGCTCGTGATAATAGCAATGCCACCCCTGCCTCAGGCGCCCTGTCGGATGAGTCTCAAGCGCGTTGGTCATCCGCCGTCGGCAACTCCCGCTGACGCCGACCTGTTCCGCGAAGCCGTCGGTCCGGTGCGCCTGCTCGCGGCCGATCCTGACCGATTGCGAAGCTCGCGACCAGTCCCGGCGCCCGAACCCGTGCAGTCTCGGGCCGACGAGCGCCAGGTATTGCGGGAACTGCTGAGCGACGACCTGACGCTGGTCGGGATTGTCAGTGGTGAAGTGCTGTCGCACCTGTGCGACGGCTATCCGCCGAAACTGCTGCGACAACTTCGGCGCGGGCAGTTCGTGGTCGAGGCCGAACTCGACCTGCACCATCTGCGTCTGCCGCAGGCGCGCGCATTGCTGAGCGCCTTCGTGGCCGATTGCCGGCGCGATCGCCGCCGTTGCATCCGCATCATCCACGGCAAGGCGCGCGGCGCCGACAAGGGCAGCGTCATCAAGGCGATGACTGATCGCGTATTGCGTCAACGCGCCGACGTCATCGGCTTTACCTCCGCGCGCCCGCAGGACGGCGGCACCGGCGCGGTGCTGGTGTTGCTGCAGGCGCCGACATGAGCCACGGATTCCGGCGCGGAAACGCCTGCAAACCGTGGGGTGCGGAACTTGTAACTATTCGGTGAACTCGTTGCG
>JAIMJQ010000062.1:20869-21187 GCA_020693165.1 Xanthomonas sp. | reverse complement strand
AGCTGCCTGCGCGGCAGTTCGGGACAACCTGCAGCTGCTCGGCAGCCGCGACCATTTCTGAGCTGCCTGCGCGGCAGTTCGGCCGAGTCGCAGCTCGGGTCGCGTTTTGTTCGTTTTCTGAGCTGCCTGCGCGGCAGTTCGGGCTTGCCTGCACCCGATAGCGTCGGCGCCATCTTTCTGAGCTGCCTGCGCGGCAGTTCGGGCCTGCAAGTAGAAGTCCCACGCTTTGCAGTATTTCTGAGCTGCCTGCGCGGCAGTTCGGGCCAAATCCGTGCTCATCAAGTACCGCGATCATTTCTGAGCTGCCTGCGCGGCAGT
>JAIMJQ010000062.1:0-20768 GCA_020693165.1 Xanthomonas sp. | reverse complement strand
GAGCTGCCTGCGCGGCAGTTCGGCCTGCTACGTCGAAGCCAATCTGCACATGAAATTTCTGAGCTGCCTGCGCGGCAGTTCGGGGTGCGGCAGTTGACCTGTACGCCCGTCGATTTTTCTGAGCTGCCTGCGCGGCAGTTCGGGCAAGGAGTCGGGTTGCTGCTTGGCCCGGTCGTTTCTGAGCTGCCTGCGCGGCAGTTCGGACAACGACGCTGGTCGGCAGCGACGACAACTTTTTCTGAGCTGCCTGCGCGGCAGTTCGGGTTGATCGGCTCGCGGGCATCTTCTACGAGACTTTCTGAGCTGCCTGCGCGGCAGTTCGGTAGAGCATCTCTTGACTAAGCTCCTGTTGTCAAAGATCTTTCCGGCAGATCGCGTGCAAAGACCCTCCATCTCGGAGGGTCGCGCAACTCATTGAATTAAGATGCCGTTCCGGGCCCCGCCAAGAAAAGGGATCAGAACCAGGGAACGGTCGCGGTTTGGCTGAGTCCGTAGGCGTTGAAACTGCCGGGGACCGACTGGGCCAGTTCGGGACCCGGCTTAAGGAACAGTCGGAATCGTTGGCCCGTGCTGCGACTGGCGATCTCGACAAAGGGCAAGCTGAGCCGTTCCGCAGCGCTGTCGGGGATCTGCGCCTTTGCCTCTTCGGGACTGAGTTGCTGGCGCCGCATCAGGCGCCGACGCAGTCGTTCGGGGCTGCTCTTGGCCTGCACGCGGAGCAGGCGACGGTGTCGTACTTCCGCAGGTGCGGCTGTGATGTCAGACAACTGCACCATCTGCTGCATGCCGCCCAGCCAGGCTGTCGAGATTAAAGATGCCAACGCGATCCGATTAGCGTGCAGCCGAAGCACGTCACCGAGCTTTTGCGGTCGTGGCTGCCAACCCGGGAAACTGATGCCAACGTCGGTCCGTTGCTGCTCAGCAAGCACACGGTGCAACTTGGAAAACAGGGCATCCATGAGCTGATGCTCCGGGAACTCCGGGTCTGGCCGTAGCCGGATTTCGACATAGTGGTCCATCGCGGTTCACTCCTTGCCGGATGCACCGAACACGCCGCCGCGCACCAGGGTTGCCATCACGTAGTGCTGATCACCCTCGCTGGGCACTCGATCCTTGATCATCCAACCGTCAAGCAATGAGTAGAAATCGCGACCTTCCTTGGGTTGGCGAAAGGCCCTTCCGAGCGATGTCACGGAGCCGTAGGGCTCGACGGCGATGGGCCCGGCCTGGTCACTGCCGGGGTACCAGGTGTCGATGGTGCGCAGGGCGTTGCCGATCTTCTGCGAGTGCATGCCGGCGACTTCGCCGACCTTGTACAACGTCTTGCTCTTGGTGCTGCTGCCCTTGTCGAGGATCAGCTCTTGCGACGGAAAGACCTCCTGGCCCTCGCCCATCCGCGCAAATGCTGTCACTTCGAGCAGCACGTAGCCGGAACCAGACAACCCGCCATCGATGACAGTGCTGAGTTGATCGAGATCTGTGCTGCGCGTGTCGAAACCATCGACGGGCAGTTCGAAGGCATCGAAGGTCCAGTTGCCGACAGGTATGCCGCCTGCGAGATGACGCACACGAACCTCGACGGTTTCGGCGCAGATCCGATTGCGCCACAGGAAACGACCGTTGGCGATATTGCTGGCATAACGGTGGGCAAGCGTCGCGAAGCGGTGCTTTCCGACGTAGTCCCCCACCAATCCCAGCAACTTTTCGCGGTAGTCGGCGTTGTTGCAGGCGGACGGTTGGCCGCAGCCGCCGAGTACACGCAAGGTGAATCGCACCATCAGCGTATCGGTGCCTGTCGGCAGTGTGGCGACGTCGACCGTCTGCAGGTTCGGGCTCTCGATGGCGGCATCGAGCTTGGCCGGATCAGCATCCTTGCCGGACTTGAGGCGGTTGCTGATGGTGCCGCGGACGGACTTTTCGCGGATGGTGATTGGTGACCAGAATGGTGAATTGTTCCGATCCTCCCAATTGCCAGCGTAAAAGATGGCGTCGGATGGATCGAGTTTGCGTTCGAAGGCCAGTACCGAAGCAGTAACGAGTGTGGCGTTCTTCGTGGACATGTTGGCGATTCCTAGGATTGATAGTGATTGACGACGCGATAGAGGCCGGCATCGGGCTCAGCCTGATGGCGCCAGAGCAGGTCTTCGATGGACTTGATGCGATGCGGGCTCAGCCACTGGCCGAGCGAGAGCAGACTTTCGACGAAACGGAAGGGGACGTCCCGGTCACGGGCACCGCTGACTTTGCCGGGCGAGTACAGATCGGAAATCGCGCCATAACCCACTGGAATCGGTACGAACCAGCCCCGCCCCTGACGGCGCGGTACTGGCCAGTCGACATCGCCATCACCATCGCCGTCCGCATTGACGGCTGGTGGATCGTAGTGCAGGCGCGCGAAATCAAGCAGCGCGTCCAATGCCGTGGCTTCGGGTTTTATTGGGCGCATTTCCTGTAGCCGCTGTGCCAGTCTTTCGCTGCCGCTGACCAATGCAAAGCCAGGCAACAACTGCCGCATCAATCGCGGGACCTGTGGGTCTTCATCGGCAAAGTTGTCAGAGACCCAGCCCCTGGTG
Source organism: Xanthomonas sp. (assembly GCA_020693165.1). Taxonomy (GTDB): domain Bacteria; phylum Pseudomonadota; class Gammaproteobacteria; order Xanthomonadales; family SZUA-5; genus JADKFD01. The sequence goes on along the minus strand of JAIMJQ010000062.1, from coordinate 18,195 downwards.
CGCACAGTGCGCGGGACCTCGCCGCGAAACACGCTGCCACCCGCCAGGCGCATGCCTAGCGCCAGGTTCAGGAGTTCTTCCGACAATTGCTCGGCGAGACCGGCATTGGTCGGCGCATCCGCGCCATGGACTGTCAGCAACAAGCTGACAGTCAGGTGGATACGCCCCTCCTCGACGATGGCTGCGGTTTCGCCGCGTTTATCGACGGGATTGCGCGTCAGGCTGAATGTTCGGGGCGCGAACGATGAGCCTCCTGCAACCTGTGGCTCCGCGTTGTGGCAAACAATGCCCACGCCATGGAAGCGCAGATCGCGTCCGCTTTCGCGCACTCGACGCTCAAGGGCGTGCGCGAAGCCAGTGAACGCGCTCACCGCCGGGAAACCCCAGGTCATTGGGCTCGATATGGCGTTGGCCGCCTGGATGCGCAGATGCGGCAGCAACACCATGCACTTGTAGTGTTCATGCGGCATGGTTGACCTCCTGCCCTTCGCGCTCTTCTCGCGTGGCTTCCAGCTCTTTCTGCAGCGCCTCCATGTGCGGAAGCAAAGCCTGCTTCCACGCCGCTGCTTCCGTGTCGCCAAAAGGGGTCTTCTTCGTTTGTAGCGTCGAGTTCAGCCAGTTGGCGAAGGCCTTGGCGATTCTTGCTGGCCACTCTTCACGCAGATCCGGGTCGTCGAGCAGATCGTCATCGCTGAGTGATTCCGGATCGAGCCACGCGCGCTGGGTGCCGCGCAGGCTGCATTCGGGCTTGAGGCTCCAATGCGGCGCCAGCGAATGCAGTTCTGCCGCATACGCAAGCAGTTCGCCGACAATGTTCTCCACCATTTCCTCGCGCGTGCGGCGGATGCTGATGTTGTTGTCGTCGGCCGCGCGATGCTCATGCAGGAACTGGCGAAGCGCGGCTGTCATCTCCTTGACGGCTCGTCGCCCCGGAAAGGCGTGATCGAAGATCGACGAGCAGTTCATGGGTGCGCGCACCGGAGGGCTGCTCCAGTTCGGCGGCAGACTCGACATGAGGTGCGTCTTGCCGCCACGCTCGCTATTGAGTTGGCTGATGTTTTGCGGCTTGGTCCCGCCGAAGCTCTGCACCGCTAGTCCCGGATATTCGACGTAGCCATGTGCCGATGGGAGCCGCTTGCGCCGTGCTTCACGCGAGGCCTTCGCCTGGTCACTCCAGCGATCGACTTGGAGAATCTGATGCCAGACGTGCACCAACACGCTCGGGTACAACGGGGCGAGCAAGTGGTAGTGATCATTGCCCACAGGAAAGTAGACCTGCTTGGCGAGTGCGTGCGAAGCAGGTGCGGACGGTGCCTTGGCGATTCCGGCGAACGAATCGGCCAATTCAACTGCTTCGTCAGCGTCATCTGACAGTGCCGCGCTTGTACAAGGATCGTGGCGCAGAAGCCGCTCAAGGAGACTCTCGCCTCGGTAGTTCAATTTTAGGAACTTGACTACGTCCAACTGTGCCGCGTTGCCGACCACATCCAATTTCATGGTGTCGATGGGAAGGGAACTCACCAGACCGTTCGCGGCAATCAGCGGCTGTTGCAGCTTGATTGAGGTACCTCGGGCATCCGGGTGAATCCCCTTCAGGGCATGCGAAGCCAATTGCAGTTGCGAAACCCGCTTTGCCGCGATCGATAGCCAAGTGCCCCGCTGGTGCTGGACTTGGTGTTCTGCGCGTTTCTCAAACTCGTCATGCTTGAGCTTGTCGAGCTTTTCGACCAAGCGCTGCTGGATGAACTCGTCGATCAGCGCGCGCAGCTCGCGCGGATCGTCGTTGCCCTTGTCATTCATGTTCGTCCGCCTTGTCGCGATTGCCTTGTGAGTTACCATTAGCCTTGAGCCAGATGGCTCAAGCCAAGCGTGGATGCGATCAAGTTTCTGCGTACCTCGGGCCTCTTGTCATTGTCGCTGGCGCTCCTTCGGTCGCGCCGGACAGCCCGAACAGAATCCCAAGTGATCGACGGCTGGCCTTGTCAGCCTGAGCATCGGATGAAGAGGATGTGTCATGCGCACCACCACCATTGACCTACCCGACGAGATCCACGACGCCGTTCTGGCCTTGGCGTTGACACGCCGCCAGTCGCTCAGCGAGACCATCGCTGCGCTGATCCGACGCGAAGTGGGCCCCCGGCAGGCGCCGGCTGAACCCATGATCAAATTGATCGACGGATTCCCGACGCTATCTATCGGTCGCCCGATCACGCCGGACGAGGTGAAGGAGTTGCTGGACGAGGATTCGTGACTGCGGCGTTGCTGGATGCCAATGTGCTGATTGCATTGGCAACCCCTGAGCACCCAGCCCGGGCTGCATGCGCAGATTGGTTCAACACTCGGACTGACAAGCGATTTGCGACCTGCGCGATCACCGAGGGCGCTTTGCTGCGCTTCGTCTTGCGCACCCAGGCGCGACTTTCCATCCAGTTGGCGCTGGATTTGCTCGCAGGCATCCAAGCGCTGCCCGGTCACTTCTTCATCGACCAGGCGCCGAGCTACCGCGAAGCCCGGCTTGACGCCATTCGGGGCCATCGGCAATTGACCGACGCTTATCTTGCGGCTATCGCGCGTCGGCACGGAATCAGCTTGGTACCGCTGGATGTGGGGCTGGCGGCGGTTCATGGCGATGTCTGCTTGCTCCTGTCGTCTTGAGGATGGTCAATCCCGATTCCGATGCAGGCCAAGCGCCTGATCGAATTCCCAGGTGCTGGCATTGGTACTCGATCGACTGGTCGTCGCCGGCAGTTGAATGGTCCCGTAGCGACGTGCCGCGCTCTCCGGCTCGCTACCTTCCTGTTCCGCAAGGGCGAGCAGGGACGGTAGATAGTCCGCCGCGTTCCAGATCTGCACGCGCTGACCAAGGCTGCGGATGGGTCTGGCGTTGAAGCGTGAGTCCGATGGCAGCAGCCGGCCATCGTCCTGCAGCAATTGCCAGCGCCAACCCGCGGCGTGATCTTCATCCGGGAGCAGCACAAAGGTCTGCTGCGCCTCGCTGGCTCGAAACGGCGCGTTGCGCTGCTCGGCAGCCGTCAGTGCAGCGGCGCTTTCCCACCATCGACGCACATTCAGCTTCGCAGACTGATCGTCCGCCAACATCAGCAGGCGCAGTTGCTGGTGCTCCAGGTCGACCAGATTGCCTTTCGGGTTCAACGTTGCGCGCGTCGCAATTCGCGGTGCCGAAGTCAGCGGCTGGTAGTCGTCGGGTAGCAGCAGTTCGCAAAGGCGATGGCTCCTGAGCCGATACAAAGCCGATTCGAAACCGGGGTAGCGGAAGGCCAGCCCGCTCGGATCGCGACCATCGACATCGCGCCAGTTGCGATCCAGCAGGATGATGTTTGCTTCCTGCGATGCGCTCGGCGGTCGGTGCCGTCGAACACGGCCGGCAATCTGGATGATCGAGCGCATCGACGAAGGCTCGATGACTGTCCAGTCGTAATCGTGGTCGCGACCGACTTCGGCGACCGGCGAGGCCAGCACCACGAACACCTGATCAGACTCCGCGTTCCGATCGAAGACACGGCGCATTTCCGGCTCATCGAACATCGCCATTTCGTCGTGGCGTGCGAGCAATCGATCGAGGCGGCGCTCGATGCCAGAACGCAGCAAGAGCGGGAATCGCGCGTGGTAGACGCATAGATGAATGCGCGTGTCCGGCGGCGCATCGGTCGCCAGCAGCAGTCGCGCCATGTCGATCAGAGGGTCAATATTGGCCATGCGCACGAGGCCCATGCTGACGCGCTTGCCGGATCTGGGATCCACGACGTGATGCGCGGCGTGCAATTCGCAGACGGACTGCTGGATCAACCCGGCGAACTTGCGCCGTTTCGCACCTTCGCTTTCGTTTCCGATGACCACCGGAACGACCCGCGCGCGGCGTCTGATTTCCTGTTTGGCGGCGATGTTTTTCAGGCGCCGATCAACAAAATCCGAATGCGCGCGAGCAAAGCTCGCCTCATCGGGGTGATCGCTTTGAACGGACTTGTACTCATCGAACCAGCCGCAGCAGATGTTGACCAAGGCGCCGGGCCGACCGCGATTGTGCTGGAAGGCCGTGCGACCGGCGCAATAGGCCGCGAACAGTCCCTGAATGAGCGAAGGTGCCAAGGTCGCCGACGACAACAGCACGCGGGCGCCAAACAGGCCGGCGAAGTGCACCAATCGGGTCAGCGCCGGCAAATCGCCAAGGTCGAAATCATCCGGCTCGTCGAGCACCAGATCGGAAGTCAGCAAGCGCAGGATCGGCGCAATCTGATGGCCGCCGCGGGTGGCCTCGCAGGCCGGCATCAGGTGATCCACCGTGCAAACGAGCACCGGCGCGCTGAGCAGTTTGACCAGACGTGGGTCGCCACGTTTCAGCCAATCGCCGAAAGCAACCTGTGGCGTTGCGCCCTCGTAGCGCACATGCACTTGCTCGTCGATCAGCGACTGCGCCGATGCACTGCCGCGGGCGCGCCCGGTCGAACCGACCGGCGATGGATCGAAGCGCGACCAGATCGGTATCGGGATTGTGCGCAAGTACCTCGACGATGTCGGCGAGGTCTCGGCGGCTGCCGGCGTACAGTTTCAATGCGACGAGATCAGCCATCGCAACGCAGCGGAGTTGCAGCCCTTCCAGGCGGACTGACCGGGCAATGGCCTCTGCCGCCGGATTGGCGGACGGCCGCAGCAGGTTCAGAAAATTGACGACCTCGACGACGTCAGTCGGGTTGTGGTCCTCATCCTCGGACGCCGAAACCACCAGGACTCCACCGAGTGGGTCGTCTTCGTCGGGGAGGCGCAGTTCGGCCCGCAGTCCCGCAACCTGAGCCGCTTCGCGCAATCGGCGCAGCGCGTCGGGCGGAACGGCGGCAGCGAGATCGATGTCCTGGGTTCCCCGCGCATAGCCATGGACGGCCAACGCGGCGGCACCGATCAGCGCGGTCGGGATACCCAGACCCACCGCCATCTTCGAAACCTGCTCAGCCAGCGCCAGCGTCTTGTCCGGATCGAGCATGGCGATTCGCCTTTCGAAGCAATTGCCCGCGACGCCCAAGTTCAAGCGCACGCAAAATCCGCTGCGCGGGTGTCGCGCGAACCGTTTGCCGGATGAACGGCGCGCTGGCGCTGTATCGCTTGGAGATTTTGCTGGTTTCCATGAGCGAAGCGTGAGCGCAATCCCGGGGGGCCGTCAAGAATGTCCCGCGCACTCGTTTCCGCCTTTGCTGCACCGGTATACCTCAGCCCTCGCGCCGCTGGTAAGCCGTCAACGTGTTCTCCAGCAAACAGGCGATGGTCATCGGGCCGACGCCGCCGGGGACCGGAGTGATGGCGCCGGCGACCGCGGCTGCGGCGGCGTAGTCGACATCGCCGACCAGCTTGCTGTTGCCGGCGGCATCGGTGATGCGGTTGATGCCGACATCGATGACGATGGCGCCGGGTTTGACGTGCTGCGCGCCGAGGAAGTGCGGGCGGCCGATGGCGGCGACCAGCAGGTCGGCGGTCCGGCACAACTCGGGCAGGTTGCGGGTGCGCGAGTGGGCGATGGTCACGGTGCAGTTTTCCTGCAGCAGCAACTGCGCCACCGGCTTGCCGACGATGTTGGAGCGACCGACCACGACCGCGTGCAGGCCACTCAGGTCAGCGCGCGCGAGCTTGGCCAGCATGATGCAGCCACGCGGCGTGCACGGCACCAGCGCCGGCAGGCCGGCGGACAGGCGGCCGACATTGACCGGGTGGAAGCCGTCGACGTCCTTGGCCGGGTCGATCGCCTCGATCACCCGGGTGGAATCGATGCCATTGGGTAGCGGCAGCTGGACCAGAATGCCGTCGACCGCGGGGTCGGCGTTCAGCGCGGCGACCACGTCCAGCAACTCCTGCTCGGCGATCGTTTCCGGCAACCGGTGGGCGACCGAGTGCATGCCGACCGCCTCGGTCATCTTTTCCTTCATGCCGACATAGACCTGGCTGGCAGGATCGCCACCGACCAGCACCACTGCGAGGCCCGGCGCGCGCTTGCCGGCGGCGCGCAACGCGGCGACGCGTGCGGTCAGTTGTTCGCGCAGTTGCGCCGCGAGAATCTTGCCATCGAGGATCTGGGCTGACATGGGTCTTCCGTCGTAATGAGAAGTGCCCGGATGCTAGCTGATGCCCCGGCGGCGATCTTGCGGATGGTCATGGGGCAGAAGCGGCCGCCGGGACGGCGGCCGTCCCAAGGCACGCAGCCCGCAGGCTCCTGGAGGGCGACCGTCCCCGGCCGCCGCTGGCGTCGTATTACTGGACGGCGGCCCTCCAAGGGCTGCGGCGGGCGGCGGTCCAATTGCCGCGGCTTGCCAATTGACTCGATGGCTAGCGTCGTGTGCGCCCTACTCGAATCCATTCGCAAACAACGGATCCGGCAGCATCAGCACGCCGAAGGCCAGCGCAAACGGCGCGCCGAATCCGGTCGCCGGGCCGCCGATGACGCGTACTGGCGCGACATCGCCGTCGGCATTGCGGGCGTACACCAGCACGTTGGCGTAGCCGCTGTTGGCCACGAACAGCTCGTTGTCCTTGATCGCCACGTCGACATTGGCGCCGAGGCCGGTCGTCGGGCCGGCGATGGTGCGCAGTGGCGTGGCAATGCCAGTCGCATTGCGCGCGTAGACGGCAACTCGAGCGACCAGGTACTGGCTGACAAAGAGCTCATCGGCGGTAGCAGCAAGGCCAAGGTTGGCGCCGGAAGTGCCGGCGGTCAGTTGTCGCAACGGCGGCGTGGAACCGGCGGCGGTCTGGGCGTAGGCATAGACCGCATTGGCGTCGATGAAGTGCGGGGCGATGAACAGCTCATCGAGGTCGACTTCCACCGCGTAGGCCCCGGTCATCGCGGTGATCGTGCGCCGAGGCGCGATGTCGCCGTCGTCGTCCTTGCCGAACACGCTGACCGGACCGGTTTCCGAGGACACGAACAACTCGTTGGCGGCGAGCGCAAACTGATAGACATTGCCGAGGCCGGTGTTGCCGCCATTGATGGTACGCAGCGCCGCGACGTTGCCGAGATTCGCCAGCGCGAACGCCTTGACGAAGCGCCCGGCGCCGCTCGACACATACAAATGATCGGCATCCAGTGCCACGCCGCGGATGTCGAGCAGCCCGGTGTTCGGCCCCGACAGCACCGCCAATGGCGCGACATCGCCACCGGCATTTGCCGGAAACAGATGCACTGTGCCGTTGTTGGCATCACCAACCGCCATGATCTCGATCGGCACGCCCGCTTCCACGCGCACGTTGTCGAAGCGATTGCCCGGTGCGGCGTTGTCGTACAGGCCGACGCGTCCGCTGAGATAGTTGATGCCGGGCGGATTGCTGACCGTGGACAGATCCAGCGTGGTGATCGCGGTCGGCGATTCGCGCAAGTAGGCGCGCAGGATCGGGCCGTTGCCGGTGACGCGGATGCGCGTGGGGCCAGGCCCCAGGTTTGGCGTGATCGAAGCCTGCTGATGGATCGTGTACGGACCGCCGACATCGGCGATGACGTGCCAGTACAGACGATCGGGGAACACGACGAGGAGGACGCCAGCCGTTCCTGCGGCGTTGGTGCGCAGCCACAGCCCGCCATCGGCTGGATCGATCAGATCGACCTCGAAACTGAAGTCCGACAGCTCGTAGGGCAGCAGCGTTGCGGTGGGCGGTGTGTTGCCCGGAATCTGTGCCGCGTACTCTCCTGCATTGACCTGCCAGTCGCCGCGCAGATTGCTCCATGGCAGCTGCGGTGCGCCGATGAAATCGTCGCGGTAGACGGTTTGAGCGAGGATGGAGTGGGTGAACAAGGCGAGGGCGAAGACAGCCCATCGCAACAGCGTGCGCGGACGGTTCATGACAGGGCTCCGGTCATGGCTTGATGTCACGATATGCCCCGGGCACACGGGCGATTTGATGGCGGTCAAGGCGCGATGGGTCCGGCGGCGCCGGCAACAGCGGCCGCCGGGACGGCGACCCTCCAACGGCAAGTGCATGCGGGCTGCGGGAGGACGGCGCGCCTGCGCCGCTGCTTTTGCTATACGGTCATACCGACGCAAAGCACGCGCACAGTCCCGAGGAGCTGCCATGACCATTCGACCGTTTGCCGCTGGTGCGCTGCTGGTTGCCGTGCTGCTGGCTCCCGGCGCACGGGCAGCGCCGCCCCCGTTCGCGCCGATGGACGTGTTCGCGCTGCAGTGGGCGGACAACCCGGTGCTGTCGCCGGATGGCCGCAAGCTGATTTACGAACGGCGCTTCTTCGACACCATGAAGGACGTGCGCCGCTCCAACCTGTGGCTGCTCGACAGCGCCAGCGGTGCGGCGCGGCCGGTCACCACCGGCAGCGTCTCCGACGGCCAGGTGGCGTGGTCGCCGGACGCAACGCGCATCGCCTACGTGTCCAGCGACGACGGCAAGGCACAGATCTTCGTGCGCTGGCTCGACGGCAGCGCCACCGCGCGCATCACCCAGCTGGAGCGCGGGCCGTCCAACCTGTCGTGGTCGCCGGATGGTCGGCAGATCGCTTACACCGCCTTCGTGCCGAGCGAGACCAAGCCGCTGGCGACGATGCCCAAGGCACCCAAGGGCGCCGAGTGGGCGGCACCGGTGACGGTGATTGAACACACCAATTTCCGCGCCGATGGCGCCGGCTACCTCGATCCCGGATTCACCCACGTGTTCGTCATCGGCGCCGAGGGCGGCGCGCCGCGCCAGGTCACCCGCGGCGAGTTCAACATCAATGGAGCGCCGGCATGGGCGCACGATGGCGCCAGCCTGTACGTATCGTCCAACAAGGATGCCGGGGGCGAGCTGAATCCGGTCGAGTCCGAGTTGTACCGGGTGGCGCTCGCTGACGGCGCGATGAGCCGGCTGACCACCCGCGTAGGACCCGACCAGGGCCCGAAGCTGTCGCCGGATGGAAAGCGACTGGCGTATCTGGGCTTCGACGACGAAGGCCTGAGCTACGCCCACGCGCGCCTGCATGTGCTCGACCTCGCCAGCGGCACAACGCGCGCGCTGGCCGATGCGCTCGATGTGGGCATCGAGGCCGCCGAGTGGATCGACGATCGCAGCATCGCAGTGACATACGATGCGCGCGGCGTTACCCACGTCGCCAGGGTGACCGTCGCAAACGGCAGCAGCACCAGCCTGGTCGCCGATTTGGGCGGCACTGGAATCGGCCGACCCTATACCGGCGGTGCGATGTCCGCGGCGGGTGGTCGCATCGCCTACACGCAGGGCACGGCACTGCGCCCCGCCGACATCGCGGTGATCGGCAGCGACGGCAAGGGCAAGCGTCTGACCGACCTCACCGCAGGGCTGCTGCAACAGCGCACGCTCGGACGCGTCGAGGAGATCAACTATCCCTCGACCTTCGACCGGCGCCCGATCCAGGGCTGGATCGTCTATCCGCCGGATTTCGACGCCGCCAAGCGCTACCCGCTGCTGCTGGAAATCCATGGCGGACCGTTCGCTGCCTACGGCCCGCACTTCGCGCCAGAGACCCAGCTCTATGCCGCGCAGGGCTACGTGGTGCTCTACGTCAATCCGCGCGGCAGCACCAGCTACGGCGCGGAGTTCGCCAACCTGATCCACCAGAACTATCCGAGCGAGGATTACAACGACCTGATCGATGGCGTCGACGCGGTGATCAAGCGCGGCTCGATCGATAGCGACAACCTGTTCGTCACCGGCGGCAGCGGCGGCGGCGTGCTGACCGCGTGGATCGTCGGCAAGACCACCCGCTTCCGCGCCGCGGTGGTCGCCAAACCGGTGATCAACTGGTTCACCCACGCGCTGACCGCCGATGGCTACAACTACTACTGGCGCTACTGGCATCCGGGCCTGCCATGGGAACACGCCGAGCACTACTTCAAGCACTCGCCGATCAGCCTGGTCGGCAATGTGACCACGCCGACCATGGTGATCACCGGCGAAGCCGACCTGCGCACGCCGATGGCCGAATCCGAGCAGTACTACAACGCGCTGCGCCTGAAAAAGGTGCCTAGCGCGCTGGTGCGCATTCCCGGCGCCTCGCACAACATCGCGCAGCGGCCGTCGCAGATGCTGGCGCAGGTGTTGAACACCACCGCGTGGTTCGAGCGCCATCGCAAACGCGAGGCGCCGGGCGCGAAGAGTCTGCCGGAGGACTGAAGCGTGGGCGCAATCCCTCGGCTGTGGTCATGGCTGCGACGGCTCTGCGTATGCACGCTGCTGGCTGCGCTGCTGCCGCTGGCGGCGGCGGCGACCGCGTTCGATGGCGACACCGACGTACTGATCGTCTACGTCCGCGACGGCTGCCCGCACTGCGCCGCGGCCAAGGAATACCTGCCGCAGTTCGCTGCCGAGCGGCCGTGGTTGCGCATCGACTATCGCGCGGTCGACCGCAGCGAAAGCGCGCGCGATGAGTTGATGCGCGTGGCGCGCGACAGCGGCAACTGGCCGCCCGGCGTGCCGACCTTCGTCTTCAACGGCCGCGTGCTGGCGGGCTTCGGTACGCCGGAAACCAGCGGGCCGCAGCTGGCGGCGCTGGTCGAGCAGCACCAGCCGGTCGCCGATCGCATCGAGGGCGGCTGGCTCGGCACGCTCAGCGTCGATCGCCTCGGCCTGCCATTGTTCACGCTGGCGATCGGCCTGCTCGACGGCTTCAATCCATGCGCGATGTGGGTGCTGCTGTTCCTGCTGTCGATGCTGGTGCACCTGCGCGATCGCCGGCGCATGGCGCTGATCGCCGGCACCTTCGTGCTGGTCAGCGGCGCCATCTATTTTGCCTTCATGGCGGCCTGGCTGAACATATTCCTCGCGGTCGGGCTGTCGAACGCACTGCGCATCGGCCTCGCGGTGGTTGCGCTGGTGATTGCCGCGATCAACATCAAGGATTTCGTGCGTCCTGGCCAGGGCATCAGCCTGTCGATCCCGGACGCGGTCAAACCCGGCCTGTATGCGCGCATGCGCAGCACGCTGCATGCGCAGACGCTGCTGCTGTCGCTGGCCGGCGTGGCCTCGCTGGCCGTCGTCGTCAACCTCGTCGAACTGCTGTGCACTGCGGGATTGCCAGCGATGTACACCGCGATCCTGACCCAGCAGGACCTGACTCCGGCCGCACACTACGGCTACCTCGGCCTGTACATCCTTGGTTACATCACCGATGACGCACTGATGGTGGGCACCGCGGTGTTTGCGCTCAGCAACCGCAAGCTCGGCGAAGCGGCCGGACGCTGGCTGAAACTGCTCAGCGGTCTGGTGATGCTGGCGCTCGGCGCGATCATGCTGCTGCGGCCGGAGTGGTTGATTTGAGGGGCGATTCGGCGTCTGTGGGAGTGACCTTCTGTCGTGAGCTGTTGCTTGCAGAGCTCGCGACACAAGGTCGCTCCCACCGGCGTTCGATGAGCGAACAAGCGCACCGCCAGGGGCGACCGGGACTCCCACAGGACAGGCGACGCTTCGCGGCTCGCTCAGTCGCAATGATCTTCCGGCCTGAGGACGGCGAAGCCGACCAGACGTTGCGTCCGCCGCGACAGCTTCAGCAGTTCGCGGTCGCGCGAGTACAAGCAAATGGCGCCGCTGGCATAGGCCAGTTCGAGGAACATCTGGTCGTCGGGGTCGCGACAGCGCGGCAACGGCGGCGCCGCTGGCGCCGGGTTGGTGTCGATGTCGACCACCAGCGCGTCGAATGCCGCGGCGGCGCGCGCACGTGCGGCCGCGTCGAGACGCAACCCGGCGCGGTCCAGGATGCGCAGCCATTCGGCGCGCGTCGATTCGCTGGCGACCGCGCGCAGCCGTTGTTCGCCCAGCGCGGCGGCGAGCAAGGCGCAGCCCGGATCGGCCCACGCGAACAGCGCCAGGCTGGCATTGGTATCCAGCACGATCCTTGGCGGGGCGGTCGCGTCAGCGAGCCCGTGAGCAGGTCCGACGGTGGCCATGGCAGGTGCGAGGGAGGCCATTCAGGAGCCCTACTCTAACAGCCTGTCGGAGTTGAAAAATCGAAGCGAAAATTCGACTGGGCGAGGCCAGATTTCGATGATTTGGCCGGGCAATAGCTCTTCTATTGCCCAAAAAAGCAGCGAAATATGGACCGTCCAGGCGGATTTGCAGCCGATTTCTTTCAAGTCCGACAGGCTGCGACCGCATTTCTCACACCGGTATGAGAAATGCGGGCTCGCGACGTCCCACCCATGAAGCAGTCGTTGATTCTTGATTCCGCTCATGGTTCGACAAGCTCACCACGAACGGAATCCAGGCCTGACCCGACTGCCCCAAGCCTGATCCAGACGCGTCGACGCGCTGTCGCGGCCGGTTGCGAAGGCGCCGGCAGGCAGAGCGCCACCTGAAATGCGGCGATCCGGAAGGCACTCGGCGCTTTTCGTCCGCCAGCCCCCAAAGCCCTTCGAGCTTCCGCCAATCTCGGCCGCCGCCGCGGCTGCCTGGGGAGCCAGTCGTGACTTTCGATACTCTGCCCTTCATCGCGTTCTTCGCGATCGTGGTGTTGCTGCACCGATTGCTGCTGGCGTGGTCGGTGAAGAAGTTCAACCTGCTGATCGCCAGCCACTTGTCCTACGCGGCGTGGAATCCACCGTTCGTGATCCTGCTGTGGTTCTCGACGGCGGTCGACTGGAAGGTCGCGCGCTGGATCAAGGAGGCGCAGCGCCTGGAAGCCGACCTGATCGTGATCGCCACCCACGGCCACGGCGCCATGTTCGACCTGCTGGTCGGCAGCATCAGCCAGGCGGTGTTGCGCCAGAGCCGGGCGCCGGTGGCGATGGTGCCAGTGCGGTAAGCGTCGCGGATCGCACTTGCGAGCGTGGCAGCGACCTTGTGTCGCGAGCTGTGGCTGGAGCGCTCGCGACACAAGATCGCTGCCGCAGCATGACCAGTCAGGTCGCCCGCTTCGCGGCCAACTTGACCTGCGCCGGGAAATCCTGAATCCACCCCGCCGCGATCCGCCCGACCTCGGCAAGCACCGCCTCGTCCTCGGCCCGCATCTTCGCGAAATGACCGCTGGCTTCGAAATAGGCGGCGACCACCACCGGCCCGCGATTCGCGGGCCAGATCACGGCAATATCGTTGTACTTGTTGGCCATCGCCGGTGCGATGCCGGTGCCGGTCTTGTCGCCGGCAATCCAGTCCGATGGCAAGCCGGCGCGAATCCGCCGCATGCCGGTCGCGGTGGCGATCATCCAGCCACGCAGCAGTTCGCACGAGGCCGGAGTCAGCAAGTCGCCGGCGAACAGCCGCGCGGTGATGCCGCCGATCGCGCGCGGCGTGGTGGTATCGCGCTCGTCCCCGGCAGGCACCAGGTTCATCTCCGGCTCCCAGCGATCGATGCGCGTCACCGCATCACCCATCGCGCGCAACATCTTTGTCACAGCCGACGGCCCTCCGAGCCGGCGCATCAGCAGGTTGGCGGCGACGTTGTCGCTGGTTGTCTGCGTCGCCTCGATGAGCGCCGCGACCGTCATGCCGCCCTCTTCGAGGTGTTTGCCGGTCACCGGTGCATGCGGAACCATGTCGTCCTTGCCGAAGGCGATGCGCTCGTCCAGCGCGATGCGGCCGGCCTCCGCCTCGCGCAACACTGCGGCCGCCAGCGGCAGCTTGAAGGTCGAACACATGCCGAAGCGCTCATCGGCGCGCTGGCCAAGTTCACGCCCGGAAGCGACGTCGAGCAGGTAAACGCCGAGTCGTCCGGCGCTGCGGCGTTCGAGCTCTGCCAGGGCGCCGGCAGCCGGCAGCGCCGCCGCATGGACGGGCGCTCGCGCGACGACTGGCGCGATCAGGAGGGCGATCAGAAGCTCGCGGCGCAGCGAATCGGGTGGGTTCATCGACAGGCTCCGGGTCAGACATCCGCGGCGAGCTTAGCGGCAATGTGGGGCACGAACATGGCGCCGGGCGTGCATGCCGATGGCAGTCGGCCCTCCGGTTTCGATCGACGCCCGCGCGCTCGGCGTTTGACGTTGCTACACTGCGCGCGTTCGTATCCAGGGTTAAACGGGGGATTTGCCAATGACCACTACAAACCAGCTTGCCCGCACCTTGATCGCCCTGGCGGTCGCCGTGGTGGCCGTGACGGCAGTCGCCCAGGAACCGGCGCCGGCGACCGGCTCGCCACCCCCGGCGCGCTTCGAAGCCTTCAACGACGGCACCGTGCGCGACAATGAAACCGGCCTGTTCTGGTCGACCAAGGACAACGGCGGCGACACCACCTGGGCCGGCGCGCAGCAGTATTGCCAGTCGCTCGGAGCTGGCTGGGGCCTGCCGACCGCCGATGAACTGGTCAAACTGTACCTGCCGGACGGCGCCGAAGGACAGGCCTGCATCGGGCAGCTGACCTGCAAGGTAACGCCGCTGATCCTGCTCTCCGGGCTGACGCCATGGAGCGCGGAAGCCAATGGCGCAGCCGAAGCCTGGTACGTCTATTTCGCCGACGGCCAGAAGTACGCGTACAAGGTCGACAGCAGCGAGGGCAAGCGCGCCCTGTGCGTGCGCAAGCCCTGAGGGGGCGCGCCGGCAGCATGCCGGCGCGGACCGATGATGGAAGCAATGCCGATAGCCCGCGAATGCGGGCGCAGCGCTGTCCAGGTGCAATCAAGAGCCGCGGAGCCAGCTCCGCGCGGCAATAATTGAGGGAAACGGAATGAGCCAGCATGCGCAGCCGGTAGCGGACGAGGTCATCGAGACCGAGCTCAGCGGTGTCGACCTGATCAACCAGCCGCTGCTCAACAAGGGCACGGCATTCACCGACGATGAGCGCGACGCCTTCCATCTGCACGGCATGCTGCCGCCCAACATCGGCAACTTGGCGGAACAGGTCAGGCGGCGCCTCGCCGTGCTGCGCAACTTCCGCACCGACTTCGAACGTTATGCCTTCCTGCGCGACCTGCAGGATGCCAACGAGACCTTGTTCTATTCGCTGCTGGTCAACAACATCCAGGAAATGCTGCCGCTGGTGTACACGCCCACGGTCGGCGAGGGCTGCCAGCGCTTCAGCGAAATCTGGCGCAAACCGCGCGGACTGTTCCTGAGTTACCCGTACAAGGACCGCATCCGCGAGATTCTCAGCGACAAGCGCTTCGACAAGGTCCGCGTCATCGTGGTCAGCGACGGCGAGCGCATCCTCGGGCTCGGCGATCAGGGCGCCGGCGGCATGGGCATCTCGATCGGCAAACTGTCCCTGTACACCGCCTGCGCCGGCATCCACCCGGAAACCACGCTGCCGATCCTGCTTGACGTCGGCACCAACAACGCTGAGCGCCTGTCCAATCCGCTGTACGTGGGTTGGCGCCATCCGCGTATCAGCGGACCCGACTACGACGAGTTCATCGAGGAGTTCGTCAGCGCGGTGGCCGAGCGCTTCCCGAATGTGCTGTTGCAGTGGGAGGACTTCGCCGGCAGCAACGCCGGGCGCCTGCTGGCGCGCTATCGCGACCGCCTGTGCACGTTCAACGACGATATCCAGGGTACCGCGGCGGTCGCCTTCGGCACCCTGATGGCGGCCATCGGTGTCACCGGCGTGCCGTTGAAGGAACAGCGCATCGCCATCGTCGGCGCCGGCGCCGCCGGCACCGGGATTGCCGGCCTGCTGGTGCAGGCGATGATCGACCAGGGCCTGACCGAAGCCGAGGCACGCAGCCGCTTCTACGTGCTCGACAGCAAGGGCCTGGTGGCGCATGGCCTGCGCGAGGTCAGCGGCGAGCGCGCCCAGTTTGCGCAGTCGCAGCTGGCGGTCGCCGGCTGGACCTTGCAGCAGACGGGCCGCATCGACCTGATCGATGTGATGAACAACGCCAAGCCGACCGCTCTCATCGGCGTGTCCGGGCAAGCCGGCGCCTTCACCGAGGATGCCATCCGGGTGATGGCCAGCCATGTCGAGCGCCCGATCATCTTTCCATTGTCGAACCCGACCTCGCGCTCCGAGGCGACGCCGGAATCGCTGGTGGAATGGACCGACGGCCGCGCGCTGATGGGCACCGGCAGCCCGTTCCCGCCGGTGGAATACAAAGGCCGCCTGCTGCCGGTCAACCAGACCAACAATTCCTACATCTTCCCGGGCGTCGGCCTTGCCGTGCTTGCGGTCAACGCGCGACGCGTTACCGACGCGATGTTCATGGCCGCCGGCGTGGCACTGGCCGAACTGTCGCCGGCGAAGAACGATCCACTGGCACGCCTGCTGCCGCCGGTCGACCAACTGCGCGCGGTGTCCCTGCACGTGGCGCGGGCGGTGGCGAAACAGGCGCAGGCTGACGGCATCGCCGATCCCTGCGACGACATTACAATGGAACAGCGCATTCGGGCTCAGGTGTGGGAACCGGTGTACCGGCCGTACCGGCGCAAGGCGCGGCCCTGCTAGCCCGCCTGCACCTGTCGCAGTACCCCGTGCAGCATCTGGATCTCGGCGCGCCCGAGCTCGGCGCGCTGCAAGATTCTGCGCAACTGCTCCAGCGCCAGATCGCGGTTCTTGTTGGCGTAGTAGCCGGCGCCGAGCAACGTCGCGTCGAGCGCCACCAGCAGTTCCTCGAACGCCTCGACCGGCGCGCCCTGTCGCGGCGGCCGCGGCGGCACGCTCGACGCCAGGTGGGCCATGCGCAACTCATACGCGAGCAACTGCACCGCCGCGGCCAGATTGAGTGAGCGGCAGCCGGGGTCGCTGGGAATCTGCACCAGGGTATCGCACAGCAGCAGGTCGTCGTTGGACAGGCCGGCCTCCTCGCCGCCAAAGACAATCGCGATGTCGTGTTCGGCGGCTACTGCCAGCGCGATCGGCGCCATCTGGCGCGGATCCAGCGAACGCAGCGGAATCCTGCGCTGGCGCGCGCTGACACCGAACACGGCGTGGCAGCCCGCTACCGCATCGGCCAGCGTGGCGGCGACAATGGCACGGTCGAGCACATCGCCCGCTGACACGGCCAGCCGATTGGCACTGCCGTGCGGATACTGCTGCGGCCGCACCAGCAGCAGCCGCAACAGCCCCATGGTCTTCAGCGCGCGCGCCGCGGCGCCGATATTGGCCGGCTCCAGGGTGTCGCAGAGGACGATGCGGATGCGCGACAGGGCGGTGCTTTCGGTTGCCTTCACGTCAACCCGGCAGCGGCCCGGCCGGCGGCTGCCACAACTCGATGCGATTGCCTTCCGGGTCCATCACCCAGCCGAACTTGCCGTACTCGGACTCGTCGACCTTGTCGTCGACCGCGCAGCCCTCGGCGCGCAATGCCGCCAGCAGCGCATGCAGATCGTCGACGCGGTAGTTGACCATGAAAGGCGCACTGCTCGGCGCGAAGTAGGTCGTGTCGGGCTTGAAGATGCTCCACACGGTGACGCCGCCGTCCGGCTCGACGCGACCCGGCTCGCTCCACTTGAATGCGGTGCCACCCCAGTCCTGCACGTCGATGCCGAGATGGCGCTGATACCAGTCGCGCATGACCGTCGGGTCGTGCGCCTTGATGAAGATGCCGCCGATGCCGGTGACGCGTTTCATGGGCCGGGCTCCTGCATTGGGGTGGGGAATCGTAGCTGCTCGGCACTTCCTGCACACGCATGCATGCGCGATGCAGGCGAAAATGCGGGGTTCCGGCCACCCGAGACTGCAACGATGATCCCTCGACGCCCAGCGGCAATCCTGTTGCTGACCTGTTGCCAGTTCGCGTTGGCAGCCGAGCCGGCACCGGCGCCGACGATGTCCGCCGACGAATGCGCCGTCTGGGAGCGCGAGCGCAGCTTCGCCGCCAGCGTCGAAGCGCACGATGTCGACGCTTTCCGTGCGCATCTGCACGCCGACGCGGTGTTCATCGACGGCCGCGGCGGCATCACCCGTGGCGCCGCCAAGGTCGCCGAAGCGTGGGACGGGATCATCGCCGGCGAGGCGATGCTGCTGCGCTGGCACCCCGAGGTCGTGACCGTTGCCGGCGAGCCCGCGGTGGCGCTGTCGCGCGGCCGGTACTGGATCGAGGTGCGCCAGCCTGACGCAGCGCCGGAGTACCGGGTCGGCCAGTTCATCTCGACTTGGGTGCGCGGCAAAGACGGTCAGTGGCAGGTGTTGTTCGACGGCGGCGGCGGCAACCCGCCAAAGCCGGCGACGGCGGAACAGGTGGCGCAGCTGAAGGCGGGGTTGGCGAAATCCTGCCCAGTGGACTGAGGCCGGCGGACATTGGTGGACCAGGACTCACTCTGTTGGGTCCCTGCCCGCTTTGGTGGGTCCATGCCCGCCTTTGTGGGTCCCTGCCCGCT
>JAIMJQ010000061.1 GCA_020693165.1 Xanthomonas sp. | reverse complement strand
GCGTCCAGACAAGTCTGAACCCACAGGAGCATGAACAGCGTCCAGACAAGTCTGGACCCACAGGGGCATGAACAGCGTCCAGACAAGTCTGAACCCACAGGAGCATGAACAGCGTCCAGACAAGTCTGGACCCACAGGGGCATGAACAGCGTCCAGACAAGTCTGGGCCCACAGGAGCATGAACAGCGTCCAGACAAGTCTGGACCCACGAGTGCCGACGAGCGTTCAGCCTTGTCTGCTCTTCCCGTGCCGCATGCCCCGCTTCTCTATACTCCGATCACTTCGCCCACCACTGCGGGAGCGCGCATGTACGCGCTGGATGTCGTCAACCTGAAAAAGACCTATGGCACCCGGATCGAGGCGCTCAAGGGCATCTCGCTGGCCGTCGAGGAGGGCGATTTCTTCGCGCTGCTCGGACCCAACGGCGCCGGCAAATCAACGCTGATCGGTATCGCCGCCTCGCTGGTGCGGCCGACCTCGGGGGACGTCAAGGTCTTTGGCCGGAGCGTGGTCAGCGAGCGCAGCGCCGCGGTCGCCCATATCGGCCTGGTGCCGCAGGAGTTCAACTTCAACCAGTTCGAGAGGCCTTTCGAGATCCTGGTCAATCAGGCTGGCTATTACGGCGTCCCGCGCGAAATGGCGAAGACGCGCGCCGAGCAGTACCTGAAGCAGTTGTCGCTGTGGGACAAGCGCGATGTCGCCTCGCGCACGCTGTCAGGTGGCATGAAGCGCCGGCTGATGATTGCCCGCGCGATGATGCACACCCCGAAACTGCTGATCCTGGACGAGCCGACCGCGGGCGTGGACATCGAAATCCGCCGCTCGATGTGGACTTATCTCAAGGACATCAACCGCGCCGGCACCACGGTGATCCTGACCACGCATTACCTGGAAGAAGCCGAGAGCCTGTGCCGCAATATCGCCATCATCGACCACGGTGTCATCGTCAAGAACACCACCGTCAAGGCGCTGCTGGGCACGCTCGACCGCGAGACCTTCGTATTCGACCTGGCCCAATCGCTGGCGGTAGCGCCGGATCTGCCCGGCTGCATCGTGCACCGGGTGGATGACACCACCATCGAAGTCGATGTACCGCGCGGCACCGAACTCAATGGCCTGTTTGCGATTCTGAGCCAGGTCGGCATTGGCGTGCGCTCGATGCGCAACAAGGCCAATCGCCTGGAGGAGTTGTTCGTGCGCCTTCTGGAAAAGCCGAGGGATGCCGCATGAGCACCATCGTGCGCTGGGTGCCGTTCAAGACCATCGTCATCAAGGAAACCAACCGGATACTGCGCATCTGGGGGCAGACCCTGGTGCCACCGGCGATCACCATGACGCTGTATTTCCTGATCTTCGGGCAACTGATCGGTAGCCGCATCGGCGACATGGGCGGCCACCGCTACATGGACTTCATCGTGCCCGGCCTGGTGATGATGAGCGTGATCCAGAACGCCTACGGCAATGTCGTCAGCTCCTTCTTCGGCAGCAAGTTCGGGCGCTATGTCGAAGAACTGCTGGTTTCGCCGACGCCGAACTGGATCATCCTCGCCGGCTACGTCTCCGGTGGCGTGCTGCGCGGCTGCATGGTCGGCGGCCTCGTGCTGATCGTCTCGCTGCTGTTCACCGACCTTTCGATTGCGCACCCGCTGGTGATGCTGGCAAGCGTACTGCTGGCCGCGGTGCTGTTTTCGCTGGCGGGTTTCGTCAATGCCGTCTACGCCAGGAAGTTCGATGACATCTCGATCATCCCGACCTTCATCCTGACCCCGTTGACCTACCTCGGCGGCGTGTTCTATTCGGTCAGCCTGCTGCCCGAGTTCTGGCGCAACGTGTCGCTGGCCAACCCCATCCTCTACACCGTCAACGCCTTCCGCTTCGGGGTGCTCGGCGAGAGCGATGTGCCGGTCGGCGTGGCCTTCGCGATCATGCTCGCGGCGATCGTCATCCTCGGGGCGTATTGCCTGCGATTGCTGGACAAGGGCGTGGGGCTCAGAGCGTAAAGGCGGGGCGCGGGGCGCGGGGCGCGGGAAAGGCTGCCACACCGCGGCCTTTGTGGGTCCAGACTTGTCTGGACGCTGTTGGCTTCCCCGGTAGGAAAAGCGTCCAGACAAGTCTGGACCCACAAAATCCAGGGCATCGGCGCGACCTGCTTTCCGCGCCCCTTACCGCGCGCCCCTTACCGCGTGCCCCTTACCGCGCGCCCCTTACCCTGTGCGCCTTACCGCGTGCCGCGTGCCCCCTAGCGCATGCCCCTTACCCCGTGCCCCGCTCTTTTATCCAGGCAAGCGAAAAAACGCCCTCGCCGTTGCCGTAGTACTCACCGCCAGCTGCTCGCGGGTCTCGCCGCGCGCCGCTGCGACCGCATCGAGCACCCACGGCAGGTACTTCGGCTCGTTGCGGTGGGTCTTGGGCTTCGGCTTGATCGAGCGCGGCAGCAGGTACGGCGCGTCGGTCTCGATCATCAACCGGCTGGCCGGAATGTCCTTCATCAGCGGGATCAGGTGCGCCCCGCGACGCTCGTCGCAGATCCAGCCAGTGATGCCGATATGGCAGTCAAGATCCAGGCATTCGTACAGTTCGCGCTTGTCGGCGGTGAAACAGTGCACCACGCACGCAGCGAGGCGATCGCGCACCTGGCGCAGGATGGCGATGAAGTCATCGTGGGCGTCGCGCTGGTGCAGGAACAGCGGCTTGCCGCATTCCAGCGCCAGTTCCAGTTGCTGCTCGAAGCAGAACTGCTGCGTTGGTCGCGGCGACAGGTCGCGGAAGTAGTCGAGCCCGGTTTCGCCGACCGCCACCACGTCGCCGTGACGATGCAGCGCGCGCAGGGTCTCGTGGGTCTCGCTGGTGTAGTCGCCGGCGTGATGCGGATGCACGCCGGCGGTAGCAAACAGGTACTTCGGCCAACTCTGCGCCAGCGCGTGGGCGTCGACGCTGCCCTGCTCGCTGGCGCCGGTGACGACAATCTGCGCCACGCCGGCTGCGCGCGCGTGGTCGAGCACGCTGGAGAGGTCGTGGGCGAAGGATTCGTGGCTGAGGTTGGCGCCGATGTCGACCAGATGCACGGGTTTGGCTCTGCCAGGGCGGGGCGCGGAGTATAGGAGGACGCTGCGCAGCGATCTTGAAATCCTCCCGGCGGACCCTATTTTTTTGATCACCAGCGACCGCGGTGTCGCAAGCTGATTGAGGAGATTGATCATGGCCATTACCCGCTACAACCCGTGGAACCTGCCTACCAACGCGCCCAACGATTTGCGCGAGTTGATCGAAAAGTTCTTCACCGGCGACAATCAGGACCAGTCCAACGTCGTGACCAGCCAGTGGGCGCCGCACGTCGACATCAAGGAAGAGCCGGCCCGCTTCGTGATCCAGGCCGACATTCCCGGCGTCGACCCGAAGGACATCGAGGTCCACATGGAGAAGGGCATCCTGTCGATCAAGGGCGAGCGCAAGAACGAAACCAAGGAAGAGAACGAGAAGTACACGCGCGTCGAGCGTTCGCACGGCGTGTTCTATCGTCGCTTCGCGCTGCCGGACAGCGCCGATGCCGAGGGGATCACTGCCAACGGCAAGCATGGCGTGCTCGAGATCGTGATCCCGAAGCGCCCGGAAACCACGCCGCGCCGGATCAACATCAATCACTGAGCGTTGGCGGCGCTGACGCGCCGCCAACCAGGGTGGGGCCTGTTTGGGCGGTCTGCCGCCTTCATCAGGTTCTTGTGCTGTTCACCTGGGTGAAACCGGATTCCGGCGAGCCAACAGCTCGGCGGCATCCGGCTTCACCCGGTATCCTCGAACCCATCTCCTCCTCTCGGCACCGGCATGCGATTCAAGGACTACTACGAGGTGCTCGGCGTCAAGCCGGATGCGACGGCCGACGAAATCAAGTCGGCCTATCGCAAGCTGGCGCGCAAATTTCACCCGGATGTCAGCAAGGAAAAGAACGCCGAGGAGCGCTTCAAGGACATCAACGAAGCCTTCGAGGCGCTGAAGGAACCTGATCGCCGCGCGGCTTATGATCAGGCGCGCGCCGGCGGTTTTCGCGCGGGCGATGAGTTCCGGCCGAGCGGAGGACATGGCGGCTTCGACTTCGGCGATGCCGGCAATGGCCAGTTCAGCGACTTCTTCGAGTCCCTGTTTGGCCGCGCACGCGCCGCGCACGCAGGCGGCGGGCGCAGGACACGTCCGGAGGGCAGCGGCGAGGTACGCGCCGAGCTTGAAGTCGATCTGGCCACCGCTTACTCCGGCGGCAAACAGCGCTTCACCCTGCAAGGTCCGCGCGGCACGCGTACGCTGGAAGTGAAAATTCCGCGCGGCATCCAGACCGGTCAGTCGATCCGCCTTTCGGGGCAGGGCCACGTCGGGCCCGATGGCACACCGGGCGATCTGCTGCTGCAGATCAAGTTGCGCAAGGACGATCGCTTTGCGGTTGACGGCCGCGACGTCACGGTAAACCTGCCGATCGCGCCATGGGAAGCCGCGCTTGGCGCCCGGGTGGCGATTCCAACACTCGGCGGCGACGTCGAGATGGCGATTCCGGCAGGCTCGCAAAGCGGCCGGCGCTTGCGCCTGAAAGGTCGCGGCCTGCCCGGCGAGCCCGCAGGTGACCAGTTTGTGGTGCTGCAGGTGCATGTGCCGTCGGCGATTACCGATGCCGATCGCGCTGCCTTCGAGGCGCTGCGCAGCCACTACCGGGATTTCAATCCGCGCCAGCGCTGAAGTCCAACGGACCAGGCAAGCCTGCGCCATTCGACGGTTCCCCCCGGAACAGCGCGGGGGAAACGCTGAGGACGAACGCTATCGCGATGGGTTCACCGAATTGTTGCGGCCCGGCCGCCCATGGCGCGTCGCTCGCGTGCCCGTCAATCCGGCCTTGTGTCGCGCACAGTCGCTCCCAGACCTCGCGACACAAGCTCGCTCCCACGTCACTGCGCTGGGCACACCGGGCGGTAAACGCATCGGGGCGCCGCGGCGCCCCGATCGCAGTCCCCTGTACCGCGGACTTCAAGTCAGCGCGGCAGATGCTCGGCAATCGCCTTGACCAACTGGGCTTCGTTGACCGGCTTGGTGATGTACCCCTTGGCGCCCTGGCGCAGGCCCCAGACACGGTCTGTTTCCTGGTCCTTGGTGGTCACCAGGATCACCGGGATGTGACTGGTGGTCTTCTCGCGCGCGATCGTCCGCGTCGCCTGGAAACCATTCAGGTTAGGCATCACCACATCCATCAGGATCAGATCCGGAATGTGCTTCTTGGCCATGTCCACGCCCTGCTGGCCGTCCTCGGCAGTGAACACTTCATGCCCCTGCCCCTCGACGATGCGCTTGAGCACCAGGAGCTGCGAAGGCGAATCGTCAACGATCAAGACCCGAGCCATAGTTACCCCGCCATTAACCTGCTTTCATCGGTTCGATTCTACCCATACGCGACGAACTAAGGACAACTGCTTCGCGTGTGTTGTGCCGCAATGCCGACGTCACGGATTGTCGCCGCCGATGCGCACGACCGTCCTCCCCAACCCCCCGCCCGCCACCAGCGTCTCGAAGACCTGCGGCAGATCCTCGAGCGTCGCTTCGCGGGCCGCAATAAGGTCGAGATGACGGGGACGCCATTCCTGCGCCAGTCGCTGCCACAGGTCGGCGCGCACCGCATAAGGCGTCCCCGACGAATTGATCCCGAGCAGGCTGATGCCGCGAATGATGAACGGCATCACCGTCGTATGCAGCTCGATGCCACCGGCGAGGCCGCAACTGGCTATCGATCCCCACGGCTTGATCATCCGCGTCAGGCCCGACAGCAGGTCGCCGCCGACGTTGTCGACGGCGCCGGCCCAGGTCGCCGTCTCCAGTGGCCGCATGCCGAGGTAGAGCCCGGAGCGCGCGATGCACTGGCGCGCTCCGAGCGCGATCAGCGCTTCAAACTGGTCCGGCTTGCCGGTGATCGCATGCATTTCGAACCCGGCGCGGGTGTAAATGTCGATGGCGAGCATGCCGACGCCACCGGTTGCGCCGGTAACCACGACCGGCCCCATCTCCGGTTTCTGGCCGACGGCCTGCATCCGCCACAGGCACAGCGCCGCGGTGAAGCCGGCGGTACCGATGGCCATCGCATCGCGCAGGCTCAGGGTAGGCGGCAGCGGCACCACCCATTCGGCCTCCAGCCGCGCGTATTCGCTGTAGCCGCCATCGCGGGTCTCCGACAGCCCGGAGCCGGTGGTCAGGACCGCATCGCCCTCGCGAAAACGCGGATCGCGCGACTCGACCACGTATCCGGCCACGTCGATGCCACCGACCAGCGGGTACTGCCGCAGGATCTTGCCCTGTCCGGTTCCTGCCAGCGCGTCCTTGTAGTTGACGCTCGACCAGGCGACGCGGATGGTGACCTCGCCGCTGTTGAGGTCGCCAAGATCGACCTCCTCAAGCGCCGCACGATGCGGATTGGCGTGGATACGAAAGGCGCGAAAGCGGTCTGGCACGGTCATGCGGCGGTCTCGATGGCATCGCTGCGATCAGTCTACACTGCTGCCCCGCACACGCCGGAAACCGGCGGCGCCAGCCCACCCAGCCAGCGTAGCGGCTATTCTCTGCGCATCGAGTCTGAGCCAGGTCGCGCCATGATCGAAGATCGCTATTTCATCGAACCCGCGGTCTGGTCGGTGGATGCCGACGCGCTGAAGGCCGTGCGCGCGGAAGTTTTCATCGAAGAACAGAACATTCCGGAGAGCGAGGAATGGGATGCCGACGATGCCGGCGCCGACCACGCTCTGGCGCGGACAACGGCGGGCGAACCGATCGCCACGGGCAGGCTGACGCCCGACGGCCGCATTGGTCGCATGGCGGTGGTCAAGGCCTGGCGCGGCCACGGCGTCGGGGCAGCGATCCTGCGCCACCTGATCGAGCGCGCGGCGGCACGCGGCATGCGCCGCCTGACGCTGAGCGCGCAGACCTACGCGATTCCGTTCTATGCCCGCGCCGGATTTGCCGTCTCCGGCGCCGAGTACATGGATTGCGCCATCCCGCACCAGACGATGACGTTGGACCTGCCGGAACCATCCGCACCATCGCCAAGCCCGGGTTCACGGGTGCCGGCGCCGCCGCAGGCGATGCGCCTGGTGTCCGAGCGCTTTTCGGAGTTGCGCGACGCCACGCTGGCGCTGATCGCCAGCGCCCGTCGCGAGATCTGCATCTACAGCCGCGACCTCGAATCCGCCCTGTACGAGGACGCGGAGATCGTCGAGGCGATCCGCAAGATCGCGCTGTCCGGCAAGGGCGCCTGCGTGCGCATCCTCGTGCAGGACACCACGCGCGTGGTGCGCGACGGCCACCGCCTGGTCGACCTCGCGCAACGGCTGTCCAGCATTGTGCTCATCCGGCGCGTGGCGCATGAGGACACCCAGTTCGCCGGCGCCTTCGTGCTCACCGATCAGGGCGGATACCTGTACCGTACCTTCGGAGACCGCTTCGAAGCGGCCGGCGACATCTGCTATCCGCCGCGCCGGGATGAGCTGAAGCGGCTGTTCGACGAGGTCTGGGAACGTGCCGAAGAGCCGCCGGAACTGCGCCGATTGGGAATCTGAGCGTTGCCCCGGTTCCCAATGAACGCCCGACCCGCCAGAATCCGCGCCCGGCCGCACTGACCCCAAGACCGATGAGATCGATCTCGAAAAATGTCTCGCTGACGCGCTTCCTGATCGAGGAACAGCGCGAATTCGGCCACATCAACTCGGATCTGCGCCTGCTGATCGAAGTGGTGGCGCGCGCCTGCAAGGCGATCTCGATCGCAATCAGCAAGGGCGCTTTGGGCGGCGTGCTCGGCAGCGCCGAGAGTGAGAACGTGCAGGGCGAGGTGCAGAAGAAGCTCGACGTGCTGTCGAATGAGATCCTGCTCGACGCCAACGAATGGGGCGGTCATCTGGCGGCGATCGCCTCCGAGGAAATGGACCACCCGCATGCGATCCCGCATCGCTATCCCAAGGGCGAGTACCTGTTGCTGTTCGATCCGCTGGATGGCAGCTCCAACATCGACGTCAATATCTCGGTCGGCACCATTTTCTCGGTGTTGCGCTGCCCGGAAGGCGTGACCGAACCCACCGAGAACGATTTCCTGCAACCCGGCAGCCGACAACTGGCAGCCGGATATGCCGTCTACGGCCCGAGCACCACCCTGGTGTTGACGACCGGTTCGGGCGTACACAGCTTCACGCTGAACCGCGAGATGGGCTCGTTCATCCTGACCGAGCGCAACTTGACGATTCCGCCCGATACCCAGGAGTTCGCCGTCAACCTGTCGAACATGCGCCATTGGGAGCCGCCGATGCGGCGCTATATCGACGAGCTTCTGGCCGGCACGACCGGCCCCAGGGGGCACGACTTCAACATGCGCTGGGTCGCCAGCATGGTCGCCGACGTGCATCGCATCCTGACCCGCGGCGGCATCTTCATGTATCCACGCGACCTCAAGGACCAAAGCAAGCCGGGAAAACTGCGCCTGATGTACGAGGCCAATCCGATGGCGATGATCGTCGAGCAGGCGGGCGGCGCCGCGACCGACGGCATTGGCCGCATGCTTGAGGTGCAGCCGACCGAACTGCACCAACGCGTACCGGTGTTCCTCGGATCGAAGAACGAGGTCGAGAGGGTTACCGAGTATCACCGGAGCACTCTGCGGGAGACCTGATCCCGCGCATCGGTGCGCCTGATCGCGGATCGATCAGTGGGCGGCAGGTCTCCGGGTCCGCTTTGCGGCCGACATGACCTGCAGCCACGTTTCGTTGCGTTTGTCCAGCCGCGAGCGGCCCTGGATTGCAGACGCGCCGGACGCAATCTTGCGATCCGCCCGGAGCACGTCATTCGAAACCGTTGGCGAAGATGAAGTCGCCGTCGTTGACCTCGACCAGCTTGCTGACGAAGGCGTCGCGCACGCCGCCGAAGGCCGCCTGGAATGCGTTGGCGCGCGGGAAGTTGAGCGATTCGGTGAAGCCCGCCACGTAGGCACTGCCAATCAGGTCGACCGCGATCCCATGGCCCTCGTCGGCGGAAATGCCACCGAGGTAGGTCGAGTAGACCCATGCCGAACCCGCCAGATTGAGCTTGCTGACGAAGGCATCGGAGGGACCGCTCAGCGTCGCCTGGATCGGCACCAGCAACGGGAAGTTGGCTGACGTGGTGCTGCCGGTCACGAAGGCGTTGGTGAAGCCGTCGATCGCGATGGCCTGGCCCTGGTCGTCGCCGCTGCCGCCGAGGTAGGTCGAATACACCAGCGCCGTACCCGGCGGATTGACCTTGGCCAGGAAGGCATCAAAGGCGCCGCCGCCGTTTTGCATCTGCGCCGGTACCACCGTCGGGAAGTTGGTCGAACTGGTGCGCCCGGTCAAATAGGCGTTCATCGGCGCATCGATGATCATGCCGAACACTTCGTCGGTGCCGGAGCCGCCGAGATAGGTCGAGTAGAGCAAGGCATTGCCGGCGAGGCTGAAGTGGGTCAGGAAGCCGTCGCGCCCGCCCGCCAGCGCCGGCTGCAGCGACGCCGAGGTGGTCGGGAAGTTGGCCGAGGTGGTGCTGCCGACCACGAACACCGCAGCATCATCGGCGACTGCCATGTCGAAGATGCGGTCGTCGTCGGCGCCACCGAGGTAAGTCGAATAGACGATCGAGTTGCCGGCCACACTGAACTTGGTCATGAAGCCGTCCATGCCACCGGCCAGTGCCGCCTGGAACGGCGTCTGCGTCGGAAAATTCGGCGCGCTGGTGTTGCCGGCGATGTAGGCGTTGTCGGCGGGATCGACGGTGACTGCGGTGCCTTCCTCGAAGCCGGTGCTGCCCCAGTAGGTGGAGTAGACAATGGCGTTGCCGGCGGCGGTCAGCTTGGTCAGGAAGGCATCGGTTCCTCCAATCTGGGCGGCGATCGTCGGCGTCACCACCGGATAGTTGATCGAGGTGGTGGAGCCGGTGATGTAAACGGTGCCGGCGCCGCTGACGGTGATGTCGTTGGCGATGTCGGTACCGATGCCGCCGATGTAGGTCGAATACGTCAGCTCGCTGCCGGACAGACTCATCTTGGTCACGAACAGGTCCTGCCCGCCGCCCAGGGTCGACGCCGGCGTGCCCTGGATCGGGAAGTTGGTCGACGCGGTGATGCCGGCGACATAGGCATCGCCGGTCGGGCCGACATGGATCGAGGTCGCCTGGTCGCTGCCGCTACCCCCCAAGTAGGTCGAGTAGACCAGCACCGGGTCGATCACCAGCTCACGCTTCCGGTCGTAGGCTGCAACCTCGAAACTCACCTGATTGCCGCGCACGACATACCCGCCCGCAACCAGTTCCGGGCCCTTCGGTCCTTGCTGGTAGATCACCGGCGCCTTCTGGCGCAGTTCGCCTGCGGCAACCGCCAGGATCAACTCGCCGGCCGCGTTGACGGCTATTCCCCTGGCGCCCTCGAAACTGAGTCGAATCGCGCTCGGATCAGAACCCGGACGAAGCACGAAATCGTACTCGATGTCGCGCTGGTTGCTGTAGTAAACGAGGTCGATACCGGGATAGATCTGCTGGTAGCGCACCTTGGCGAAGGACACGATGTCGCTGTGCCATTGCGCTGGATCATTGCCGATGAAGTAGTTGGTGATTCCGGGCAATGGCTGCAGGCCGTCGACGCTTGGCTGCGGGTTGGCACCGGCAAAGCGCATGCGCACGACGCCGGGTTCGCGGGTCGGGCCGGTGGCGAGCACGAACACCGACTCACTTTGGGTCAAGAACAGCGTGTAGCCATTGCCGCGCGCCAGAAACTCGACGCGCGGATCGCTCTGGCCGACATTCGGTTCGAAGCGTATCGGCAGCGTCGCGTACTGCGCGGCAACGGCGGAGGATGTCGCATCGGCAGCGGCAGCCAGGACCGGCTGCAGCGAGACGCAAGCGAGCAGCACGGCAAGTGCCGGGCGGGGAACCAGAGTGCTCATGATGACGGGCCTGCCTTGCTTGAAATCGAAGGGACCCTTTGTGCGCGCAACCCGGATTCGACTCTGTACTCTGGCGCGCATAGCGGAAGGCGAGACAGCGTTGGTTCACGTGGTCGGCGCAGTGGATGCAGGCTAAACTTGTTCCGGGCTTGGCATCGCTGGCCAGGCAGGGAGTACTCGAATGGCCGTTGGTCGCGCGCACTGGATCGGCTTGCTGCTGGCGATGTCGTCCATCGCCGCCTGTGGCCTGACCGATGCTGCAACCCGGATTGCATACGCGATCGAAGCGGGCGCTGACCGACTGGCGCAGGCCGAGGGTTCACGCCATGTCATCCAGTCGATCTCTCCGAGCCGCGGCGACGAATGCGCAGGGCCCTACACGCTTCAACTCGACAAAGTTGGTGCGCTGATCATCTGGTGCATGGACGCAGCCGGGGCTGTCACCAGCAGCCACAGCACGTCTTACCATGCGCGCTTCATCGAAACACCGAAGACCTTTTTACTGGAAAAAGCGGCTGGCGAGACGCTGACCATTGACCTTGAACGCCGTGCTGGCAGGGCGAGCGTGGTTGACGTCCGCTGACGGCAGTCCTGCATCCCCGCTTTCGACATTGGCCGCGCCCCGCCGCGCCGTGGCCTACCCACTGATCGTCGTCTGCCGCGTCACCACCGCCTGCAACCTGGCGTGTGGTTTCTGCGCCTACGATCGGCGCCTGGCGTTTACGCGAACCACGCTGGGCAACGATGAAGTCGCGCGCCTGATCGACCTGATGGCCGACTGGCATGCGCGCCAGTCGACCGGGCAGCGCGCGGACGCCGGTGACCCGCGCCCGCTGCCACGCGCACCGCTGCTGAGCTGGATCGGCGGCGAACCGCTGCGCTGGCGTGACTGGGCCCGATACAGTGCACTGGCGCGATCGCGCGGCCTGGCCGTCAGCGCCACCACCAATGCGACCACGCTGGCGCGCGCTGCGGTGCGTGCGCAGGTGCTGCAATGCCTCGACGAATTGACGGTCAGCGTCGACGCCGTCGGCGACCGCCACGATGCGCTGCGCGGCTGGCGGGGCGGCTATGCGCGTACCCTGGCTGCAGTAGGCGAACTCGCCGACGCACGCATTGCCCGCCGGCAACCGTTGCACCTGCGTGCCAACATCGTATTGATGCGCTCCACCATCGACGCTTTCGCAACGCTGGTCAGCGAGCTGGCCGCCGCCGGTATCGACGAGATCAGCTTCAACCTGCTCGGCGGACGCGACCGGCCGGAGTTCCATACCCGCGAGTCGGTGGCGCCGGCGGCACTTGATCGCATGCTGCGCCAGTTGCCGTTGCTGCGAACACAGCTGGCGCGGGTGGGCACGACGCTGATCGGCAACGACGACTACACCGAGCGCCTGCGTAGCGCCAGTCGCCGACGGCACTGGCCGGTCGCCGATTGCGCACCCGGCACCCGGTTCCTGTTCGTCGATGAGCGCGGTCGCGTGGCGCCGTGTGCATTCACCGCAAACGAATATGGCATCGCCCTCGACGATATTGCCGATCTGGACGAACTGCCCACGCGCTTTGCCGCCGCCCGCCGCGCGCGCTGCGCCAGCGCCTGCGGCGATTGCCCGAGCACCCAGGTATTCGGCAAGTTCGGGCACGCAGCCGACGACGTAGACTTGCGCCCCAGGGACGTCGCCGCCGACGCCGGGGAATGCGCATGAGCCAGGAAGGACCGCCGCTCGAACAGCTGACGCGCCGGCTGCTGGAAACGCCAGCGCCGTTCCTGGCGGAACCGCGCATCGGCAACCACGGCAATGTGCACGTGACGGCGCTGGTTGCCGACGTGCTGGCCGCATACGGCGTCAGCGCCGACACCGACGCGCTGCAGCGATTCGACGCGCGCGATCGCGTCAACGAGCGCAATCCGCGGATGCTGACGCAGATTCTGTGCTGGCTGCTGATGGATCCCGCGCTGCGCGGCAAGATCAGCGCCAGCGAATTGCTGCGCATGCTGTTCGAGGAAGCCAACGCGCTCGCCGAAAAAGTGGCGGCAAAGGACTTCATCGACAGCGACGAGCGTCGCGAGGAGCTGTCGCGCATGGCATTGCGTGGTGCCGGCCTGCGCCCGGCCGGCGAGAGCGCGAATGTCGCCGAGGATCGCTGGCTGTCGGTCAGCAGCCGCGAGCGCGGCAGGTTGGCTGCCGCCAGTCGCGCCGCCGAAGAGCGCGCGCGCCAGATCCGCGAGGCGCTGGCACGCAAGGCCGCCGAGGAATCGGCCGACAAATGGTCGCGAGAGTGAGTACCGTGGGCGATCCATCAAGTTCCGAAGAAGGCGATCGCTATCCCGGACTGTCGCCATCCGGCGCGCAGGTCCTGCGCCGCATGCGCGAGCATCCGCGCGCGCCGATCTATCGCAATGCCAGTGGCCATCGTCTGCTACCGCAGGAGTTGCCCGAGCTACTGGCCTTCGCCGCCGAGGTGCGCCGCGCCAGCGTGGAACCGCGCACCGACCTGATGCAACCGTGGCTGCGCGACTATGTGTCATCGGCGCTCACGAATGTTCCGCACTATCGCCGCTACGGCAGCCTGCCGCACCGGCTGGCCGACCTGCCGACGATCAGTCGCGGCGACCTCGCGCGCGACATTGCCGCCTTCGTCCCGGACGATCAGCCACTCGATCGACTGATCAACTTCCGCACCACCGGGCTGACCGGCCAGCCGCTGCTGATCGCCTCGCACCCGCTCGTTGCCGCGCGCTATCTGGCCTTCCACGAGCGCGCGCTGGCGCGATTCGGCATCGAGCTGGCGAGCGGCCCCGGCGATGTCGGCGTGATGCTGGTCGGCTGGCAGCAGCGCTGCTTCACCTATGTGTCGGTGACGCCGCAGCGCGGCGAATGCGGCCTCGCCAAGATCAACCTGCACGAATCCGACTGGCGCGATCCGGCCGACCGCGGCCCCTATATCGACGCACTGAAGCCGGAAGTGATGACCGGCGATCCGCTGTCGTTGGCGGCGCTGCTGGCGCTCGCCTTCGCGCACCGGCCACGCGCGATCATGAGCACGTCGATGACCTTGCTGCCCGGCCTGCGTGCGGCGCTGGAGCAACGCTTCGCCTGTCCGGTTCTGGACCTGTATTCACTCAACGAAGCCGGCCCGGTTGCGGTCTACGATCCGGCGCTCGACGCCCATGTGCTGCTGCAGCCACAGATGGCCATTGAAATCGTCGATTCCGACGGCAATCCGCTGCCCGAGGGCCAGCGCGGCGAGATCGCGCTGACCGGCGGCTTCAACTTCTGCCTGCCGCTGCTGCGCTACCGCACCGGCGATTTCGCCGCGCTGGAACGTCGCAGCGGCGAATGGGTGCTGGCCGACCTCGCCGGCCGCGCACCGGTGCGCTTTCGCACGGCGAGCGACGAATGGATCAACAACATCGACGTGACCCATGCGCTGAAGCCGTTCGCATTGCCGCAGTACGCTCTGCTGCAGCGCGCCGACGGCAGCCTGCAGTTCGACGTCCTTGGCCACCACGGCGCCGATCTCGGCGCGATCCGGGCGGCGCTTCACGATCTGTTCGGCGCCGACGCGCGCGTGCAGATCGATGCGCACCCGCAGCCCTGCGACAAGGTCATCCAGTACCGCAGCGAGCTGGCGGATGGGGCGGTCGGGTGACGCGACCGCGAACGAAGCTCTTCTGTCCGCAAAGAACGCAAACAACGCAAAGGGAAAGCGATGAATGATGGGCTCTTGTTTGCGCCGTTTGCGGACCGATGCCTTCCAACGCCACGCCTGCCGCGCAGCGACAACCATGAGCAATGACACGGTGACTTCGAGGCACGGCCTGCTCACCCTCGCCGACATTGTCCGCTGGGGCGCCGGGCGGCTGCGCGCGGCGCGCGTGTTGATCGGGCATAGCGAGGACAACGCGGTCGACGAGGCGCGTTCGCTGGTGCTGCATGCGCTGCACCTGCCGGCGCGGGTACCCGGCACCTTCGCCCAGGCGCGGCTGCTCGACGCCGAGATCGCCGCGGCCCAGGCGCTGATCGAGCGTCGCATCAGCGAGCGCATTCCGGCGGCATACCTGATCGGGACCGCCGAGTTCGCCGGGCTGACGCTGCGCAGCGATGCGCGCGCGCTGGTGCCGCGTTCGCCGATCGCGGAACTGATCGAGAGCGGGTTCCAGCCGTGGCTCGGTGAGCGGCCAGTGCGGCGCGTGCTCGACCTCTGCACCGGCGGCGGTTCGATCGCCGTGGCGATGGCGGCGCGCCGCCCAGACTGGCAGGTCGACGCGCTTGATCTGTCGGCCGACGCGCTGGCGCTGGCGGCCGAGAACGTCGCGCTGCATCGACTTCAAGGGCGCCTGCGCTTGCTGCAGTCGGACCTGTTCGGCGCACTCGACGACGAGGTCTACGACCTGATCGTGTCCAATCCGCCGTACATCACCGACGCCGAATACGCCGCGATGCCCGGCGAGTATGCACACGAACCCAAGCTCGGCCTGACCTCCGGCGCCGACGGCTGCGACGCCTGCCTGCGCATCCTGCGCGACGCGCCCCGGCATCTGGCCGAACACGGCCTGCTGATCGTCGAAGTCGGCGAAGCCGAGCGCGCGCTCAAGCGACTGCTGCCACGGCTGCCGCTGGTGTGGATCGAATTTCGCGTCGGCCAGATGGGCATCTTCGCGGCCGAGGCGCGCGACCTGCGGAGGCATCGCGGCCGCATTTCCGAGTTGTGTGCGCAACGCAGGTTGTGACCCTTCTCCTCGCTCGCGGGGACAGCGCAAAAGAACCGGTCGCCCGCTACAGCGCCTCCAACTGCGCCTTCGCATGCTCGTCGTCCGGCAGCAGTTGCAGCACGCGCTGGTAGCTCTTGCGCGCGCCGGCCTTGTCGCCGGCGGCGATCTGGCCTTCGGCGAGGCTGTCCCAGGCGTTGGCCGAGTCGGGGAAATCCTCGGTGATGCGACGAAAAACGCGCACCGCGTCGGTGGCCTTTTCGGCATTCAACAGCGCATAGCCCACCTTGTTGAGTTCACCTTCGAGCACTTTGAGACTGGCGCTGCGCCACTCCGGGATGGTCGCCAGCAACTCGTCGATGCCCTGCTTTTCGTATAGCGCGTAGATGCGGGTCGCAACGACGGCGTCCGCCGCCTGGCTGCGCATCTTCCGCGCCAGACCGAGCTTGAACTGCTCCCAGCGGATGCCATCGACCTGCTCGACACCGACGGCGTCGAGTTTCCAGTCGCTCCAGTCGCTGCTGGTCGGCACCGGATGTACCACCCGCAGCAGGCGACCGCTGGCCGCATCGGCCCACAGCCAGCCTTCGACCGCGCCAAACACGTCGCCACGGATTCGATACTTGCGCGCAGCGACGCCATTGATCGCTTCCTTGCCGGCCGGTTCGAAGCGCGCGATGCCCTGCGCAAAAGGCTGATCCTCGGTGCCGGGACGATTCGGATCGACTACGTTGATCTCGAAGGCGGCATCGGCATCGACCAGGTGCGGCAACACGAACGCCAGTCCCATAAGGTCGAAGCCCCACAGGTGCAGCGGCTGGCCAGCGGTAGCCAGCTCGAAGGTCGGCCCGCCGGCCAGCGTGACCATCAGCTTGTCGGCACGGACGCTGCCCCACAGCCGCGGCTCGCGCGCGCTCGCCGTGGTGTTCCACTGCTGCAGGTTCACCGGCATGGCGCGGTCGACATCGATGTCGGCGCTGACCTCGACGAAATCGGCGGCGCCTTCGACCCACTTGACCACATCGATGCGCGTCGGCGAGGCCACGTAGAGGTCGAGATGCCACGGCGCCGAGCCATCGATGTTCGACTTGGTGTAGTGCCAGACGGTGCCCGGCGTCGGGGCGCGCTCGGCGCGATACTGGAAGGCGCTGGACTGGGCCTGGGCGGAGCCCGTGAGTGTTGCTGCGAGCAAAAGCGGGGAAAGCGTCTTGAGCATGAGGGACTCCTGGGAAATGGCGCGATGGATACGCGCCCGCGCCGGTCAGTTGCATTGACCGGAACTCCAACTGCCGCGGTCGGTCCTTTAGCGTGCAATTACGTGAGCATACCCAGATGATCCAGCGGCGCTTGCGCGCGCACGGCTGCGCGCGGTGGCTGCTGGCTTGCCGCAAGTTTGCTGAACCCGGCGCGATACCGTTCGTCCTGAGCGTTTCCCCCGTGCCGTTGCGGGGGAAACCGTCGAAGGACGTGGACTTGCCCGGTACGTTCGAGAACGCAGAGTCGTCGCCGGTGTTGACGCACTGCGACCCGCGTCCTTCGACTGTTCCCGGCTCGCAGGCTCGCCGGGAACGCTCAGGACGAACGGAATAGGTGGCGTTTGCCACCGGCTCCAGGCGCGTTCACCAGCGCCGCGGCTCGCACTTTTCCCCGCTCGCGCGGGAACCGCGCCGATGTCCGCTCTACATCGGAAACTTCAACGCATCCAGGTCGACATTGCCGCCGGACAGGATCACGCCCACGCGGCGACCGACGAAGTGCTCGGGATACTTGCGGATCGCCGCCAGCGGCGTCGCGCAGCTCGGTTCGATGACGATCTTCAGACGCTCGTAGACCAGCCGCATTGCGGCCAGCGTCTCGGCATCGGTGACTGTCAGGATGCGCGTGGCGGCGGCTTGAAGGATTGCGAAGTTCGGCGCGCCGAGGTCGGCGCGCAGGCCGTCGCTGATGGTGTCGGTACTCGCGTTGGTCTGCAGCGTGCCGGAAGCAAAGCTGCGCGCGGCATCGTCGGCTGCGCTCGGCTCGGCGCCGAAGACGTCGATGGACGGGCACAGTCCGCGCGCGGCGATCGCGGTGCCGGCGAGCAGGCCGCCGCCGCTGATCGGTGCGATCACGGCATCCAGGTGCCCAACCTCGCGGATCAGTTCAAGAGTCGCGGTGCCCTGCCCGGCGATCACCTGCGCATTGGCAAATGGATGGATTTCGACGGCACCGGTGGCGGCGACCACGCGCGCCAGGGCGGCAACGCGCGCGGCATTGCTGGGCGCGCAAAACACGATCTCGGCACCCAGCCGCCGCACCGATTCCACTTTCACGCGCACCGTGTTGTCGGGCATGACAACATGCGCCTTGATGCCGCGCAACCTGGCCGCCAGCGCCAGCGCAGCGGCGTGGTTGCCGGAGGAATGGGTGGCCACGCCGCGGGCGGCGCTGGCCGCGTCGAGCGCGAACACCGCATTGCAGGCGCCACGAAACTTGAAGGCGCCGATGCGCTGGAAGTTCTCGCACTTGAAATGTAGTTCGGCGCCAGGCAGTTCCGCTTCCAGGCTGCGACTGCGCAGCACCGGCGTTTGCGCCGCGTGCGGCGCGATCCGCGCCGCAGCGCGCCAGATGTCCTCGAGTACCGGTTCGGGGAAATCGCCAGTGGCCATTTGCGCAAGCCTCAAATGCAGACGCCCGGCATCGCTGCCGGGCGTCGGAGTGAAACGCGGTGCCCCGAAACCTCAGCCGCCAACCGGTGCCGGGTCCGCGGTTTCGATCGGTGCGCCCGCACCAGCCGGCGCGGCCAGCGGATCGACCGGAGCTGCCGGCGGACCCAATCGCAGGTAAACGCGGGTCACCTCGATCATCACCGGCGCTTCCGGCTCAACCGTAGCATCGGCATCCGCAGAAACGGCAGGCGCATCGACGACTTCTTCCGCAGCCTTCGGCACTTCGCGATCAGGCAGGAACTCCTCCATCGCCTTGATCGCCGGGTCGAACACCAGCCCGTTGATGCTGGCGTAGGCCTGCAGCTTCTCGAAAGTCACGTTGCTCTTGCGGCGCTCGCCGACATGCTCGGCGACGAGCACCTGCCCGCCGAAAGTTTGCGCGGCTTCGATGTCGTCGCGCATCGGAACATCGTTTTTATCCACCGGCAAAATCACGAGGTAGCCGAGGCGATAACGCTCCTTCAGCGTCACGTGAACCTGAGCCGGGCCGGTCACGGTGAGCTTTTCGCGCTCGACAAAGGCCTGCAGCTTGCCCATCGAATCGGCGACGCCGGCATTCAGGTCCGGGAAGTCGGTGGAACTGTAGACCTCGACCATGCCTGCATGCTTCAGTGCCGGTCCCGGAACCAGATCCTGCTGCGCAATCGTGATGTCGCTGTAGTCGCGCGCGTAGGCGCTGGATTCGATCAGCGCCTTCAGCCGCATCAGGCCGTACTGGTATTCGCCGCCGATCGAGGAATCGAGGTACTTGCCCTTGATGCGTTCGATCGGATTGCTGCCGAGCTCGACGTCGTACTTCCAGGTGACCTTGACGCCGAGATCGGTGCTGCCGA
Source organism: Xanthomonas sp. (assembly GCA_020693165.1). GTDB lineage: Bacteria > Pseudomonadota > Gammaproteobacteria > Xanthomonadales > SZUA-5 > JADKFD01. The sequence goes on along the minus strand of JAIMJQ010000061.1, from coordinate 2,180 downwards.
CGTCGAAGGTGACGGTGCCTGTGCGGCCGTTGCTGACGCGCTGCACCATCTTCACCAGCGAGGTCGGCGTACTTTCGATGATCTCGAAGCGCCCCGAGCCAACGATCTCGTTACCCGACCAGGTCATCAGCGCGCCCTGGCCCACTTCGGGACCTTCGATACCGTAACTGGCGTTCAGATCCTTCTTCGCCCAGGGCGACCATTCGTTGAAGCGCTTGAAACTGTTCAGCACGTCGAACACATGACTGGGTGGCCGTTCGATGATGATCGAGCGCTCGACGTGACCGTGGCCACCGCCGGGCAGGAACAACCCGATCAACAGGAGGACCACGATCGTAGCGACGATCGCGAGCAAAATCTCGATCAAATGACGCATCAGTAAACTCTCCCCGAAACGGGCACCCACTCGATAAGGCGCGGAATGTTAATCGTTCTGAGGCGACAGCGCCACGCGCAAACAACCTGCGGCCATGCCATCTGTCGCCGGACTGAAGTCCGCTCAGGCCTGGTCGAGCAGTTCCTGATAAGCGTCGGGATCCAGCAGTTCGTCGTACTGGGCCGCGTCATCCGGCTTGACCACGAAAATCCAGCCCTCGCCGTAGGCATCCTCGTTGACCGTTTCCGGCTTGTCGGAGAGTGCCTGGTTGACCCGCAGCACCGAACCACTGACCGGACTGTAGACGTCCGAGGCCGCCTTGACCGATTCGACCACCGCACAACCCGCGCCGGCTTCGACTTGATCGCCGACGCTCGGCAGTTCGACGTACACCAGATCGCCGAGCAGTTCCTGCGCATGGTCGGAAATGCCGACGGTGATCGTACCGTCGGCTTCCTTGCGCGCCCACTCGTGGGACTTCAGGAACTTGAGGTCACCGGGAATTTCGCTCATGGCAGTCGGGGCGCGTTGTGGGAGAAGCCACGCAGAATATCAAAAGCGGGTTGTTGGTTGTTGGTTGTTGCCAGCAACAGCGGCGGCGGCGTTGAACTGCTGCCAACAACCAGCAACAGGCAACCAACAACCGCTGGTCACAGCGCCTTGCCGTCGCGCACGAACACCGGCTTGACGATGCGCACCGGCACCCGCTTGCCGCGGATATCGACCTGCGCGCTGTCGCCTGCGGCTGCCGGCACGCGCGCAAACGCAATCGCCTTGCCGAGCGTCGGCGAGAAAGTGCCCGACAGGATCTCCCCATCGCCGGCGGCAGTCGTCACGCGCTGGCCGTGGCGCAACACGCCCTTGTCGTCCATCGCCAGGCCGACCAGCGCATGGGCGACGCCGGCATCGCGCTGCGCGACCAGCACCGAACGCCCGATGAAATCGCGCTCCGGCGGGTCGAAAGCAATGGTCCAGGCAAGATTGGCCTCCAGCGGGCTGGTCTGCTCGTCCATGTCCTGTCCGTAAAGATTCATGCCTGCCTCCAGCCGCAAGGTGTCACGTGCGCCCAGACCGCAGGGTTTGACACCGGCCGCCAGCAGCGCATCCCAGAACGCAACCACGCGATCGGCCGGCACAACGACCTCGAAGCCGTCTTCTCCGGTGTAGCCGGTGCGGGCGATGAACAGGCCATCGAGTTCGACGGCGGCAAAGCGACCAAGGGCCGCTGCGGCCTCGCGGCCGGATTCGGGCAACAGCGACAGCACCGCGGCACGCGCCTCGGGTCCCTGCACGGCGACCATCGCCAGGTCGGCGCGTTCGCTGACAGCGACGTCGAATGCGAGCGCCTGGGCACCGATCCACGCCAGATCCTTCTCGCGGGTGCCTGCATTCACGACCAGGCGGAAGAAGTCCTCGCGCAGGAAGTAGATGATCAGATCGTCGATCACGCCGCCGGCCGGATTCAGCATGCACGTGTAGAGCGCCTTGCCCGACACCTTGAGCTTGTCGACATTGTTGGCCACCAGATAGCGCAGGAACTCGCGACAGCGCGCGCCGGCGAGGTCGACCACGGTCATGTGCGACACGTCGAACATGCCGGCGCTGCGGCGCACGATGTGATGCTCTTCAATCTGCGAGCCGTAGTGCAGCGGCATGTCCCAGCCACCGAAGTCGACCATCTTGGCACCCAGCGCACGGTGGCTGGCATTGAGCGGGGTCTGTAGCAGCGACATGGGGAACTCCGGGGACGGACGGGGCCCATATGATAGCGGGCCGGGTGGTGGGTTTGCGGTTTGCGGTTTGC
>JAIMJQ010000060.1 GCA_020693165.1 Xanthomonas sp. | reverse complement strand
CCCGGTCTTGCTGCCTTCGATCTGCGGCTCGAAGACCCTGCGGTTGACGTCGTCGAGACGCTCGTCGAGGATCGCGACGAAGACCACGTTCTTGCCGCGGGCGTGTTGCAGGTGGGTGAGCGCGCCGACCATTTCCTGGCCGAGCAGCCCGTAGGCCGCGCGCAGATCCTGCTTGCCGGAGCGGTCGCTGATGGCCCCCGGTTGCGACTTGCACCAGGTGAAGCACAGCCGCGACATCTGCGTGATCGAGTCGACGAAGAGGGTCGCGTAGCGGTCGATCTGAGCCGGGTCGCCGAACTGGCCGACAACGTGATCGTAGTGCGCGACCGAGAACGCGGCCTCCGGCGGCAACGAGCGATCAGGCCCGGCGAGGTACACGAACAGATCGCGGCACTCCGGCCAAGAGGCCGGACGAATGGTGTCGCCGGGCCAGCTCGCCACCGAGAGATCACCCGCCTCGATGTCGATGAACAACGTCGTCGACGGCTCAAGGTCGCGCAGGCGGGTGGTCTTGCCGATGCCAGACTTGCCGAGCATCAGCAGCTTCACGCCTTTGCGTTCTGCCATCCGCTGCTGCGCGGAGATTATGGGGAGGCTCATGGCTCAGTCCTCGGTGATGGTGGTCAAACGAAAGGTCGGCTTGCCCGGCTTGACGGTGCGGGCGGAAGCGAACTGATCGCGCAGGGTCGGCGGCCAGTTGTTGAACCGAGATTCGCTGACGGCGTAATCGACGTCGATGAAGTCCTCGACCTTTTCGCCGGCAGCGGCGATCCGCTGGGCGATGGCGGCGAGCTTGGTTTGGTCCCAGGACACGCGCTTGGGCACGTCGACGGTGATGCGGATGCCGCCGTCGTCGATGTGCACCGTGCCGAAGTCCTTGCCGACGTCGGCGCGCGCCGACTGGATGCGTTCGGCGTAGCTGCGGTCCAGCGCCGCATCGACTTTGGCGCGTTGCTGCTTGTGCCAGCCGAGGAGTTCGTCAAGGTTGCGGACGATCTCGGCGAGTTGCGTTGCCGGCAGCGCAGCCAGGTCGGCGACGCTGAGAGCGGTGAGTCGGTCAGGGAGAACAGTGAGTGCAGTCATGGCCGCCACCTCACGCCGACGCGTGCTGGTAGGTGGAGTCGTGCAGCACCCGGCGCTCGAAGTCGATCACGAACTCAAGCGGATAGCCGACGCGCTTGGACAACTTCAGGTACTTCGGGCCGCGGCCTTCCGAGCGCCACCGCTGCAGCGTCTTGGGGCTCACGCCCCAACGGTTGGCGACTTCGCTTTCGTTCAAGACCCGGCGGTCGCCGGGGGCCAGGTCGCTGATGGGCGGGGTACTGCGTGCTTGAGCTTGCATCTGTTCCTCCAATGATTCCGCTGCGGAATCGGTGGAGGAATTCCAGGCTTTCAGTGGCGAATTTCCGATGGACGCACTGGCGAATATTTCCGGTCGCAAATATTCGCCAGTGGTTCGCCAACGCCAGAAACGGCAACGGCGAGCACGAGGCTCGCCGCTGGAGGGTGGATCAATGTCGGGATCAGGTCAGCGCTCGGGGAAGCCCAGCATTCGGCGCTGCTCGTTCCAGTCGCGCGGGATCACGTCGATGCGACCGCGCAGGGCGTGCAGGTTGATGTGGCGTGGCTGCCGACCCTCGACGATGGCGGTGATGATGTCGGGGGCCAGCAGCGTCATCCGCAGGATCTCCGAGATCCAGCCGCGTTCGAGCTTCTGCTTTCGGGCCAGATCGCCGACGTGGGGATATCGGCCTTCGTCCAGCAACTTCTGCCAATGGAAGCCCTTGCCCAGCGTCCTGATCATGGGTTCGTCGAGGCCGCCGACCGAAGTATCGTCGGGCGCCGACGGCGGCGGCGTCAGTATCTTGCGGTTCTGGCGTCGCTTGATGGTCAGCGGGACCACGGTGACGCGTTGGCCGTCACTGAAGTAACTGCGCGGATCCGTCCCGGTCTCGATGGTGACCGCAAACCGCCGCGGGTTCGTGCTCATGCAGCGACCTCGCGTTCCTGGTGCTCGTCGACGAGCGGGTGAGAACTGACGTCTGCGCCCAAGCCCATCCATCCGTCCTCGCGCCAGTGGATGTCCAAGCCGTCACCGTGCAGTTGGACGCGCTCGATCAACAGTCGAAGGATTCGCTGCTGCTCGGCCGGGAATAATTGTGCCCAGACATCCCCGATGCGCCGCATGCCGACGACTACCTGCGCCTCGTCCAGCCCTGCGCCTTGCGGATGGCGCAGACAGGCGCGCCACACGCCGATCAGCACCTCGGGCGCCGCCAGCGCCGCATGGACCTGGGCCAGCACCGCGTTTTCGATATCGGCCGCCGGAAGGTGTCCAATGTTCGGTACGTCCGCGCGGCGCTGGGTTCCGGCAGCGTGAACCTTGTGCATTTGTGGGACGTAGTAACGGTAGCAACGGCCATTCTTCTTGCGCGTGTACGAGTGAATCATCCGCTGCCCATCGGGCGCAAAGAGCAGCCCAGCGAGCAAGGCAGGATGCTTCGGCAGGACATCGCGAGGCGCCTGCTTTCGGCGCTCCATCAACGCCTGCGCTGCGTCCCACGCCTTGTGTGCGACGATGGCCTGGTGTTGGCCGGAGTACGCCTGACCGCGGTGGGTCAGGTCGCCCAGATAGATCCGGTTACGCAGCATCTTGAAGATGAACTTCTGATCGATTGCGCTGCCCGTCCGCTGGCGTCCGGTCTGGGTCACCCACGACTTCGTGGTAAAGCCTTGCAGCGCCAACTCGCGCACGATTCGCGCGGCGGATCCATGTTCGGCGTAGCCGCGGAAGATGTCGCGCACCAGCGCAGCCTCGCGTTCGTTGACGACGAGTTTGCGTTCGACCACGTCATAGCCGAGCGGGGGAACGCCGCCCATCCACATACCCTTGGCTTTGCTGGCCGCGATCTTGTCGCGGATGCGCTCGCCTGTAACCTCACGCTCGAACTGCGCGAAAGAGAGCAGGATGTTCAGCGTCAGCCGGCCCATCGACGTGGTGGTGTTGAACTGCTGCGTCACGGACACGAAAGAGACGTTGTTGCGGTCGAACACATCGACGAGCCTGGCGAAGTCGGAGAGCGAACGCGTCAGGCGGTCGATCTTGTAAACGACCACGATGTCGACCCGCTTGGCCTCGATGTCGGCCATGAGACGCCGCAGGCCTGGACGCTCCATGTTGCCGCCCGAGAACCCGCCGTCGTCGTACCCATCGTCCAGTGCCACCCAGCCTTCGTGGCGCTGGCTTGCGACAAAGGCGAGGCCGGCGTCGCGCTGGGCCTCGAGGCTGTTGTATTCCTGATCGAGCCCCTCGTCGCTGGACTTGCGCGTGTAGATCGCGCAGCGCTTCTTCGAGACGGCGGGCGTAGGAGGCGCAAAGGTCGTGCGCTGCGCTTTCATGCGCGCTCCTTGGTGGTCAGCCCAAAGAACGCCGGGCCCGACCAGCGCGTGCCTGCGATGTGGCAGGCGATGGCCGTCAGGCTGGTGTAGCGCCGACCCTCGTACTCGAAGTCGTTCGGCCCGCGCACCAGAACGCGATGCTCGACGTCATCGAACACCCGAGTCAGCATCGTGCCGGGCAGCAGGCGGTTGGCATCGCGGCGCATCGCTCGCGGCAGCAAGCCGGTTTCGCCAATCTCCTCCAACTGCTTGCGTATCGAAGGCTTCAGGCCACCAAATGCGCGCTCCTGCATCCGATAGGCAAGCCGAGATTCCAGCCAGACACGCTGATGGTGGCCGGGACGCTCGTCGAAATGTTCATCCCACAGCGCCCACAACTGTTCCATTGGCAGGTGCGGGAGTTGGGCGACACGGGCGGCGACCGTCGCCGTGTCGGGGTTGTTGCCGGGAATCGACATCAGCGAACGCCTTTCGGTTGAGAGGGGTTCGCATGAACACGCTGCTGGCCAGCAAAGCCAAGGTCAACCGCGCTCTCACCTTTTGCCGCAGCCGTAGCGTGTTTGCGCAGTCGCAGGAACGCGGTGGCCAGCAGATCGATGATCTCCTGGTGCGGATGCCGCTGCGCTTCAGGGAAGGAGGAAGGTTCGTGATGAAACATGGTGGGCGCTTGGTGGGTGAACGCTTCTCATGCTAAGAAGAAGGAGCGCTTAAAGTAACGGGAGTACGCGGAGATGCGCGGCAACCTTCTCAATTGGAGGAAGCTGTCGTGCACTGCGCGACGGCAAGTGTGTCCCGAGCTCTGCGCGATTAGCATGCGCAGCTTGCGGCTCGCGAAGACGATCACATGCACAAGGACAGGGAGGCACGATGTCGAAGGTAATTTTCTATTGCGATGAATCGGGTGCAAAGGGCTACTCTGACCAAGACGAAACTTACCCTGGAGAAATTGGTGTTTTCGCTGGAATCATGGTTCCAGAAGAATGCCTGGCAACAGTGAAGCCAGAATTCGACCAAATTGCCTTGCGCTACAAGCCTGCGTCCGGAAAACAGCACATCGCGGACCTTACTCCCGAACAGCAGGGCGCAATGCGGGACGACGTATTCGCGGCGATCAAGAACACGAACTTACCGTGCTTCTGGTACGCGATCCATGTTGCCGGACTGCATGCTCATCAACAAACCATGAAGGCTCTGGACACGCAAGAACGAGCTGCGCTACATGCGGCACGTGATGGCGCCGAACCACGAATCAAGCGCGGCAGTCCTCGTGACGAGCCGGCGTCCATGCATGTGGAACTGTTCTCCGGCCTCTATTCACATCTTGTCGCGTTCCTTCTGGAACGTGGGCGGCAAGGAATGGATGTCGAGATCCGGACCGATCAGGTGGATACGCCGCTTGTGAAGGACTTTACAAAAGTTGCCGAAAGGCTGCTCGACAACGGCCCAACTATTGAGAAGGCAACTGGCTTTGATACTGTGGACAGGAAGTTGGTGACTGGTTCTGTCACGAGTACCGTGAAATTGCCGCCCGAGCACAACCTATCCCAGTTAGTGAACCGTTTATCTATCGTGACAGTTCCCGACAGCGATGGCTTGGTGCTCGTTGCGGACGTATTGGCCAACAGCTTGAACTATCTATCGGCACCCGAGGCAGTCTAAAAAAAATTCGACGCCGGGATGCCATCACCAATGTAATCCCCATCATCCCAACTGAAAAACGCAATCTGAGCCTCGGACGTGGCCACTGGCGGGGAACACATGTTCGTCCCGCCGGGTCAGGGCGCTCTGTGCAGGATGTCCCAGACGGCATGATCCCTTGGGTTGCGCACGAGGCTGCCGTATCGGAAGAACTGTGCGTGCTCCCAAGTCGATCCGGTCAGCGTGCAGCCGGCTACCCGGCACTTCGCCTGTAGACTCGGTCCTCGATTCCTCACTTTTCAACTCACCGGGCGTGCATGAACGCTGAAAACTTCCTGGTGGCGGGCATCATCGCTGGCCTCATCCAGTTGATCGGCTACCTGGTCTACTACCAACGGTCGATCCAGGGTTCGCTCGATCCCAACCCTCTCACGTGGTTAATGTTTGCATACGGAACGATGATCCTCTTCGTTCTGGAATGGGACCAAGGCGCCAGCCTCAGCGAGCTCATCCTTCCAGCTGTTTGTTCAGCTTGCGGAGTGGGAATCGCTGTTCGGATCTGGATGCTGGCCTTTCGGAAGGACGGCAAGTTCTGGCCGCGCGCTTGGCGAATTGAAAAGACTTGGGAAGGCCGCTCATTTGCCGCCGACTTGCTTCTGACGGCCGCTTACTTGGCCGCCTGGGGCCTGACCTTCAGTTCTTGGCTGAGCGAAGGGGAGAGGCTGGTGGCGTCCCTGGTATTCTTGTATCTGGCCAATGCGACCACCTTCACAGCCTTTTTCCCAGTGCTGAAGCAAGCATGGAGGGAACCGAGCACAGAACATTGGTTGCCGTGGACGATCTGGACTCTGAGCTACGGTTTGCTGGTCTGGATCACGGCCAGCGACTCTGAGGTTGTCATTCCGTCGAGTTGGGCGATCCAGGAATGGACGTACGACTTCTGGATCTGGATCGCTCTAATGAGCTACCCAGTTTCCAACGCATTTCTGCACGGACTGGTGGCCGTTTTTGCTTCTCCACGACGGGCAGCGCGACATGCTCATGAGGTAGCGACAAGGCGAGAATCTACGGGCTTCAGCGAGGGGCTCGAGAACGAGCCAACCCCTGGCTCAGTGAGTTGAGGGCAGCGTGGCAGTGCGGAGTGTGCTGCGCTGCCTTGCTTCTGCAGAGCCACCCCGGAGCGTCTCGTCGCGGTGACTAGCTAGGTTTAGCCGCCGATTGCAGACCAGAACGACGCCAGTCGACAGAGATGTAGTGACCTTGCAGCCACTTCATGCACGGTCCGCTGCCGACCTATCGCGGCGTCAATCCTAATCCTGCAGCGGAAAACCAAGCATGCCGATCTCTCGATAATCGCTGGTGATCTCCTCGCCGGCCTGAATGTCTACCGCGGCGTATGTGACCAAATAGTCGCCACCGCATTTTGTATTGGGTGAATCAGAGTGATTAATGAACCTGTCGTCGTCGCCCGAGAGGAAGAAGCAGCGGCGTTCCGGATCCCAGCAAGCGTAGTACTCGACCTGCTCGCGAACCGCCGGTGGAAGCCCAGCGAGTTGCGCCTCATCAATTTCGCGATCAAAGTCGGCTTCGAAACGCCAGATCATCGTGCCTGCAGCAATGAACTCGCACGCGATCAGCCCCCGACCATGAATAGCGCTGAGCCCAGCCCGTGCGTTCACGAGAAGCATTCCATTTCCTGCGGGCAGTACGCCCATGTCGTCGAGAAAAAGTGCGTAGGGAGCGCACACTCCATGGGGGCTTGCGCGAACCTGAACAAAGCATGATAGACCAGAGCATGCAGCGCGCAAGCTGAGCTCCGATTGATCGCGATCAACGTCCTGCCGCATCAGTTTGCAGACTGCGACGGGGACAAGCAGTGAGCCGCGCAGGAGCCCCACAGCCATGCCGTTTCTTGACGATACGACCCGAGGGTTCCTGCGATAGCAATGGCCGACCATCAACCCGTAATGATCGCTCGGTCGGCATCGATCCGACCTTAGCAATACGCACGCACAGCGAATGCGACACTAGCCGGCCGCTCGCAAATGGTCGCCAGCGTCGGGCACATGCTCATCCTTCCAGGAATCGTCCCAATCACGCGGCTCAGCGCTTTCGAGCAGCAGCATGGTGAGCACGCGATCCCGGCCGGCGAAGGTATGCTTGAACTCGCGCAACTTCATGTGTTCCTGCTCCTCGGCACACCAGATCGCTGCGGAGCATTCCACGCCATCGAAGCATTGCACCACGCTGGCGTCGGCGGCCAGGGTGCCGGGGAACGGCTCCTGAGCGGAATCGGTCTGGCGGACGCGGGCGCGGGTCTTGAGCGCGTTGCGGCTGGGCCGCTGGTACTTGAGGAAGCCTTGGTCCCAGTGGACCAAGATCGCGCGCTGGTCGGTGGCTTCGATGAAGCGCAAGCACAGCGCTTCGAAGGAGACCTCGAAGGTGCGGGCGATGTCGCTCAGCAGGTGCAGCGTGACCTTGCGCTGATCGCCGAGAAGCCGTCGCAGCGCATCGATCGGCATCAGCAGATTACTGGCAAACTCGTTGGCTTCGCGTTCGATGTTGCGGTCGTCGAGCTGACCTGACGTCACGGCGCCTTTGTCGCATTCGACGCGGATCTGCTGCGCGCGGTGCAGGATCAAGTGACCCAGCTCGTGCGCGATGGTGAAGCGGATGCGCTCCGGACTCGCACTTCCGTTGTAGAAGATGCCCCACTCGGCGGCGTCTTTCGGGTTACGCACCAAACTGCCCTCGAAGCTCGGGATGTCGAGCGCCATCGGCGGCTTGATTTCCTGAATGCCGGTGCCGTAGCGCGTCGTTGGCAGCAGCTGCCGCACGACATCAAGATCGATGGCCTCGGGCATGTTCTCGCCATACCAGGCTCTCAACCACTTCAGAACAGTCGTGGCGGCCGTAAAGCCGTTCAGGGCAGTCGCGCTCACTCCTGGACCCCGCCCTCACTGCGGTCGGGGAACATCAGCTTGAGCGCCTGCCTGTATCGAGCCTTTTCCTCGTCTGTCATGCCGGCGTACTCGCGGAAAAACTGCACATCCTCTGGCTTGGCTTCGTGTGCCTGCCGCGGGGTTTCCTCCATCAGATCTTCGACGGTGACGCCGAAGGTCTTGGCGAGCAGGTACACGCGCTCGGCCGACGGGCGCTGGCCTTCCTTCATTTCCAACTCCCAGATGTAGCCACGCGTGCAGCCGACCGCGTCGGCCACCTGCTGCAAGGTCATGTTCTTGGCTTCGCGCAAGCGCCGGAGCCGGGTACCTAATGTCGTTGCCATGGGTTTGTTTCTACTTGACGGCTGTCTCAAAGGCTGAGACTGAAGTATAGCTACGAGATACAAGATAGGACTAGAGCGCTCTCCCTGATTGACAATCGACAATCCGGGACCTAGCCTTTGTATCTCGCCACACGACAGACACCAGGAGAATTGCCTTCAAAATCTAACAGTCGTTGTGCCTGATCTCGTGCTGTCCAGCTCCCTACTGCCAGTCCTTTGAAGGAAATCCCCGCAATGAAGAAAACGTTTGTCGATGTGCTGCTCGAACTGCCTGTGGATACCACGCTGCAACAACTTCTGACCGAACACGCGCTGCCGGTACCGCCGGGCTTCGCGTGGGATGACACGCCCGTTACCTCGCGGGCGCTGCTCGACTGCGTGCGCCAGTGGCAGGACATTCCCGCGAAAGATCGACTGGTCGGCGAACTGGCCGCTTGCTTGCCGCTGGCTGATTCGCCGGGACAGCAGGCGATCTTTCAGGTGGCTGCCAGCGACGGTAGTGCATTGCTCGGGTTGGCGACCTGCAAAAGCGATCTGCACCGTGCATTTTGGCTCTACCGCCATCACCCCGCGTTGTTCGGCAACGCCCTCGACGCCGACTTCATCGAGCGTCGCGGCAGTCAGTCCCAGCAACACGCGCTGGGCATCAAGCGCCACCCCAGCACGACCAAGCCCGCCCTGGCGGCCTTCAATCAAGGCGTCTCGAAGTTCTACCAACGCAAGCTGCACTGCGGCGACGGCGTCGAGTGCACCATCTTTCAGCGCAGTCCTGGCGTGTTCCTGCTGACGATCCACGTCAAGGACTTGGCGACGATGCACCTGGAATTCCAGGGCAAGTCGCTGACGCGCCGCGTCGGCAACCCGAGCATCCACGGCATGCTGGAGTATTCGGAGAGGAACGGCGTCGTGCGCACGCTGATCCGGGGCGGCGCCGCCTTTCATCAGATGCTGGCTGGCGAGTTCGCAACGCACTTGCTGGGCCAGGCGGTGGACGCCAAACGCATCAAGCCGGAGAAGCTCGATCTCAGGCAATTCCGCGCCGGCGTCGATTTCCCGCAGGCCATCAAGGATGGCTTCGTCGCGGTGCAACTCAAGCAGATCACCATGCTGAGTCCGACCGGCAGGCTGAAGGTCGAGTGCACCGCGATGGCAGCGGCACAGAATCAGTCGGTCACCGACCTGATGCACGACGAGTTGCCCGCGCCTTTGGAGGGCGAATGGGCGGTGAGCGCCGTGCAAATCAACCTCTACTACCCGGGCGAAGCCGGGCGCCGGAATCGCCTCGTGACCGCCGAACTGACCAGCATGGGGCGGCTGCGCCTTCCGATGCGCGATCCGGTGATGAAGGCCAACGTCGAGCGCTACCTCGTCGAGAAGGGAATTCTCGCCCGCGACCAGAGCCTCGATGCGGACGAGTTTCCGGAGATCGACGAGGTGTCGCGGCCGCTGGTGGAGGGCTGATCGTTGTCGGCACAGTTGGGCTGGGGCCTGATCTGCCGGTTGTTCGCATCAGGGATGCCGGTGATGCGGACGCGGTTGACGACGAGCGAGGTCGAGTTGCTGCCGGACATCAGCAAAGCGGTAAAGCCGACCATGCTCAGTGTCGACGTTGCACCATGTCCCTACTGCGACTTGAACAGCGGGGACGTGCGGCGTAGCAGTGATGGCGGGCTGGAATGCTGCTGCCCCGAGTGCGGGCCCGTACCGGTCGATGCCGACGATCTGGCGGCGTTTACGCTCGACGAGCACTGGCTACACCGAAAGCTCCGGGCCGCACTGGACATTCAGTCGGATGGCGGATCTTCGCAGCTCGCGCCAAGCGCATGGATGCTCGGGGTTTCCGGGAAGGTGCCAGTGGTGCTGACGCGCGACATTCGTCGACTCTGGCGCGAACCAGGTTTGCTGGATCGAGTGCGCGTAAACAACGGACCTGTGCGTGTGATCGCGCCGACGCGCCAGATTGCCGTCGGTGTGCCGATAGACGCGGGCGTGGAGTACGTGGCGCTGGAGGAACAATTCCACCTGCGAGCCGAGGTTGTCTCGTTCATTGGCGCACCCGGGGCCGGCGTATCGCGACGCAGGAACGATCTAACCGCGCCGGTGCACGGGCCGTTCTCGGCAGACTTCCGTCTGGTGTACGTGGATGGCGAAAACGCCGACCCGATTCGCTGCTCGAAAGCGCAGGCCGATGTGTTCCGGGCTCTTTGGGAATTCGAGGGCAAAGACCGCAGGGCCGAGGACGTGATGCAGCGCGCCGGACGCCGCAGCAGCAAGCCTATCGACGTGTTCAAGAACTCGGCCGAACCGCTGCGCGCCTACAAGACCCTGGTCGTGAGCAACCAGAAAGAAGGCCTTTACCGAATTCCCTGCGCGTCCCGCTGACCGCCGTCTCTCGGTTCTCTGAACCCGATTGCTGCTCCAATCGTCGCTGCCAACCGCTCTGCGCGACACACGAGGGAGCCGGCTTGAGCGGGCAAGAACAGGTGTTGGAGCATCGACGCTTAGCAAGCCCGCGTCAGTCAGAAAGGTGACTCGGTGCCTCGGCGGCTCGCTACGCCTTACCGAGTAGGGGAACTTCCCCTCCAATGTTCTGCCAGATTCGTCCTGGCGCTACTGCGTGTCCTCGTCTTTGCGTGTCCTCGTCTTTGGGAACTGGTCGACCTCGGCCCGGCAAACTCGATCGGCAATCCGGGGCCGCTGCCGGCGCACTGCGAGTCGCTGGGCGATGCGGTGGGATTCTACGAATCGCACCGGCACACGCCGGGCCTGATGCTGGCCGAGATCGGTGGCGACGGTGGCATCGTGTTCTGCGCCGATTTGATTCCCGGGAAGGCCTGGGTGTACCTGCCGGTGACGATGGGCTACGACCGCTACCCGGAACTGCTGATCCACGAGAAGCGCCATTTCCTCGCCGACAAGCTGCGCCGCGGCGTGCTGCTGTATTTCACCCACGATCCGGCGGTAGCCTGTGCGCATGTGCAGCAGGACGCGGCCGGGCGTTTCTCCACGCGCGACGAAGTCCCCACGCTGACTGCTGTCGACATCCACTGACCCAATCACCAAAGACATTGTCCAGACCCATGAAACTGCTCCGTTGCACTGCCATTGCCCTGTCTCTGATCGCCTTCGCCCCGGCCTACGCCGCCGGCGACGAACCGACGCCCGTCGCGGTGGTCGACGCACCCACCAACCCGGCCGACGCTGTCGCCTGGAAGACCTATGTTTCGGCGGTGGTCAAGAAGATCGTCCCGGCCGACCAGAGCACGCGCATCTTCGCCACCTTCGTCGAGTACGGCTCGGACGAGGAAAAGACCGCGCGTCACGTCGAGTTCATCAAGAACTTTGTCGGGCGCGGCATCGCCGAGGGCACGCTGATCCTGTTCGCATCGCCGGACTCCCCGCTGATGGCGACCATCGTCGAGCAGGCCTTCGCCAATCCGCCGAAGCCCGACATGCTCAAGAGCATCAACGTGATTTTCATCGGCCAGAAGGCCGAGGAAGAGCGCGTCAAGGCTGCCGTCGGCGCCTGGGGCGCCTCGTTCACCTTCTACGAAGCCAAGTAGACAAGCGGATCTCCTCGCCGCAGCTTGCCTGCGGCGGGGCGCCCCGCAGGCAAAGAAGCCGTCAAGATGGCCCTGCTGATCACCGACCAGTGCTCAAGTGCGACGTCTGCGAGCCGGCTTGCCCCAACAAGGCGATCTACCAGGGCCCGCAGATCTATGAAATCGACCCGAAGCGCTGCACCGAGCAGAGTTCGGGGAGCAGAGTTCGGGACACCCAGGAGCCGGTGGCGCCGACAGCTGCCAGCGGGCGCCAGGTGAGTGTCCAAAGTCTACTGTGCGAGCCGATGTTGTCTCGTTCATTGGCGCGCCCGGGGCCGGCGTATCGCGCCGCAGGAACGATCCAACCGCGCCGGTGCACGGGCCGTTCTCGGCAGACTTCCGTCTGGTGTACCTGGATGGCGAAGACGCCGACCCGATTCGCTGCTCGAAAGCGCAGGCCGATGTGTTCCGGGCGCTTTGGGAATTCGAGGGCAAAGACCGCAGGGCGGAGGACGTGATGCAGCGCGCCCGGCGCCGCAGCAGCAAGCCCATCGACGTGTTCAAGGCGCATCCCGAGCCCAAACGGGCCTACGAGGTGCTGGTCGTCACCAACCAGAAGGAAGGCCTGTATCGGATGCCGTGCGCGGCCCGGTGATTGCCGTCTCTCGGTTCTCTCAACCCGATTGCTGCTCCAATCGTCCCTGCCAACCGCTCTCCGCGACACCCGCGTAACTCCGCGCCGTATCAGGGATTCTGCGGGTGCCAACTACGACGGGTTGGTGAGGGCAAGTGGAGAAGAGAGAGCAAAGGAGGGTCGAACTCGGGCTGTTTCGGGCCACATTCGTGCGCGGCGTGGCACCCGCAGAATGGCCCGAAAACCCGCAGTGACGCGGGATTTCGGGCAACAAAAAACCGGCCTTGAGGGCCGGTTCTTGTTGGTGCATTGGTGGAGCGGAGGAGGATCGAACTCCCGACCTTCGCATTGCGAACGCGACGCTCTCCCAGCTGAGCTACCGCCCCACGCTAAGCCGCGAAGGATAGCAGGGGTGAACCTGCCAAGCCAAGGGCCATCCAAGCCAGCCACAGACTTGCAGGTGCGAGGTACGCGTCGCGATCATGGCGCGCCGGCGCATCGGCGGTCGCATCGTACGCGTCGCTACAGACCCAGCACACGTGAGCGCCACCCGCTGAGGTCTGCGGGCAGGCAGTCGTGGCGCGCCCAATGTTCCAGCGCGCGACGCGGCAACAGCGCTTCCGGGCTGATGCCGAGACGTTCGGCGTGGCCCACGACCGCATCACGCAGGGTCTTTGCGCGTGCCTTCTCCGCGTCGCTGAGTGCGCTCTGCAGCGGAATCAAGAGTTCGGCGGCGCTCGCAGGCTCGCTCAGCAGCGCTTCGAGTTTCTGCGCCAGACGCGAGCTCGGCTTGCCATCTGCAGCGACCGCCGCTTCGAGTTGCGCGCGCGTCGGATTTTCCAGCACGGCGGCGCGCATCGCCACCGGATTGTCGAGGATCCAGCGCTTCGGCCGATTGCGCTGGAGGGCTTCCTGGTCGCGCCAGACCAGCAGGCGCCAGAGGCGCTGCTGCTGCATCGGGCTCATGCGTTCGATCGAACGCAGCTTGAGGTGCGGATACGGGTCGCCCGGATCGCGCGCGCGCGCCACCGCGCGCGCGCAGTCCTCGGCCAGCCAGTCGCTGCGGCCGAGTTCGTCGAGTTGCCGTTGCAGGCGCTGATGCAGGGCATGCAGGTGCTCGACATCCTCAGCGGCGTAACGAATCTGCTCGGCATCAAGCGGACGCTGCAGCCAGTCGGTGCGGGTGGCATGCTTGTCCAGCGCGACGCCGAGTTCGGCCTGCACCAGTTTCTGGTAGCTCGGCGGCTGTTCGTAGCCACACAGTACCGCCGCAACCTGGGTATCGAACAGCGGCTCTGGCACCTGCCCGAGTGCATGCCCGAGCACCTCCAGGTCCTCGCTGGCGCTATGCACGATCTTGATCGTGCCGGGATCGCCCAGCAACGGCACCAGTTCGATCGCCACCTCCGCTTCCAGCGGGTCGACCAGCGCGATCGCGCCGGGTATCGCCAGCTGAATCAGACCCAGCTCGGCAAAATAGGTCTGCGTGCGAATGAACTCGGTATCGAGCGCGACTGTCGTATGGTTGAGGGCCGTTCGCGCGTACGCGCTGGCGGCTTCACGTGTGGCAATCCAGGCTGGCGCCGGGTTGGGAACGGACACTAGAGTTACCTCATCAGGTGGTACTGCGGGCTCGACGGATACCCATGGCTTCCGATCATCGATCCAGGCTGAGCTTCGTGATCGCGCTGACCATCATACTGGGCAGCGCGTGGATCGGCTGGTGGCGCGGGCAACGCCAGGGCGAAGTGGGCGTGCGCGATATCCCGGTCCGCGTACTCAGCGAGGCGCCGGTTCGAGCCACCAGCGGCGACCAGGGCGACGGCGAACCGGAAGAGGCGTCGCTGGCCGACCCCATTCTCGACGAGGAGCAGGTGGCGCTGGAAGATGCGCCACCGACCGACGTCAGCGCCGACGATCTTGTCGAAATGATCGCGGCCATGCGCCGCGAGCAGGCCGCGGGTCATTTGCTGGAACCGATCGACAGCAGTGCGTTGGCGCACGCGGCAAAGGTCCTGGCGGCGGATCCGGGCAATGAAGAAGCACGCAAAATCGTCGCGCAGGCGCTGACCGAGTTGCGCGATGCCGGCTCGCCGGTACTGCCCGAAGATCTGCTGAAGATCGCCGAACAGGCACTGGCAATGTTGCCCGAGGATCTCGCCGATGGCGCCATGGCGGTATCGGTGCGCTCAAGTGTCGAGCGCACGCGAGCGCTGCTGGTGCTGGTTACCCGCGCCGAGCGGCTGACGATGCGCGAGGGCGCAGGGCCGAAGGCTTTCGCTGGCGCTGTCGAGGCCTACCGATCGGCACTGGAGATCGATGCCGGCAATACGCGCGCATTGCGGGGCCTGGAAGATGTGCAGCGGCGCATGCTCGAACGCGCCATCGCCTCGGCCTACGATTTGCGCTTCACCACCGCCGAAAAGCTGCTGGATCAGGCCGAGGACGTGCAGATCGGTACGTCGCGGGTGCTCGATGCACGCTCGCAGATCATGGCATTTCGGGCGCAGACCCAGGCCGAACACCTGGCCCGGTTCAAGGATGCTGTCGCCGCCAATGACCTCGACCGAGCGACCAAGGCACTGGAGGTGCTGCGCAAGCTACTCGACGACCCCAACGAGATCGAGAATCTGCAACAGAAAATCGTCAATGTTCGCCTGTACGGCGGCTTCGCGCCGGGCGAGCGCTTCGGCGACACCTTGCGCGATGGCAGCCGCGGACCACGAATGGTCGTGGTGCCGGTCGGAAAGCTGCTGATGGGCTCGCCGGACTCCGAACCGGGCCGCAACAAGAACGAAGGCCCGCAACGCCTGTTGACCTTCGAGCGCGGCTTCGCGATGGCGCGCAACGAAATCAGCGTGATCGAGTTCCGCGCCTTCGTTGATGCCACCAACTACCAAACCGATGCCGAGCGCAACGGCACCTCGGCGATGTACGTGGAAAAGACCGGGCGCATGACCAAATCCAGGCGCGCAACCTGGCAGCGCAGCTTCAACGGCGCCCGCGCGCGCGACAACGATCCGGTCGTGCACGTGTCCTGGAACGACGCGCGCGCCTTTGCCGATTGGCTGCGGTTGCAGACCGGAAAGGGCTATCGGCTGCCGACCGAAGCCGAGTTCGAATATGCCCTGCGCGCTGGCGGCAACAGCATTTTCCCTTGGGGTGACCAGGATCCCGATCGCCCGCTGGCGAATGTCGCCGGTGGCATCGAAGTCTCCCGGGAAGGCCGGCGCTGGTCGCAGGGCATTCCCGGCTACGACGACGGCTACTGGGGCCTGGCGCCGGTGCGCAGCTTCGAGCCCAATGCTTTTCGCTTGTACGACCTCGACGGCAATGTATCGGAATGGGTGGAGGACTGCTGGCACGACAACTTCCTGCGCGCCCCGGATACACCGATCGCCTGGGTCAATCCGGGCTGCGAGCTGCGCGTGGTGCGCGGCGGCTCCTGGGGCAGCGCGCGCGAGTTCTTGCGCAGCGCCTGGCGCAGCAGCGCGCTGATAGCCTCCAGCGGCGCCCGCACCGGCTTCCGCGTGGCGAGGGATTTGTAAGTAAGGCGCAGAAGCCCGCGTTTGCCTGGGTGCATCGTGATCCACGGTTCGTCCACACCGGCCCGCGCACCCGAACACACTCCCGCGGCAGCCTGAAGCGCTACCATGCGCGCCATCGAACCCGGCGTCTGAACCATGTCCAATGGCATCAATCGGTGGCGGGCCGCCCTTTGGGCCGCTCTCGCCCCCGCGTTCCTGAGCACCGTCGCCTTCGCGGACGAGCCGGTGCCGACGGTGATTGTCGACATCAGCGGCGTTGGCGCCACGCGCCTGCAGGCGCTGAAGGACGATCCGTCGGTGCGTTGGTCTGCCGAGTTCGGCACCGAGATGCTGCTCGGTGTGGCGCCGGAAGCGCTGGCCGACTGGCAAGCGCGCGAACGTGTGCGCGCGGGCATCGGCGCGCTTGCCGCCGACGAGGTCTGGGTGCGCGATCATGTCTGCGCGCATCAGGCGTCGCAGCCAGCGCTCGGCGTCATTGGCGGCTACGAGGTACTGCGCATGCCGCCATCGGTCGTGCGCTACGGCCAGCGCAGCGGCATGATCGGCGATCCGCTACCCGCGGACGGCGTCATCGCGCGCGAAATGGCCAACAGCGCTGCGCCGAGGGCGCCAATGGGCAGTACGACCGGAGTGCAGACCATCGTCGACGGCGTCGACGCCGAGCGCTGGTTCCAGACCATGAGCCTGCTCGCCGGTTTCAATCGCAACAGCTACAGCCTGGCGTTGGGCCCGGCGCGCGACTGGATTCTGAGTGCCTTCGAAGCGGCGCAGCTGACCAGTTCGGTGTTTCCTTTCACGATGTCGAACGTCAGTGGCTGCACCGGCGCCCCGGCAATCGACATCGACAATCCGATCGGCACCAAGCTCGGAACCACCCTCGCCGACGAGTGGATCGTGGTCGGCGCGCACTACGATTCGCGCAATTCGGTGCGCTGCGACGGCGTCGCAAATCCGCAACCCGGTGCCAATGACAATGCCTCCGGCTGCGCCGGCGTGATCGAACTGGCGCGCGTGTTCGCCAACGTGCCGACCGAACGCTCGATCCTGTTCATGTGCTTCTCGGGCGAGGAACAGGGCCTGGTCGGCAGCCGCCGCTACGTCGAATCGTTGACCGCCTCAGGCGACATCGTGCGGGTCAAGCACATGATCAATCTCGACATGATCGGCTTCGATCCAAGCGGGGCGCTGGATGCACGGGTCGATACCAATGTGGCAAATGCCGCGCTGCTGGCCGAGTACGCTGCAGCCGCCGCCACCTACGCCCCGGAGCTGAACGTGATCGGCAGCAGCAGCACCAGTGCCAATACCGATCATTGGTATTTCCTGCAAGCGGGCGTGCCGGCGGTGTTCACCTGGGAGAACGGCGCCAGCATCTACCCGCACTACCACCAGTCCACCGACGTCCCCGCCAACATGACCCGCGCACGCGAACTCGCCGGCGGCATCCTGAAGATGGACGCGGCCATGCTCGCGACCGTCGCCGGACTGGTCCCGCCACTGTTCGCGGATGGCTTCGAGTAATCGCCAGTTGTAGCGCGGAGCTTGCTCCGCTCCACGAAACTCAAGTCCCAGGGCACCACGCGCTAGACTGGCGGCATCTGAATACGTCGAGAACGCCATGAACCAGGACGAACAAAAACGCCGATCGGCGGAAGCGGCGATGCGCTATGTCGAAGACGGCGCGGTGATCGGGGTCGGCACCGGCTCGACGGTCAACCAGTTCATCCCGTTACTGGCCGGGCGCAAGTTCGACATCGAAGGCGCGGTCTCGAGTTCGGAAGCGAGCACCGCCCTGCTGAAGCAGCACGGTATCCGCGTGCTCGATCTCAACAGCACGGGCGATCTGCCGGTCTACATCGACGGCGCCGATGAGTGCGATGCCCACTTTCGCCTGATCAAGGGCGGTGGCGGTGCGCTGACGCGCGAGAAGATTATCGCTGGCGCCAGCCGCAAGTTCGTCTGCCTGATCGATGCGAGCAAGCGCGTCGAACTACTCGGCAAGTTTCCGCTGCCAGTCGAAGTGATCCCGATGGCGCGCAGTTTCGTCGCCCGGCAGATCGTCAAGCTCGGCGGCCACCCGGTGCTGCGCGAGGCGTTCACCACCGACAACGGCAACCTGATCCTCGACGTGCACGGCCTGCAGATCGTCCATCCGGAGCAACTGGAGCGCGACCTCAACCAGGTGCCCGGCGTGGTTACCGTCGGCCTGTTCGCGCTGCGCAAGGCCGATGTGGTGATCTGTGCGGGCGAGGTATTGCAACCGTAGGCCGGTGTGCGCACGGCGCATCCCATTTTCACGGCTCCGTCCGTCCTGAGCGTTATCCGCGAGCGGGGAACAGTCGAAGTGCGCGGTCCACTCACCCGAGTCTCCGTTCGTCCTGAGCGTTTCCCGCGAGCCTGCGAGCGGGGAACAGTCGAAGGACGGCTCGGTAGCGTGTCTTGCTCGATTCCGCAGTCACCCAAAGCATCCGGCTAGTCCACGTCCTTCGACTGTTTCCCCCCAAAAGCTCGGGGGAAACGCTCAGGACGAACGGTATCGCCACGGGGTGACCGAGTGCTCGCGGAGCGGAGACGGTCGGGTGGATCGAGCCCCCGCTGGCATATGTTCAAGCCTGCACGTCATGTCACCGGGCTGTGCGGCATCCCCCATACTTTGCGGTTCCACTTGGTCGCGTTCGCACCCAGGATCGCTTCTCGATGATCGACCCGCAGCAGCTCTCCCATCTCGACCGTCTCGAAGCCGAGAGCATCCACATCTTCCGCGAGGTCGCGGCCGAATTCGTGCGGCCAGTGATGCTGTACTCGATCGGCAAGGACAGCTCGGTACTGCTGCACCTGCTGCGCAAGGCGTTCTTCCCGGCACGGCCGCCGATCCCGCTGCTGCACGTCGACACCACCTTCAAGTTCCGCGAAATGATCGCGTTTCGCGACAGCCTGCCCAAGCGCTATGGCGTCGACGTGGCGGTGCACATCAATCCGGACGGCGTGCGCCAGGGCGTTTCGCCGTTCACGCATGGCTCCGCCGTGCACACCGACATCATGAAAACCCAGGCGCTGAAACAGGCGCTGGACCAGGGCCGCTTCGATGCCGCGGTCGGTGGCGCCCGTCGCGACGAGGAGAAGTCGCGCGCCAAGGAGCGCGTGTTCTCGTTCCGCAGCAGGGAGCACCGCTGGGACCCGAAGAACCAGCGGCCGGAGCTGTGGAGCCTGTACAACACACGCGTCAACGCTGGCGAGAGCGTGCGCGTATTCCCGCTGTCGAACTGGACCGAACTCGACATCTGGCTGTACATCTACCGCGAGAAAATCGACGTGGTGCCGCTGTATCTCGCCGCCGAGCGCCCGGTGGTCGAACGCGACGGCGCGCTGATCATGGTCGACGACGAGCGCCTGCCACTCGCCCCCGGCGAGTCGCCGACGCTGCGCCGCGTGCGTTTCCGCACGCTCGGTTGCTATCCGCTGACCGGCGCGATCGAATCGGACGCCACCACGCTGGAGGCGGTGATCGCCGAAATGCTGCTGGCGCGCACCTCCGAGCGCCAGGGCCGGGTGATCGACAAGGACCCGTCGGCGTCGATGGAGCAGAAGAAGCAGGAGGGCTATTTCTGATGGACGAGATCACGACTGCCGCCGATCACTCCGAACAGATCCGCGCCTACCTGCTGCAGCACGAGCACAAATCGCTGCTGCGCTTCATCACCTGCGGCAGCGTCGACGACGGCAAGAGCACGCTGATCGGGCGCCTGCTGCACGATTGCCAGCAACTGTTCGACGACCAGCTGGCCGCGCTCGAAGTCGACAGCCGTCGCCATGGCACCCAGGGCGACGCCATCGATTTTGCCCTGCTCGTCGATGGCTTGAGCGCCGAGCGCGAACAGGGCATCACCATCGATGTCGCCTACCGCTACTTCAGCACCGAACGGCGCAAGTTCATCGTCGCCGACTGCCCCGGACACGAGCAGTACACGCGCAACATGGCGACCGGTGCGTCGACCGCCGACCTCGCAGTGGTGCTGGTCGATGCGCGCAAAGGCCTGCTGACGCAGACGCGCCGGCACAGCTACATCGTCGCGCTGCTCGGCGTGCGCCAGGTGATCCTGGCGGTCAACAAGATGGATCTGGTCGGCTACGACGAGCAGGTATTCGACGCCATTGCCCGCGATTACCGGGAATTGGCGGCACACCTTGGCATCGCCCGCGTCGATTGTGCGCCGATCTCGGCGCTGGGCGGCGACCAGGTCACGCGGGCGACATCGACGATGCCGTGGTACCGGGGCCCTACCCTGCTCGGCTTGCTGGAATCCGCCGACACCGCCATCGCCGAAGTCGATCGCGGCTTCCGGCTTCCGGTGCAGTGGGTCAACCGCCCGGATTCGCACTTCCGCGGTTATGCCGGCACCGTCGCCGCGGGTTCGGTTGTACCCGGCATGGCAATCGTGGCGCTGCCATCGGGCAAACAGACCACGGTGGCACGCATCGTCAGCGCCGATGGCGACCGCGAGCGCGCCGACGTCGGCCAGGCGATCACGCTGACGCTGGCCGACGAAATCGACATCAGCCGCGGCGATGTGCTCGCCGACGCCCGGCAACCGCCGGAAGTCGCCGACCAGTTCGCCGCCCATGTGCTGTGGATGGCCGACGCGCCGCTGCTGCCGGGCCGCGGCTACTGGATGAAGCACGCCACGCGCACGATCAATGTGCAGGTCAGCGAGATCAAGCACAAGGTCGACGTCAACACCCAGGAACACCTGGCCGCCAAACGACTGACGCTGAATGAGGTCGGTTATTGCAATCTCAGCCTCGCCGCCCCGATCGCGTTCGCCCACTATGCCGACAACCGCACGCTCGGCGCCTTCATCCTGATCGACCGCCAGACCAATGCAACCGTGGCCTGCGGTACGCTGGACTTCGCCCTGCGCCGCGCCAGCAACATCCACTGGCAACTACTCAGCATCGACAAGCAGGCACGCGCCGCGATCAAGGGTCAGAAACCGGTCTGCCTGTGGTTCACCGGACTGTCCGGATCGGGCAAGTCGACCATCGCCAACCTGGTCGACCGGCGCCTGTACGCGCTCGGCCACCACACCTACCTGCTCGACGGCGACAACGTCCGCCACGGCCTCAACAAGGACCTCGGCTTTACCCCCGAAGATCGCGTCGAGAACATCCGCCGCGTCGCCGAAGTGGCGAAATTGATGACCGACGCCGGCCTGATCGTGCTGGTCAGCTTCATCTCGCCCTACCGCGCCGAACGCGACATGGCGCGCAGCCTGTTCGCCCCCGACGAGTTCGTCGAAGTCTTCGTCGACACCCCGATCGAAATCTGCGAACAACGCGACACCAAAGGCCTCTACGCCCGCGCCCGCGCCGGCCTGATCCCGAACTTCACCGGTATCGACGCGCCCTACGAGGCGCCACTCGATCCCGAGGTGCACCTGCGCACCGACCAGAGCGCCGCGGAAGAACTCGCCGAGCGCGTGGTCGCCCATGTACTCGGCGCACTGCCGCTCCTGTAGAGCGTTCAGTTTCACCAAAAAACTGCGCGGTGAACTTGAACCTCGTCATGGAAAGCCTTCAGTTTCACCCAAAACTGCGCGGTGACCTTGAACCCGCTCATCCTGAGCAGAGCGTCCGATGCTTTTCCAGGACGCGATCCGATTGCCCTGAGCCTGTCGAAGGGCGAAGGACGCCGCTCACCCTTCGCCCTTCGACAGGCTCAGGGCAATCGGGCCCGCGTCCCGGTGAAGCT
>JAIMJQ010000059.1 GCA_020693165.1 Xanthomonas sp. | reverse complement strand
TGTCTATTTTATTCAATGACTTACGTTATGGGTTCATGGAGAGGAGCGCAGCGACGAAGCAATCCAGCGACGGTTGCCATGACGCCGTCAAGTCGCTGGATTGCCGCGGCATGCGCCCGATATCGAGGGAAGATCAAGCCTTCTCGCCGCGCATGCCTCGCAATGACGAATCAATAACTTACGCCATGGGTTCATGGAGAGGAGCGCAGCGACGAAGCAATCCAGTGACCTTGCCTCGTTGCCAGGTTCGGCGTTGAAACCCGAAGAGCTGACTGGATTGCTTCGCTGCGCTCGCAATGACAACCTTTCGAGCCAGCCAACAACCAGTATCCCCATGCGGCGCTCCCGCCGCGAAGGAGATCGACATGGATAACCCCGCACCCGCCGCGCGCATGAACTTCGGCGAACTGGTCGAGACTGGCCTGCGCCTGGCGCTGCTGGCGTTGCTGATGCTCTGGTGCTTCCGCATCATCGCGCCGTTCCTCAACCTGCTGGTGTGGGCGTCGATCCTCGCGGTCGCCTTCCTGCCGCTGCACGAGCGCATCGCCGGATTGCTGGGCGGCCGCATCAAGCTGGCGGCGACGCTGGTCGCCGTGCTGCTGCTGGCGGTGCTGGTGGTGCCAGTGGTGGCGCTGTCGTTTTCGGTGGTGGACGGCATCAGTCTGGTCTCTGCCGCGCTCGAGACCGGCAGCATCAAGATGCCCGACATCGATGTGGGCGGCTGGCCGGTGGTCGGCGATGCGCTGCAGCGCGCGTTGTCCTGGCTCTCCAGCAACACCGAGGCCGCGCTGATCAAGGTCGGCCCGTACGTCGCCACCATCAGCGTCAGCGCCGTCGGCATCGCCGGCAGCGGCGGCATTGCGATGCTGGTGTTCGCCGTCGCCGCGATCCTGGCCGCAGTGTTCCTGGTCTATGCCGAATCGATGATGCGACCGCTGTCGATCCTTGCGGGGCGCATCGTCGGCCCCCGTGGCGGCGAATTCCTGGTGCTCGCCACGGCCACCATCCGCAGTGTGTTCAAGGGCGTGATCGGGGTCGCCGCGATCCAGGCGGCGCTGGCGGCGATCGGCTTCTTCGCGATCGGCGTCTCCGGCGCCGGCCTCTGGTCCCTGCTGGTGCTGGTGCTGGCGATCGTGCAACTGCCGCCGATGCTGATCATGTTGCCGATCATCTTCTGGGCTTTCACCGCGGTGGAGACGCTGCCGGCCCTGCTGTTTGCGGTGTGGTCGGTCATCGTCGGACTGAGCGACAACATGCTCAAGGTCGTGCTGCTCGGCCGCGGCCTTTCGGTGCCGATGCTGGTGATCCTGATCGGTGCCATCGGCGGCCTGATTGCCTCCGGATTCGTCGGCCTGTTCGTGGGCCCGGTGATCATGGCGCTCGCCTACGAGATCTTCAAAGGCTGGCTGTATGCGGAGTCGGAGACGGCGGCTCCGCCGCCCGTGACCTCGGCGACAACCGCGAGTGTCGACTAGCAACAGCGGCCGCCGGGACCGCGGCCCTCCAAAGGCACGCAGCGCCGGCTTCTGGAGGGCCGCCGTCTCGGCGACCGCTCTGGCTGACGAATGAAGGAGAACCCCATGCTCGCCCAACTCCTCTCCGGCACCGTCCTGGTCGCGATCACCGTGGCCATCAATGGCGTGGTCCTGATCGCCTGCATCAAGCGCCTGCGGCTGGAGCACGATCTCACCGCAACCAGCTTCATCCACGCCACGCTGCTGCTGTCGCGCCTGGCGACGTGGGTCATCCTTGGCAATCTGGTCGCGATCATGGTCTGGGGTGGCTTCTACGCCTGGAAGGCCATCGTTCCGAGCGTGGAACTCGGTTTCTATTTCAGCGCCGTCACCTACGCCACCATCGGCTACGGCGACATCGTGCCGCCGGAGAGCTGGCGCCTGCTGGCGTCAATGGAAGGCCTCACCGGCATCCTGATGTGCACCTGGTCGGGCGGTTTCTTCTTCGCGGTCGTCTCGCGGATGTACCTGGCCGCGCCGGGCAGTTCCGACCGCGCCCGCTGACCACTGCCATGGCCGAACCCAGCGCCTCCGGGTGGTTGCCCTCCCTGCAGCTGGCACTGCGCGTCGGCGTCGCCGCTGGAGTGTCGATTGCGCTCGCCAACGCCCTGCAGCTCGAGTTCCCGATCTACGCGATGATCGCGGCGGTGATCGTCACCGACCTGTCGCCGCAGCAGACGCGCGCGCTCGGTCTGCAGCGGCTGGTCGGCACCGTGCTCGGTGCCGGGCTCGGCGCGCTGGTGTGCACGCTGGGCTTCTCGGGGGCCGCCGCGATCGGCGCCAGCATCTGCATCGCGCTGTTCCTGTGCCAGTTGCTGCGCTTGCAGGGCACGGCCCGGCTGGCGGCCTATGTGTGCGGCATCGTCATGCTCGAATTCAGCGCGCAGCCGTGGGAATACGCCGCATTCCGGCTGGTCGAGACGGTGCTCGGCGTGGCCACCGCGGTGGCAGTGAGTGCCGTGCCGCTGTTGATACGGGTCGAGGGCAAGGGCGATTCGTCGTAGGCCCGAGGCGGCCGCAGACGGGCCAGGAGCGTCCGGACAAGGTCCAGACCCACGAAAGCCGGCTCTTGTGGGTCCGGACCTTGTCCGGACGCTCTTCCCTCCTGATTTCGAAGGTGGCCCCGATAAGCCCTTGGCCCCATTGTCGGCCGCGTTCGCGCCTGCGCATCCTTGTACCACCATGGCATTCGCGTGACCGCCATGCGCCGCGACCAAGGAGACCACCATGTCCAAGAAGAACCACGACGACAACGGCAAGTCCAGGGACAAGAAACGCAAGGCCGAGGCCGCTGCGGAAGAGATTGCTGTCGATACCGAACTCTCCGGCAAGGGCTATGACCGCGAGTTGAAGAAACTCCACGTCGAGCTGGTCAAGCTGCAGGAATGGGTGGTCGCCAAGGGCCTCAAGGTCTGCATCATCTTCGAGGGCCGCGATGGCGCCGGCAAGGGTGGCACCATCAAGGCACTGACCGAACGTGTCAGCCCGCGCGTGTTCCGCGTGGTCGCGTTGCCGGCGCCGACCGAGCGCGAGAAGACGCAGATGTACGCGCAGCGCTACCTGCCGCACCTGCCGGCGGCCGGCGAGATCGTGATCTTCGACCGCAGCTGGTACAACCGCGCCGGCGTCGAGCGCGTGATGGGCTTCTGCAGCGACGAGCAGGCCAAGGTGTTCCTGCAGATGACGCCGCTGTTCGAGAAGGTCATGGTGCAGTCCGGGATCATCCTGCTGAAGTACTGGCTCGAAGTCAGTCCGGAAGAACAGGAGCGGCGCTTGCGCGATCGCATCGGCGACGGCCGCAAGACCTGGAAGCTGTCGCCGATGGACGTCAAGTCCTTCGACCGCTGGGACGACTACACGAAGATGCGCGACGAGATGTTCGCCGCCACCGACACCTCCTGGGCGCCGTGGTACGTGGCGCGCTCGGAGGACAAGAAGAAGGTGCGACTGAACGTGATCAGCCACATCCTCGGGCACGTCCCGTACGAGGCGCTGCCGTCCAAGGAGATCAAGCTGCCCAAGCGCAAGATCGGCAAGTACAAGGCGGCGGATTACCCGTTCAAGTACATCAAGGAAGTGTTTTGAGGCGGTTGCCCGACCGTTTCCTCACGCATCGAGTTGAGCAGCTTTGCGCACTGAATCCCTCTCCCCGCAGGCGGGGAGAGGGTGTCACCGCAGGTGACGGGTGAGGGGGCTCACCTGACGGAGCGAGCGCTTCGTCAGCCAGCCCCCTCATCCGGGTCCTGCGGACCCACCTTCTCCCCGTGAACGGGGAGAAGGGACCTGCCCGAAGCGTCGGGAATCAGGAGACCCCCATGTCCATCAAGCTCGGCGAGCCCGGCCTGCGCAACGACATCGCCGCCGGTCTGACCGGCGCGGCGGTGGTGTTGCCGATGGCGATGGCCTACGCGTCGATCGCCGGATTGCCGGTGGAAGTGGGTCTGTATTCGGCATTCCTGCCGATGATCATCTATGCCCTGCTGGGATCGTCGAAGGTACTCAGCGTCAGTCCGACATCGACGGTGGCGATCCTCACCGGCACCCAGTTGGCCCTGGTGGTGCCCGACGGCGACCCCGCCCGGGTAGTCGTGGCCACCGCATCGCTGACGCTGATGGTGGGCATTGTCCTGCTGGCGGCGCGGATGCTGCGTCTCGGGTTTGTCGCCAATTTCATTTCGGCGCCGGTGCTCGCCGGCTTCAAGGCGGGCATCGGTCTGGTCATCGTGCTCGGGCAACTGCCAAAAGTCTTCGGCGTCCACATCGACAAGCAGGGGTTCTTCCGGGACGTCCTCAGCGTCGTCGAACAGATCCCGCAATCGTCCTGGCCGACGGTTGCCGTCGGCGTCGCCACCTTCGTCGTTCTGATCGGACTGGGGCGGCTGTTGCCGCGCGCGCCGGCGCCGCTGATTGCGGTCGGCGGCGCCATTGCGGCTTCCTGGATGATCGGCATGCAGCCGCACGGCGTGGCCATTGTCGGCTTGATACCGACCGGATTGCCGTCGCTGACGCTGCCGGACGTATCGCTGCTGTGGGAATTGCTCCCCGGCGCGCTGGGCATCGCGCTGATGAGCTTCACCGAGACGGTCGCCGCCGGGCGCGCCTTCATCGACAAGGACGATCCGCCGACGGATGCCAATCGCGATCTGGTCGCCACCGGCGCGGCGCATCTGGGCGGAGCTTTCCTCGGCGCGATGCCGGGTGGCGGCGGCACTTCGCAGACTGCCGTAGTGCGTGCCGCCGGTGCACGCACGCAGCGCGCCTCGCTGACGACCGCTGCCACGGCGGCCGCGACCATGCTGCTGCTGGCGCCGGCACTGGCGCTGCTGCCGCTGGCGACGCTCGCCGCGGTGGTCATCTACTTCGCCGCCCGGATGATCAAGATCAAGGAGTTCAATGCGATCCGCGCAGTGCGTCGGATGGAGTTCCACTGGGCACTCGCGGCCTGCCTCGGCGTCCTCGTGTTCGGCACGCTCAAGGGCATTCTTGTTGCGATCATCGTGTCGACGATCGGACTGGCCAGCCAGGTCGCATTCCCGCGCGTCTACGTCATCGGCCGCAAGCGCGGCGCCGACGTGCTGCGCCCATTTTCGCCCGACCATCCCGACGACGAGACTTTTCCCGGCCTGTTGATCCTGCGGCCGGAGGGGCGCCTGTTCTTCCTCAACGCGCAGAATGTCGCCGAGCAGATGAACGCCCTGGCCCACCATCACCAGCCGCGCGTCATGGCGCTCGACCTGAGCCGCGTCCCCGATCTCGAATACTCGGCATTGCAGATGCTGATCGAGGGCGACCAGCGCATGCGCGATCGCGGCATCGAGCTCTGGGTCGCGGCACTGAACCCGGGCGTGCTCGAAGTGGCGCGGCAGTCCGGGCTCGCCGACCAGTTGGGACCGGAACGCCTGCTGTTCAATGCGCGCCAGGCGATCGAGCGCTATCAGGCGTTGCATGGGAAGGATGGTCCAGCGGCGGCTCCCTGATCGCCGAGGAAAGCGTATCGCGTGCGGAGGCCGCTCACACAGGCTTGCCGCGGACCTGTGGGAGCGGGCTCCGCCCGCGAGCTTTGTTGCCGTTGGACCGCTGCAAGAGAGCGCGGCACAAGGTCGCTCCCGCGAGAACAGCTACCCGCCTCCCAGCCGCAACTTGCACAGCCGCACGCTGGCATCGTCTGGATCGCGCCCGACGTCGAAGCCGAGCTTGCGCGCCAGCCGCAGCATGGCGTCGTTGCTCGCCAGCACATGGCCCTCCATCGCGGCGATGCCGCGCCTCCGGGCGACGCCGATCAGCGCCTTCAACAACGTCGATGCCAGTCCGCTGCCGGCGAACGGCGTGGCCACGCTGATCGCGAACTCGCATCGGGTCAGGTCGTTTCCGAGTACCAGGATGGTGCTGCCGACGATGTCCACGCCGTCGGCAGCGGGCGCGGTGGCGACGATGCCGTAACCATTGCCCGGCATGTCGGCGAGTACCTGGCGCAACCGATCCAGGTTGACCTCGCGCACCACGCGCATGAAGCGCATGTAGCGGGCATCAGCCGGCATGCGCTCGAAGGCTTGCAGCAGTTCCGCCTCGTCGCTGGGTTGCATCGCGCGCAGTTCGACGCTGCGGCCGTCGCGCAGGGTGTGTGCGTGGGCTGGAAAGGCCTGATTGGCATTGCGGATGATCATCATTTGTCCCGTGCCGTGGCTCGGACGTCCGGCACAGGCCGGTATTTCCGCCGGCAGTGGCACCAAGGGCCCATAGGCGCCTACGTGGAGCCGCGACTATATTCCTCGTCAATCGTCAGCGGCGGCTCTGCCAACCCGCGCACTCGGACGCAGATGCGCTCGACGATGGAAGGCACCCTCCATCGACGCCGGTTCGGGTCCGATGACCACTCTGAGCATGAGCGGACGACCAAGATGACTCGCAAACCAAATCGATTCACGCCAGCGAGAATAGGCCTCGCGCTTGTCGGCCTGTTGGCCGCGTCCGCCGCCCATGCTTCGATGTTCAAAGGCGAAGCGCTCGACACCGTCGCCAATGTCCTGACCTGGATCGTGCTGATCGTCGCGCCGATCATGGGCATT
This sequence comes from Xanthomonas sp., assembly GCA_020693165.1. Lineage (GTDB taxonomy): Bacteria > Pseudomonadota > Gammaproteobacteria > Xanthomonadales > SZUA-5 > JADKFD01. The sequence goes on along the minus strand of JAIMJQ010000059.1, from coordinate 15,286 downwards.
GCCATCTTCTGGCTGGTGCACATCCTGCCGGAGAAAATCGCCGAGAAGCGCCACCACCCGCAGACCGCGGCAATCCAGACCTTGTGCCTGCTGTCGCTGGTATTTGGCGGCATGCTGTGGCCGATCGCCTGGCTGTGGGCCTATTCCAAGCCGGTGCTGTACAAGATGGCTTACGGTACCGATGTCGTCGTCCACGGCAAGGAAGGCGAAAAACCCGCGGCACCCGCAGCCGATGAATTGATGCAATTGCGCAAACGGCTGGCGGCGCTGGAAGCTCAGGTCGGACAGGGAGATCGCGGCTAATGGAACTTATTCTGGCAGGCATCTACGCGTTTTTTGCGTGGCTGGTGTTCTTCAAGTTCAAATGGCTGCCGTGGAACATCACCACCCAGGTGATCACGGTCACCATTCCGATCATCGCGCTGACGATTCTGATCCTGACGCTGAACGTGGTGGCGCCGTCGAGCGCCGACGTGCGCGTGATGAATTACGTCGTGCCGATCAACCCGCGCGTCTCCGGCAAGGTCATCGAAGTACCGGTGGAGCCGAACATGCCGGTCAAGAAGGGCGACGTGCTGTTCAAGATCGATCCGGTGCCGTACCAGATCCAGGTGCGCGCAGCCGAGGCGAACATCCAGTCGCTGCAGGCACAACTGATCTCGGCCGGCGCCAATCAGCGCACTTACGGCGAGCAGTTGAAGGCAGCGCTCAGCGCCGAGGGCAGCGCCCGGACCCAGCTCAAGCTGGCGCAGAAACGCGAGACGCAATACGCCGAGCTGATGAAGGTGGGCGCGGGCAACCAGTTTGACCTGGAGCAGGCCGAGACCGATCTGTTGAAGGCGAAGAACGACCTTCAAGCGGCGCAGGCGCAGGTGCAGCAGGTGCGCGAAAAGGTCGACGCCAAGACCGCCGACGGCGTCCAGGATGAAGTGGCCAAGGTCATGGCGCAGATCGCCCAGGCCGAAGCGCAACTGGCCGATGCCAAGTGGAACCTGGAACAGACCATTCAGTACGCGCCGGCCAACGGCACGGTGATCGCCCTTGCACTGCGGCCGGGCGTGATGACAACACCATTTCCGGCATTCCCGGCGATGACTTTCGTCGAGGACGAGCAATGGGTGGTGGCCTACTTTGCGCAAAACGAGGTGCGCAACATCGAAGAGAGCAATGAGGCCGAAATCGCCTTGAAAACGTATCCCGGACAGATCATCAAGTGCGAGGTCGAGTCGGTGATCTGGGCAACCGCCCAGGGCCAATTGCCGATCAGCGGCATGTTGCCCAATACCGGCTTCGGTGCCGCCCCCGACATGCGTTTGGCAGTAAAGCTCAAGCCGATCGGTGAGGATGCCAAGTTGTTCCTCGCACCGGGCGCTCGTGGCCATGCTGCCGTCTACACCGAGAACTTGCACGCCATCCACATTCTGCGCAAGGTCATCTTGCGAATCGGCGCCAAGCTCGACTGGCTGATCCTGAAGATGCATTGATGATCATGAGCATCCGGCACAGTACACTCGCGTTCGCCATCACCGCATTGCTGGGTGGTTGCGCGATCCTCTCGCCGCCCGACGCGGAGCAGATCCGCGCCGATGCGCTCTATGGCACCGAGCTCAGCGCCTACTGGACCGCCGACACGCCGCCGTCGGGCAAGGTCGGCGACAACTGGCTCGCCACCTTCGAGGACGAGCAGCTGGACAAGCTGGTCGTCGAGGCGCTCAAGCGCAACCCCGACTTGCGCGCCGCCGCGGCGCAGGTCGAGCAGTCCGCTGCCTATGCCGATATCGCGCAGGCGCAATTGCTGCCGTCGCTGTCGTTGTTCGGCACCGGCGGCGTCAAGAACAGCGGTGGCGACATGGGCTCTGCGTTGAGCGGGGCGATGCTGGCCATCTCCTGGGAGCCCGATCTTTGGGGTCGGCTGCGCTACGGGCGCAACGCGGCCAACGAGGACTACGCGTCGGCCAAGGCCGACTACGAGTTCGCGCGGCAGTCGATGGCGGCGCAGGTGGCGCGCAGCTGGTTCCTCGCCACCGAGACCAAGTTGCAATTGGCTGCCGCGCAGGACATGGTCAAGGCGTCGGGCGAACTGGTGCGGCTGTCCGAAGATCGCCAGCGCATCGGCAACGGCAGCAACCGGGATGTCTCGCTGGCGCGCGCCAATCTCGGTAACCTCGAAGATGGGGTGCGCCAGGCTAGCCTCGCTCACCAGCAGGCATTGCGCTCGCTGGAACTGCTGGTCGGGCGTTATCCGTCGGCAGAGCTGGAGGCCGCGCCCGCGCTGCCGAAGTTCCCGGAACCGGTGCCGGTCGGCATGCCCCTCAACGTGCTTGAGCGGCGACCGGACATGATCGCGGCGGAGCGTCGCGTCGCCGCCGCCTTCGATCGCGTCAGCCAGGCCAAGGCGGCCAAGTTGCCGCAGTTGCCGCTGAACGCGAGCATTGCGTCACTGAGCAGCGATGTTCTGAGCCTCAAGGACGATTACGAGAATCCCAGCGGTGGCGCCGGCGCCAAGCTGCTGGCGCCGCTCTACCGCGGCGGCGAACTCGACGCCAACGTCGAGGTGCGCACCGCGCAGCAGCGCGAGGCCCTCGCGCGCTATGCCGGCCAGGCCCTGAAAGCCCTGGGCGATGTGGAAAATGCGCTGGCGACGTCGAAGTCGCTGGCCGACCGGGTCGGCCTGCTGGCGCAGGTGCTCGCCGACCAGGAAACCACGCTGAAGTACGAGCAGGAACTGTTCCGCGTCGGTCGCCAGGACCTGCGTGCGGTACAACAGCAACAGATGGCAGTGCAGGCGGCGCGCATGTCGCTCTTGCGCGTGCAGAGCGAACAACTGATCCAGCGCGTCAACCTGCATCTGGCGCTGGGCGGCAGCTTTGCCGAGCCGATCAAGGTCGTTGCGTCGGAGTAGTCCGGTGTCGGTGGGTCCGGACCTTGTCCGGACGCTTCGAGCCCGTCACCCGAACAGCGTCCGGACAAGTCCGGACCCAGCAAAAGCGGCCGCCGGTACGGCGGCCCCTCCGGGCTCGTCAGAACCGATAGGTGACCGCCAGGTTGTAGTTCCACTGCGACGCGCTGAGGTTGCCCCTGAAGTCGGTGTTGTCGGTGTCTACATCGAAATCGATGTAGATTCCGTTCAGACCGAACCCCCAGTTTTCCCACGGGAACCAGGTCACGCCGCCGGACGCCACCAGCGCGCTGCCGTCGAAATCGCTGAAGTTCGCCTGCATGTAGCCGGCTTCGGCGTTGATGCGCCAGTTGGCGGCCGGAACCCAGCGCCAGGCGCCGCCGATCGTTGGTGCTGGGAGATCGGTGTTGCCGGAACGCTTGAACGAATCATCCGTGACCGGATTGCCGTCGGCATCGATGGTCAGATCGATCTTGCTGTCGATGGTGATGTAGGTCAGCCGAAACATCGGACCGAGCGCGTAGCTCTGTTCGTTCTTTGCCCACCAGATGTAGGAGACGTCGAAGGCCGCGAAATCCAGCTCGGACTTGACCGTGCCGTCATAGACGACGCCGTTCCATTCGATCGGATCGTCCAGAGTACGCGTGTTGTCCGTTGAGTTGGCGAAGTAGGTCAAACCGAACTGGTGGTTTGCCCACGGACGCCAGGTGGCGCCGACCTGGGCGATCAGATTGTTGGTATCCAGGCCCAGGTCGCGGTCGAACTCCACAGCTTGATTGCTGCTGTTCGATTCAAAATTGAAATCGATCGAGTTTTCCGGAAATGCCGCTGCCACGCTGACGCTCACCTGATCCAGCGGGGTGACCTCGGCGCTTGCCGTTGCCGGGATCACCACCGCCAATGCCGCCAGCAGTGCAGTCTTGTTCAACGCCGTCATCCATGTTCTCCTTTTCCAGCCCAGAAGTGTGATTTCAAGGTCTACCCCGATCGCATCGGTGCCCGAAGTTCGGGACGCCGTTCGCGCGTCACCGTTGCGGCAACCGCGGCAAAATCGCAAGCGCGACAACCGTGCAGTATGCGCTGGAAGAGACGAGCATCGCGCATGCGGACCAGGAGTCTCAGCGACGGCGCCATCGGGCTAGCCCGAATCTTTTCGCGCCGGTGTGAGAAATGCGGGACTAGTCGAGCACCATGAAGATGTTGGTGTAGGTGTTGTCGACACGCCCGTCGTAGCGGCGAGCCTTCACCCCGGTCGTGCGGCTGGGAATCCGACCAATGTGCGAGAGCTCGTAGGGCGCCGAGTCGATGTAGATCGACGGACTCATACCTGCCGGGTTGGTCACCGTCAGCGTGCGGCGCTCGACGACGCTGCCGTAGCGGCGGTTCAGATCCTCGATGACGTCGTTCATGTCGACGATGCCCTTCCTGGCGCCGCGGCGGGTGCTGGCGGCATCCCAGTAGTATTCGGTGGGAAACGCCGCGGCGATGTTCATCGCGCGCGCCCGCCGCACCGCATGCTCCATCAACCGGCGCTTGTCTTCCTTGTCCTGGGCGTCGGGGTACGCGCGCTCGAGAATCAACATCGGCTCACCGCGATGCCCCGGGTCCTGACGTTCGACCAGAGGGATGATCGCGCGGCACACTTTCCCGTCTGCCGCATGGGTGACGATGAAGCGCAGGTTCGCATCGGTGAGATAACCCATCGCGTCCGTGCTCGGCCATTTCACGCAATCGGCCAGCACGGTTTCGATGGTGGCGAGGTCGGGGCGATCGGTGCTCAGCGCTTGGTTGTAGGCAAGGTCGTCGATGTTGAGCACCTTGCTCAACGCTCGAAACAGCGGTTCGGTTTCGGGTCCGGATGAGCGCATCAGCGACTTGAGACGCTCACCGAGCCGGGCAAAAGCAATCGGGCTCAAGTTCTCGGGGGCGAGCCTTGCGAGCTTCTCGGCATGGTCCATCGCCACCTTCCGATCGGACAGCGGCCGAATCCGGGCAACCAACGGCTCACGCGTGACGAGGTCGTCGCTGTCGATGCGTCGAAGCGTTTCGACCAGGCGTGCGTGTTCGGCACGAACCTCGGCGATTGATCCCCACGACTTCTCCATGCGCGCGAGCAGGTCGGCGCCGATCTCGACGGCGATGGCGATGCGCTTGCGAAACTCCTGCTCGTCGTTGCCCGAGAAGCGCACATGCAGCATCTCCTGGCCTTCGACGAACTGTGCCCGCTGCTTGGCATTCAGCGACTTGAGTTGATGTCCGGCACTCGCCGTAGTGAAGCGAAACGCATCGTATCGATCCTCGAGAACCGCCATCAGCACCGCTTCGAGCGACTGTTCGTCGAAGGTGGGTAGCCCGGTGTGCCTGTCGATTGCCCGGGTGGCCGCCAGTCCCTTCGAGAAGAACGGCAACAACCTCCCGGTGACCTCTGTCAGACCCCTGTCGGTGATCCTTCCGGGCTTGTCGTTGCGCAGTTGTGCCAGGTTGAACCGCTGAAAAACCGCGTCGTTCATGCGCTGGGCAATGACTCGGGCAGGACTTTGATGATGGCTCAGCCAGTCGATGGCTTCAGCGATCTTGTCCGCTGGCACGCCCTGCGGAGACTCGGCAAGAATGGCTTGAACGGCGTGGGCGATCTCGTGCTTCGACAACGACGAATCCAGCAACGCCCTGACCAGCGCAGCGGTGTCGCCGTCGCCAGCCTGCGCGAGTACCAGCAACGAGCGCAGATCGCGGGTATGGGTTCGATTGCGACCCAGCCGGGCAAACAGGGTGTTCACCTCGGTCAGAAAGCCGTCGCTGTCGAGGCCACGAGGAAGTGCCATGTTGGCAAGATGGGGCAATGCCTCGACCGGCACGCTCGGGTACCTTCCCAACGCCGCAAGACCGGGAGCAGCGAGGGCGGTCAGATCGTTGACCAGATTGTGTTCCAGGATGTCCCTGGCCAGCCCCGGCTCGATCCTTTCCAATGCGTCCGCAAAGTCTTCTGCCGACAGCGAAGTCGGCGTCGGCGCAGCAGGCGGGGTTGCACTCGAATCTGCAACCTGGCCACGCGCGCCCTGCGACCCGGTTTCATTCACCTGGCAGGTGGTTTGTTGCGAGCCTCGAGGTGATCCGGCTAGACAGACCAGCGTCCGTTCCACGGCGCTTTGCTCAGGATCAACCCGTCGTTTCATGCCAGCGCTCGATGATCTCCGGGATGCAGTTCACCGCGCCGGCTTCTTGGCCGGCGCGATGAACTTTTGCTGGAACTCTGCAGGAACAGGCTGACCTCGCCAGTGGTTAGTTCACTTCCATCTGGGTATCGGTCATCGCCTGCTTGCAGGCCGGCGAGGCGGTGGCTTCATTCGCTTTCAGGCACTGCGCAAGGCGACCCTCACCCAGTTCGATGCTGGAGCAATGCTTTTCAAGTTCGGCTTTGCACTCGGTGGCGACGTGCTTGATGGCGGCGACGAACGCATCGAGCTGTGCCGATGCCTGATACAGGGCGTATTCGCACTGGCCGGACAACTTGTCTTCGCGCGCAGCCAGACACGACAGCACGCGACCCTCGCCGGGTGTGACGTCCTTGCACCAGGCTTCGAGCTCGGTCTTGCAGCCCTCGGTGATGGTGCCCGTGATGCTGTCGGCCGCGAAGGCAGTGGAAGCACCAAAAGCGAGCGAGCCGGTGACCAGCGCAGCGAACAGATTCGATTTGAATGAGATCATTTTGCAGACACTCCTGTGGGTGAATGGACCAGTTTCTGATGGGGCGTCCGCAGCGACCGCGAAGATCGCAGTCACGGAACTCGCTCCCGGAAACTACGGATCATCACATTAGCGAACCGCCACCCGGCGGAAATCGGACCTTGGTCCAACTAGCGCGCATTTCTCACCCCGGCGCGAAACGATGCACGCTTCGTCAAGCCGCAGCCGCCTTTCGCAACTCACGCTGTGATTGCAGTTTGTCGTGAGCATCTTTTCGCTTCGCGGCCATGGCTCGGTATTTGCGCCGGCAGCCGGGCGTTGATACCCGAGACAAGGCCGCTGCGGACAGCGGCTCAAGCCGACGTTTCGCGCTCCGCGACGGGCCGGCAATCCTGCAATGCAGCACGGTTTTGGTAGGTACTAAGGGCAATAGAACGACTTTCGGTACGGCGCTAATGTCCGCCTCGAACGGTTGGCGCAGCGCCTGTCCTTTCGGCCATTGAAGGTCGACTCGTCGGTCGCTGCGTCGCTCACGACCACCCCGAATCGCCCTGCCGCACTGGGCGAAAGAATCTGCACCAAGGCGCGATCCCCCGGCCGCGCTTCCATTCCAGGAGTCGAACCATGAACGCAGCAGCCAACAGTTTAAGCAACGTTTTCGTAGCGGCGGTTTCCCGCAATGACCAATGGCGGCAGCTCAACGCGCTTGCGCGCGCCTGGGTTCAGGCCGGTCGCAGTGGTGCGCGCGCCCACAGCATGCGCGATCAGGCGAGCGCTTTGTTCGGCACGATCACGCGCCTGGAGCATTGCTGGGCCTATCCCGGCCCGCGTCTGCTCGGCGCCGTCGGTGACGCGCTCAGCGCCGGTGACCCGGAGCAGTTCACGCGCCTGGTGCAGAAGATATCCGGCGCGCTGCTGTCGGGCGACTTCCGCCGCGAAGACTTCGCCTGGGACGCCGCTGCGGACGGCGACAGCAATGCCCTCGATGCGATGCCGCCGGCACAGGACGGCAGCACCTACAAGCCCTATTTCGAAGTGCTGATGGTGACGCCGAACGATCCGTCCACCTGGCAGCGCGGTCGCGACGACATGGCGCGGCTACGCCGTCCCGAGGACCGCTTCCACTACCAGGCGGTGCAAGTGGGCAGCTTCGAGGATGCCGCGCTGGCGGTGATGGTCAACAACGATCTGCAGGCGGTCGTCATCATTGATGGCTTCGGCTTCGAGTCGCGCCACAACCTGCCTGACCTGAAGGCCTTCCTCGCGCGCCACATCAAGGTCGATCCGAACAGCGTCGAAGCCGGTCATCTGGCTACGGTGCTGGCGAACCGGATCAAGGGCTATCGGCCGGAACTCGATCTCTACCTGCTGTCCGACCGCTCGGTCGAGAGTCTCGCCGGCAGCGCCGAGGCGGCTCCGATCCGGCGCATGTTCCACCACGTCGAAGAGCCGATGGAAATCCATCTGTCGATCCTCGACGGCATCCTCGACCGTTACCAGACGCCGTTCTTCGACAATCTCCAGAAGTATGCGCAGCGCCCGATCGGCACTTTCCACGCCTTGCCCGTCGCCCGCGGCAAGTCGGTGTTCCGTTCGAACTGGATCCGCGACATGGGATCGTTCTACGGCACCAACATTTTCATGGCCGAATCCTCGGCGACCACCGGTGGCCTCGACAGCATGCTCGAGCCGACCGGCAACATCAAAAAGGCGATGGAGGCAGCGGCGCGCGCATTCGGCGCCAAGAAGGCCTTCTTCGGCACCGGCGGCACCTCGGCCAGCAACAAGATCGTGGTGCAGGCAGTGTGCAAGCCGGGCGATATCGTGCTGGTCGACCGCAACTGCCACAAGTCGCACCACTACGGTTTCGTGCTCAGCGGCGCGCAGCCCTACTACATCGAAGCTTTCCCGCTGACGCACTACTCGATGTACGGCGCGGTGCCGCTGTCCACGATCAAGCAGGCGCTGCTCAACTGCATGGCCGAGGGCACGCTGAATCGGGTCAAGGCGATCGATCTGACCAACTGCACCTTCGACGGCCACATGTACAACCCGCGCCGGGTGATGGAAGAGTGCCTCGCGATCAAGCCCGACCTCGTGTTCATCTGGGACGAGGCGTGGTTCGGTTTCGCGCGCTACAACCCGCTGCACCGTCGGCGTTCCGCGATGGGTGCCGCCGCTGCGCTGACCACGCGCTTCCGCGACCCGGCCTATCGCGCCGAGTACGCCAAGTTCAAGGCCGAGGTCGGTGAGATCGAGCCTAACAATCCGAAGCTGATGGACATGCGCCTGCTGCCGGATCCGGACAAGGTGCGCATCCGCGTCTACCACACCGATTCGACCCACAAGTCGATGTCGGCGTTCCGCCAAGGCTCGATGATGCTGGTGTGGGACGAGGACTTCCATCTGGTCGAAGGCCCGTTCACCGAGGCCTTCCTCGCGCACACCTCGACCTCGCCGAATCAGCAGTTGATCGCGTCGCTCGAACTGGCGCGGCGGCAGATGGAGTTCGAAGGCTATGGCATGACCATGGCGATGACCGAACTGGCCATCCGCCTGCGTCAGGCGATCAACAGCCACCCGCTGATCTCCAAGTACTTCCGTATTGCCAGCAACGAGGACATGGTGCCGGCCGAGCTGCGACCTTCGGGATTCAAGGACTTCGGTGCGCCCCACAGCACCTGGGCTGATCTGGTCGAAGCCTGGGACGAAGACGAAGTCACGCTCGATCCGACGCGCCTGACCTTGGTCTGCGGTAGCGCCGGCTACGACGGTACCCAGTTCAAGGGCATGCTCGCCGAGCAGTTCGACATCCAGATCAACAAGACCTCGCGCAACTCGGTGCTGGTGCAGACCAACATCAACAACACCCACAGCGACGCGGCGCTGCTGATCAAGGCATTGGCCGACATCTCGCGCGAAATCGAGCAACGCCTGAGCGATGGCGGTCCGGAGCCCAGGGAAGCTTTCGACGCACGGGTGAAATCGCTGATGGTCGACGTGCCCGATTTGCCGAACTTCAGCTACTTCCACGACGCCTTCCGCGACAACCCCAAGGCGGTCAGCAACGAGGGTCACATGCGTCCGGCCTTCTTCGAGGCTTACACCGCCGAGAGCTGCGAGTTCGTCAAGCTGTTCAGCAAGGAGATCGACGAGCGCCTGGCCAACGGGCCCGACCTGGTGTCGGCGAACTTCGTGATTCCGTATCCGCCGGGCTTCCCGATCATGGTACCGGGACAGGTGATCCAGGCCGACACCATCACCTACATGCGCAAGCTCGACGTCAAGGAGATCCACGGCTACCAGGCGACGCAGGGGCTGAAACTGATCAAGCCCAGCGTGCTGGCCGGTCGCAAATCCGGCGGCGACTGCTGATCACCACGGCGCCCCGCTTCGGCGGGGCGTCGTTACTTCTGACTGCCCACTGAAAAGGTCCTGCCGCCATGATCGACTGGCTGATACAGACTCTCAAAGAGAACACCCATCTGGTGATCTTCCTCACGCTCGCCATCGGCTATTGGGCGGGCGGTTTCAAGGTCGGCAAATTCGCGCTGGGCTCGGTCACCGGCACGCTGCTGGCTGGCGTGCTGATTGGCCAGCTCGGCTTCGACATTTCGCCGCAGGTGAAGACCATGTTCTTTACCATGTTCCTGTTCGCGGTCGGCTACAGCGTCGGTCCGCAGTTCGTCCAGGGCGTCGCCAAGGACGGTCTGCCGCAGGCGATATTCGGCGTGGTGGTCTCGGTGCTGTGTCTGGTCTCGGTCTATATCGGCGCGAAAATCGCCGGATACGACGTCGGCCTGGCTGCGGGCCTGCTGGCCGGATCGCAGACCATATCGGCGTCGATTGGCCTGGCAACGACTGCGATCAACAACAGTGGTGTTGAAAATGCCGAAGCCCTGCTCAACCAGATCCCGGTGGCCTACGCCATCAGTTACATGTTCGGCACGGTCGGTACCGGCGTGATCCTGTCGGTGCTCGGTCCCAAACTGCTCAATACCGACATCGTCAAGGCCTGCAAGGACTACGAAGCGCAAATGTCCAAGGGCGCGCCGGCTGGCGGCATGAATACCGCATGGCAGCAGTTGCAGATGCGCGCCTACCGGGTCAAGGAGAATGGCAAGGCGGTCGGCAAGACGGTCGCCGAACTCGAAGCGATGGTCAAGGACTCGCGGATGTTCGTCGAGCGCCTGCGTCGCGACGGCCAGATCGTCGAGTTCGACGACAACACCTTACTCAAGGCGGGCGACGTCGGCGTGATTTCCGGCAAGACCGACACCTTGGTCGCACTCAGCAATGTCGCCGAGGAAGTGGCGGATGCCGAGTTGCTCGACATTCCGGTCGAGTCGGTCGACCTCGTCGTCACCAGCAAGGACGCCGATGGCAAGACGCTGATCGACCTGGCCAACTCCGGCTTCGCGCGTGGCGTGTTCCTGCGCAAGATCACCCGCGGTGCGACCAGCACCGATGTGCCGATCCTGGCGCAGACCAAGCTCAACCGCGGCGACATCATGAAGATCTCCGGCCGCAAGACGCATATCCAGCGCGTCGAAAAGGCGCTCGGCTATGCCGATCGCGCGTCTTCGGCGACTGACATGATCTGGGTCGGCATCTTCATCGTAGTGTTCGGCATCATCGGCGCACTGACGGTCAAGGTCGGCGGCGTGCCAGTAACGCTGTCAGTGTCCGGCGGCGTGCTCTTCGGTGGCCTGATCCTCGGCTGGGCGCGCAGCGTGCGGCCGACTTTTGGTCGGCTGCCGGAACCGACCCAGTGGTTCATGAACTCGGTCGGCCTCAACGTGTTCATCGCCATCGTCGGCATCAGCGCCGGCCCCGGCTTCGTCGATGGCCTCAAGGCGAACGGCCTCTCGCTGCTGATGTGGGGCGTGTTCGCCACCTCGGTGCCGATGCTGCTGGCGCCGTTGATCGGCAAGTACATCTTCAAGTTCCATGACGCCATCAACCTCGGGGCTTGCGGCGGTGGTCGCACCAGCACGGCGTCGGTGGCGATGGTCGGCGATGTCGCCAAGAGCAACATCCCGATGCTCGGCTACACCGTGCCTTATGCGGTCAGCAATACTCTGCTGACGCTGTGGGGCTTGGTCATCGTGTTGATCTACTGAGCAACGCGGCGTGCCGAATCCAATGGAATCCGTCAGGAGAGGAATGATGAACATGCAAGGTAATTCGGGTTCGGCGCGTCGGCCGCGCATCGCAGCGCTGCCGGCGGCGATCGTCGCGGCGCTGCTGGCGTTGGGGTTGGGAATGGGAGCGGCGGTCGCGCAGACGCCGCCTGAGGTGGATGCGGTGGCAGCCGAGGAAGCCGCGCGCGAGGCCGAGGCCGCGCGGGTTGCGGAAGAGGCTGCCGCCAAAGGCGAGTCGGAGTACGCGGAGATCATGATCACCTCGACCGAGCAGGGCCAGACCCCCTTGAGCGAGAGCTTCGACAATCGCACCCGCGAGGACTGGATTCGCGAATCGCGGCGCCAGGCTTTCGAGGACACCAAGTTCGACGTCCAGGTGCGCTCCTTTTTCATGGATCGCGACAAGTTCGACGACAGCGAGGCCGCCAGTTGGGCCATCGGCGGTTCCGCGGGTCTGAAGACCGGTTACTTCCGCGAACGCGTCGCTTTCGGCGGCACCGTTTACACCTCGCAGAAGGTCGATGGCGACCTCGACAAGGACGGCGCGGGTGTATTGGCGCCGGGTCAGGACAGCTACACCGTGCTCGGCGAGCTGTACACGGAAATCATCGTGACCGAGGGCATGTCCGCAACGCTCGGCCGCAGGGGCATCGATACGCCGTACATCAACCGCAACGATTCGCGGATGACACCGCAGACCTTCGAGTACATCGCGCTGCAGGGCATCGTCGGCGACGTCGGCGCGCCGACGTGGAAGTACGGTTTCGGCTATTTCGACCAGATCAAGGTGAGAAACAGCGACGACTTCGTTTCGATGTCCGAACAGGCCGGCGCGCCCGCTGGCGTCGACGAAGGTGTCTGGGTCGGCGGCGGCACCTACCGGCACGGCAACTTCACCATCGGTGCAGTCGACTACTACAGCGATGACATCATCAACATCTTCTACACCGAGACCACTTACGGTTTCGCGTCGTCGCAGAAGGTCAGGTGGAAGTTCGCGGCACAGTACACCGACCAGGCCAGCACCGGCGACGATCTGTTGACCGGCGACGATTTCGATGCCGCCTCCTTCGGTATCAAGGGCGAGGTGGCGGTCGGTCCAGCGTTGTTCACGGCAGCCTGGACCAGCACCGATGAAGGCACCAGCATGAAGAGCCCGTGGGGCGGTTACCCGGGCTTCACCAGCGTGCAGGTCGAGGACTTCAACCGCACTGGCGAGGATGCCTGGATGTTGCGCGCCGGCTATGCGTTCCCGGCAAGCACAGGCTTCAGCCTCTACGCGCTCTACGTCGACGGCTCGCGCCCAGATGACCCAGCCCAGTACGCCAAATCCGAGTACGACTTCAACCTGCAGTGGGCGCCGCCGACCGCATGGGCCAAGGGCCTGTCGCTGCGATTGCGCTATGCGCGCGTCGAGCAGGACGATCCGGGCGATACCGAGCTGGACGACTTCCGGTTCATTGTCAACTACGACCCGCCGTCGCTCTGAGTCGAGTGCGGGAATAGGCCGGTCGAGCGTGCAAGCGCGCGACCGGCCATGCTTTTGTGGGTCCGGATTTATCCGGACGCTTTCCCCGCAAGACAGCCGAGAAGCGTTCGGACAAGGTCCGAACCCACCAGGGCTCCGCTCGACCGTGGGTCCGGACCTTGTCCGGACGCACCTCCCTCATCGTTGAGAGAGCGTCCAGACAAGCCTGGACCCACAAGAGCGCCAAGCCGGATCAACGGCGTCCCGACAAGTCTGGACCCACAAGGAGCAGGTGGGCCGCGCAGTTGCTCCTACAACTGACTCTGCAACGGCAGAATCCGCGCAAGCCAGGCCACCAGCTTGCGCTTGGTGCCGGCCTGCGGCTCGCTGGTCGACACCGTCAGCATCTGCCCCGCGTCCTGGTGCGTCCAGCGCAGCTGGCCGTGCTCGTTCACGCTGACCTTGAAGCTGATGGCCGGATCCGAGTAGCGATCGGCGATGGCGGAGAGTTCGCGCGCCAGCTCCGGACTGTGCACCATCACGCCCATCTCGCAGTTCAGCCATGCCGAGCGCGGGTCGAGGTTGAACGAGCCGATGAACACATATTTGTCGTCGATGATCGCCGCTTTGGTGTGCAGACTGACGCCGGCCGAGCTGCCGGTCGATCCCTTCGATCCCTGCGATCCGAAAACGCCGCCAGCGCTCTCGCTGGTGTCTGCACGCGGCTTCAACTCAAAGACCGATACGCCGCCCTCGATCAGGCGCTTGCGGTAGCGCGAGTAGCCACCGTGCACGGCGGCGACGTCGGTGGCCGCCAGTGAATTGGTGACGACATCGACGCGCGCTCCGCGCGCGGCGATGGCGACCAGTCCCTCGCTGCCCTTCTTGCCGGGAATGAAGTACGGCGACAGGATGCGCAGGCTGGTCTGCGCGCTGCCGAAACGCTCGGCCAGTTTGGCCAGCACGGTGTCCGGATCGTCGCCGGCCTGCTTGTCTGCCTTGTACGGCGGGTCGGACAGCACCTCGACGTCGCTGCTCCAGATCCGCTCGTGGCTGCCATCGAGGATCGCGGCGAGTTCGTCGGACGCCTTCAGGCGCTGGATGTAGGGGCTGTCCTTCGCCTCGGCCAGGTGCGTGTCGATCGCCTTGCGCAGCGTATCGAGGCCGCCGGGCAGCGGCTCGCCGCGCTTGAGGATGCCGATGCGCACGGCGGTGGGGTGGTTCCAGTACTTGTCGAACGCCGCCGAAGTCGCCTCGACGGCCGGTCCGATCATCGCCAGATCCATGTCGTTGAAGTTGGTCTCGCCGGAGGCGCCGAAGTACTCGTCGCCGACATTGCGCCCACCCACCAGCGCAAACTGGCCGTCGGCGACGAATGCCTTGTTGTGCATGCGATGGTTCAGCGCCGATCCGCGGACCAGGAACTCGGCCATGCCCGAGGCGGAGTTGAACGGGTTGAACAGGCGCACTTCGATGTGCTCGTGCGAGTCCAGCGTCTGCAGCGCGGCATCGCGCTTGCGCACATCCATGTCGTCGACCAGCAGGCGCACCTTCACGCCGCGATCGGCGGCGCGCACCAGTTCGCCGGCCAGCAGTCGACCGGTGAGATCGTCGTGCCAGATGTAGTACTGCAGGTCGAGGCTGACCTCGGCCTGGCGCGCGCCGAGCACGCGCAGCGCGAAGGCGTCGAGGTTGGAACTGACCAGGCGCATTCCGGTCTGGCCTGGATGCGCGGTCAGCGCCGGCGCGATGCGCCGGCCGAGGGTGGTGTTGTCGCGCTTTTGCAGCGCCGACTCGGCGACCTTGTCGCCGTCGCGGACGGCCGACGCGCAACCCGCGAGCGCCAGCGTGAGGACCAGGGACATCCAGAATGCGCGCACGGGCAGGTTACCGGCAGAGAAAGGCCGAGAATAGCTCGGGTCCGCCCGACCGTCGCTCGGCGGAGCCGGTTGCGGCATGGGCCCTTGGTCCCAGAGGTTCTCTGAATCGTCATTGCCGGTTCCTTTTTCCGGAAACGTACAACGAAACTTTCCATGAACACATGGCGTAAGTTATTGATTCGTCATTGCGAGGCATGCGCGGCGAGAAGGC
>JAIMJQ010000132.1 GCA_020693165.1 Xanthomonas sp. | reverse complement strand
CTTCGTGAACACACCAACACGGAAATCCGCGCGCACGCTGTCGTTTGAAACCATCGTTCGCGTTGACCAGGTCTTGTTCACGCCTTGATGGCACTTGGGCGGACCATCAAGCATCACGAATACGTTTAATTATCATATGGTTACGAGAAAACCCATCAACCTACTTGACCAAAAACATCCTTTTTCGCGTCGATATTCTTGACCGTGCTCACTGGATCAGCGCTTGGCCTGAGCCGTCACCAGCCCCCACCCATGACTCAGTGCCTCGGCGGCTCGCTACGCCTTACCGAGTAGAGAAACTGCCCCTCCAATGTTCTGCCAGATTCGTCCTGGCGCTTCTGGGTGTCCGTTGTCGCACGCGCAAAAAGTCGCTTTGGATTTCCTATCCTTCGATGACCCTCGCCATGCCGTTGGCCGTCGCGCGACGGCACTCTGCAGGTGACGTCCCGGGGCAGATTCTCGACTGTCCATTGCTGCGGCAGGGCGACGCAGAGCGGCCGCAGCGACGTTTGGCCATCGCCGACGCCAGCCATGCCAACGGCGTCGACCGCTGGACCTGGGACGGCCGCGGCACGCCGTTCCCGTCGCGCGCGATCGACTTCATGCTGCACAGCCGCGCGCTGCGCGTGCTTCAGGCGCTGGTCTTCGATCCGGAGACCCTGAGCGAAAGCCAGCGCCAGAGCCTCGGCCTCGGCGCCGGGATGTTCAGGACGATGAGCGAGCATCGACCGATCGTGGTCGATTTTGCCTGGCGTTGAACCTCAGTTGGCCGATGCCGATGGCGGTCCTTGAATGATCGCCTCGCGCAAGCGCTGGCGTTGTGCGTCGGAGCCGACGAAAAGGTCCTCGGGCACACGCCGGAATGAGGTGATCTGATCGTAAACGGCCGCGCTGTTCTGCTCGGTCGACGACATGCCGGCGAGATACTGCAAACGAAGATTGCGATCGCGATTGATCTCGGCGTCTTGAAGCCACGGAGAGAGGTCGCTCGCGCTGCCGCCGAAAGTCGCCAGCAGGTCCAGAGACGATCTGAATCCGACCTTGGCAAGGGCCATGGCGACGCCCGCATGGTCGGCTCGCGCCATGCGCCGCTCAATCAGATCGAGGTCGGTTTGCGCCGGCTCGACGGTACCCAGCAGCACGACGTCGAAGCCCTTGCCGTCCTTGACATTGCCCCACACCGTTGCGTTCGGAAACACCTCGAAAAAGGTGGCGATCTCGCTTTTCACCGACGCGACATTGCTCTCGTAGAGCGGCACCCACTGGGTGACGACGCCGCCCGGCTTGAGACGTGCCTTGACCTGCTCGAAGTACTCTCTGGTGTACAGCGTTGCCGCGCCCTTGACCCAGGGATGGATCGGGTCGGAGGTGATCACGTCGAACTTCTCGCTGGTGGTCCGGATGAAATGGCGGGCGTCGTCGTAAACGATCTCGGTCCGCGCATCCTTCAACACGTCCTGATTCTCGACGGCGAAAAAGCGTGCCGTGGCCTGCGGAACCAGCGGCTCCATTTCGCACACGACCAGACGCTTCATGTCCGGGTAAGGCACGAACGAACCGGCCGTGACGCCGGCACCGAAACCGACCACCAGCACCGATTCCGGCCGTGGGTGAAACAACGCCGGCAGATTGCCGAGCAGCAACTGCAAGCGCATGTCCTGCGGCGTGCTGGATGCCTCGATCTTGCCGGCGACATGGAAATATCGCACCGATGGGTCGCGCACCAGTTGCGACACGGCGATGGTCGAATTCATGCCCTCGCCGCGATACAGCTCGTTCACGTAGTTCAGGCGGCCGGCCGCCTGTCGCCCGAAAGCGACCAGTTCGAACGGCAGCGCCGACACGCCCAAGACGAGCACTGCGGCGCAGACCGCAACCACGGCCGCGGATGCTCGCGCGCGTGGCGTCTGCGCCAACGGCAGCAGCAGCCATGCCGCTGCCAGCGCGGCAACCACGACCAGCACGCGTTGCGCTTGCTGCGTACCGATCGCCGGGATCAGGATCGTGCTGAATACCAGCGCACCCAGGATCGCGCCGACCGTATTGGCGGCATACACGCCGCCAACCACTTGCCCGGCATCCTGGCGCTGCGTTGCCACCGCGGCGAGCGCCAGCGGAAAGCTCGCCCCCCAGAGCAAGGCCGCCGGCAGAATCGCATACACGCAGCGCAGCAGATCGAGCTGGAACAGATACCACGGACTCGACACCATTTGCGGAAAAACCGGCCAGTACGGCAGCGAGCGCGAGACGGCGTAAGCCGTCCAGGCGATCCATGCGACCAGCAGCAACTGGCACACGCCCAGCGCCACCCGCGGCCGCCGGATATCGCGCGACACATAAGACGCGACACTGCTGCCAAGCCCGATGCCGATCAGGAAAACGGCGAGGATGATCGAGAAGGTGTAAGTCGTACCGCCAAGCAACAGCGACAGATCGCGCGTCCAGATGACTTCGGCACCCAGCGCCGTGAACCCCGACATGCCGATGACGACATACACCGGTGCATTGCCGGCTCCTGGACTGGCCGGTTTGCGCAAGTCGGGGGATGCGACCGCTGCGTAAGGGGTGACCGAGGCCAGTCCGAGCCCGATCGCCGCCACAGCGATGTTGAGCAGCACCGCCACGTACGTCGCCGTGGGCATGTCGTGTACGCGCAGCAGATAAAAACCGGCCAGCAGACACCCGAACACCGCACCAACGGTATTGCCGCCGTAGAAGTATCCGAGCCAGGACATGCCATTCGGCGTCGCCTGCACCCAGCGCCCGATGGCCGGCAGCGTGGCGCCCATCAGCACCGTCGGCGGCAGCAGGCACACGGCACACAGCAGACCGCGCAGGAAGACCCCGCCCACGCCACGACCACCGAGCGCCGTGTAGGCCTCGCCAACCACCGGGATCAGGTAGAGAACGACGATGCCGCACAGCGCAATGCCCAACTCCAGCCAGGCATAGACGCGCAACGGATGGCGTCGAGCCGGAATGACGCGCGCCAGTGCCAGGCTACCCAGACACATCCCACCCATGAAGGTGCCGAGCAACACCCCCAGCGAGATGGCCGACGATCCGATCACCAACTGCAGGAGCTGGAACCACACGATCTGATAGATCAGCGCCGCGCAGCCGCTGCCGAAGAACAGCAACAGCAGCAACGGCAAGTGGCGACTGGCGGTCATGCCCTGCCGCCCGGCAGATCGGCACCTGGTCGCGGCGGCAGCCGCAGCGCAGCTTCGACAACGCTCTCGTCGCCCATGCACGTCACCTCAGACGGAA
>JAIMJQ010000058.1:8740-22305 GCA_020693165.1 Xanthomonas sp. | reverse complement strand
ATGATCCTGTTCGTGCTGCCCTGGCTCGATCGCAGCCCGGTGCGTTCGATCCGCTACCGTGGACCGATCACCAAGATCGCGCTGTCGCTGTTCGCCGTCGCCTTCGTGACTCTGGGCTGGCTCGGACTGCAGGCCGGCAGCGAGTTGCAGAAACTGGTGGCGCAGATTTGCACCGCGATCTACTTTCTGTTTTTCCTCCTCATGCCGGTTTACACCAAGCTGGATTCGGTGAAGCCGGTGCCTGATCGGGTGACCATGCATGATTAAGCGCCTGCTTCCCTGGCTGTTACTCCTCGTTGCCGGCTCGACCCTGGCGGCGGGCGCTGGCCCGGTCCTGTTGCAGTCCGGTGCCAACATTTCCGACCAGGCTTCGCTGCAACGCGGCGCCCAGTTGTACTTCAACTACTGCGGCGGCTGCCACTCGCTGCAGTACGTCCGCTATTCGCGCATGGCCAAGGATCTCGGGCTGTCCGAAGAGCAGGTGATGAAGTATTTGAACTTCACCGGCGGCAAGTTCGGCGACACCATCAAGGCGGCGATGCCCGCCGGCGTTGGCGACGAGGCCATCGGTGCGGCCGACTGGTTTGGCGCGCCGCCGCCCGACCTGTCGCTGATCGCGCGTGCGCGCCTCGGCGGTGCGGACTACACCTACACCTACCTGATGTCGTTCTACCCGGATCCGGCGCGGCCGATCGGCTGGAACAACACGGTGTTTCCGAACTCTTCGATGCCGCATGTGCTGTGGGAGCGCCAGGGCATCCAGACCCTGCGCCCGGCGGACGCGCACGGCGAGGCGTCGGGCGGCCACGCCTCCGGCCCCACCTTCGACCTGGTCAAGCCCGGTTCGCGCACGCCCGAGGAGTATCGCCAGGACGCGCGCGACATCACCGCCTTCCTGCAGTACGTCGGCGAGCCGGCAGCGCTGGATCGGGAGAAGTACGGCATCTGGGTGATCCTGTACCTGCTGTTGTTCACTGGCGTGGCGTACCTGCTGAAGCACGAGTACTGGAAAGACGTGCACTGAGCGCGAGTGTCGACGCTTGCTGACAGCGAAGCCCCGGGAAACCGGGGTTTCGTTTTCCGGGCTGCTGCGATCGGGTGGATTCGCCCATTGCGGTCGGCTAAGCTGGCTCCATCGTCGCGGCGCCGGAGTGGCCCGCGTGACGCCACAGCGGTCGATACGAGGAGGACATCCCAACCATGTCGCCACCGGGCCCGCGATCGCGCAGCGCGATGACGCTGTTTTCCCATGTCGATTGTCCGCGTTGCCACGCGATTCGCTTCGTGCTGGCGCTGAAAGGCCTGCCGCACGATCTGGTTTACGTCGATCCGGCGCATCCGCCCGCCGATCTCGCCGCCGCGGTGCCCGACGTCACATTGCCGACGCTGATGGAACGCGATGTGGTCCTCTACGAGCCGCGGATCATCGCCGAGTATCTCGACGAGCGCTTTCCGCATCCGCCATTGTTGCCGAGCGACCCTCTGGGGCGCGCGCGAACGCGCTTGACGGTCTATCGGATCGAGTTCGAGTGGCTCACCCTCCTCGACCAGGCGGGGCAAGGCACTCCCGATGCGATCGCGCGCACCTGCGAGCAACTGCGCGCGGGCATCGCTGAATCAGAGCCCCTGTTTCGGGTCGCCAAGTATTTTCTCAGTCCGGAAATCGGCCTCGCCGACTGTATGCTGTTGCCGATTCTGTGGCGCCTGCCGGCATTGGGCCTCGATCTTCAAGATCTCGGCGCCGGTGTCGACGCCTATGCCCGGCGTCTGTTCACGACGCCATTGTTCCAGCGCACCCTGTCGGACGCCGAACGAGTTCTGGGTGGGGATACTGGATGACATCGCCGCACGGGGTCACCGATCAGCGTGTGCGCCGCGCAGCTCGTTAAAGGAATTCGCATGGAAATGACTTCGACCCGGCCGTATCTGATCCGCGCCATCTACGAATGGATCGTCGACAATCGCTGCAAGCCGTTCCTGCTGATCGACGCGAGTGTGCCCGGGGTGCGCGTGCCGCCACAGGCGGTCAAGGATGGCCAGGTGCTGTTGAACATCGCGCCGCATTCGGTCGACCGCCTTGATCTCGGATTCGACGAAATCCGATTCAACGCGCGCTTCTCGGGCGTCAGCCAGTCGATCATCGCACCGGTCGCCGCGGTCCTGGCGATCTATGCCCAGGAAAATGGCCAGGGCATGATGTTCCCGGCCGAGACCCAGGCGGAGGACGGTGGCGAAGAGACTGCGGCCGATGCCGACAGGACCGGCCCGGTATCGGTAACCGCGAACACCCCGATCGACGACGAACCGCCGCAGCCGCCGCCAGCGCGCATGCGGCCGTCGCTACGGATCGTCAAGTAGAATCGTCCCTGCCGCCCGGTACCACCCACAGGTCGTGGCGGTTGTCGGCGCCCGGCACTTCGATCCACAGCAGCGTGCCACGATGGAAACGGATGCGTCCGGTGCGGCGCTGCTGGCCGTCGGCGCTGACATCGAAGCCGTAATCCAGTTGCCATCCCAGTCGTCCATCGGCGCGAGCCAGTCGGAGGCGCTGCAGCGCCACCGTGGCATCCAGCAGTTGCAGTCCGGCATCGCGGCAACTGGCGATTGCGACCCGCAGCGCACGTTCGTGCATCGATCTGAGGGCCTGCCAGGCAAGGACGCCGCAGGCGAGGAAGAGCATGCCCATCAGGGCGGCAGCACTGGACATCGGAAAGTTCGCCGGAGCGGTGATCGGGGGCGCAGATCATCGCATGGTGCCTTATGTCGACAGGGACTGCCCGCAAATGCGTCATCAGACGGGCCGCGTTGCCTCCATTTGGCTACAATGCGACGTTCTTTCCTGAGCGGACCATGACTTCGGCGTGGGGCCAATTTCGATACCTGGCTATGAGATAGAGCGCGAACTTGGGGTCGGCGGCATGGCGCGGGTGTATCTCGCGATCCAGACGTCGCTCGAGCGCCGCGTTGCGCTCAAGGTCATGGCGCCGGCGCTGGCGGCTGACGCCAGTTTCTCGAAGCGCTTCCTGCGTGAAGCGCGCACCATCGCATCGCTGACGCATCCGCATATCGTCGCCGTCTACGAGGTCGGTGTCACCACCGATCACCTGCACTATTTTTCGATGCAGTTCCTGCCCGGCGGCGACTTTGCGCAGCGCATGCGCAAGGGTGTGGAGCAGGCGGAGCTCAGGCGGGTACTGACCGGAATCGGCAAGGCGCTTGGATTCGCGCATCAGCAGGGCGTGGTCCATCGCGACGTCACGCCCGGCAACATCATGTTTGACACCACCGACACGCCACTGCTGACCGATTTCGGTATCGCCCGCGCATTGAGCGGATCGACCCGGATCACCAGCACCGGGGTCAGTATCGGCACCAGCAACTACATGAGCCCCGAGCAGGCTCGCGGCGGTGAAGTCGATGCCCGCTCCGACCTCTACAGCCTCGGCGCACTGACCTTCGAAGCGCTCACTGGCCACCCACCGTATCAGGGGCCGGACGGTTTTGCCGTGGCCTACGCGCACGTGTTCGAACCCATCCCGCGCCTGCCGGGCGACCTCCGCCACTGGCAGGCTTTCATCGACAAGGCGCTGGCCAAGGATCCCAAGGATCGCTTTGCATCGGCGGACGAGTTCATCGCCGGCCTGCAGGCGGTGGCGCTGCCAACGGCGTCTGCGTTGCAGCCCCTGGGGGCCGCGGAATCGCTGCCGGCGCTGCCGCCGCGCAGCACGACGACGATGATCGAGAATCTGGCGAGGCAGGTCGGCCCGGCCGACAATGCCGGGCGGGCCAGCCTGCGGTGGCACCGTTACGCGTTGATTCTGCTTCTGGTCGGCGGCTTCGGCGCGATCGGCTACGGGCTCTGGCAACGCCCGCCATCGCCGACGCCGGCGTCAGTACCGGTTGTGGCCGCGCCGGCGGCTGTTGCCGACGCGCCGGTGGCTGCCGTCGCTGCCGCCGATCCAGTCGCGGGTAGCGTTGCGGACGTCGCGGCGGAGGATCCGGTGCTGCCGCCGCAGATCGCGATAGATCCGGATGCGGACGCAGCTGCAGCCGCAGCCGCTGCCGCGGAAGCCTATGCGCATCCGCCCGCCGCCGACTTCGGTCCGCCGCTGCCCGCGCAGCGGGTGGCTGTCTTCCTGGAACTGGGCCAGGCGCTGCTGCGCATGCAGCGGCTGCAACTGCCGCCTGAGGCCAACGCAACCTTGTTCTTCGCGCGAGTGTTGGCACTCGAACCCGACAATCAGTCGGCGCGGGCCGGATTGTCGGCGGTCGTCGATGCCTATCTGGCGTTGGCCGATGCCGACCTCGACGCCGGGCGCGTTGCCGCAGGCAAGGAGCGCCTGGAGCGCGCGCGCCAGGTCGCGGCGACGCCTGGTCTGGATTCGCGGGCGCTGGTCGCGCGTATCGACGCGCGCTGGAACCAGCGCATCGCTACGCTGCGCGAAACCGCGCGCGTGGCGCTGGCCGAGTGGCGCGGGGCCGACGCCCAGGTCGCCATCGAGCGCGCGTTGACCCTGGTTCCCGGGGACGCCGAGCTGAGCAAGTGGTTGCGCGAGGCGAAGACCATCGGCAAGCCCGGCTATCGCTTCCGCGACGGCGCCGGCCTGCCCGAACTGGTGATCGTCGGCAGCGGCAATGCGACGCTTGGCGGCGCTCGCCGCGGCGGCGAC
Source organism: Xanthomonas sp. (assembly GCA_020693165.1). Lineage (GTDB taxonomy): Bacteria > Pseudomonadota > Gammaproteobacteria > Xanthomonadales > SZUA-5 > JADKFD01. Next base: position 17,635 of record JAIMJQ010000058.1, on the reverse strand, counting down.
TTCAAGGTCGCGATCGCTACGCCGTTCGCGGTGTCGACGCGCGAAGTCAGCGTCGCCGAATTCGGTCGCTTCGTCGAAGCGACCCGGCACGCGGTCACCCGCGAAAGCTGTCGCAATCGCGAGGGGTTCTTTTCAGCATCGAAGGATCGTACCTGGCGTGAACCCGGCATTGCCCAGGGCCCCGACCATCCGGTGGTGTGCGTCGGTTTCGACGACGCCAGCGCCTATGCGAAATGGCTGTCGCAGACCACAGGCCAGAGCTACCGCCTGCCCAGCGAGGCCGAATGGCAATACCTCGCCGGCCAGGTGAAGTCGAAGCCCTGCGCGACCGGCAATCGCGCCGACCAGTCCTTCAAGAAGGCCGAAGGCGGCAGCGGCGCGCAAAGCTGCGACGATGGCTTTGTTGGCACCGCGCCGGGTGGGAGCTTTCAGGTGTCGGCATCCGGGCTTTATGATATCGAGGGTAATGTGCGCGAATGGGTGGCGGATTGCGCTAACGACGCGCACGCCGGGCGCAACCCCGATCAATCTGCACGGACCAGTGGGGACTGTTCCGAGCGAATGATCATGGGCAGCGCCTGGCATAGCGACAATGGCGAGCCAAGTGTCGTATCCAGGCGCGGCGAACGTCGCAGCTGGCTCAGCAACACGGTCGGCTTCCGGGTCGCGCGCGAGTTGGCCTCGGCGAGCACGGCGCCGCGTTGAACCGCAATTGATGGCCGAATCGGCTTTTTTGGGGGACGAATGAAGCTTTTATTTCCGAATGGCGAGCACGCGCCGGTCGAGCTCGACTCGGGCCGGGCACTGCTGGGCAGTGCAACCGACGCCGGCATTGTGCTGATGGCGCCCGGGATTGCCCCGCACCACGCCGAGATCGAATTCTTTGGTGCCACCGCCAAGCTGACGGTGGCGCATCCGGACAACGCCGTCACCGTCAACGGCAAGGCCGCTGTCGGCACCGTGGAGCTGAAGCCGGGGGATCTGGTGACGTTCGCAGGTGTGCGTGCCCGCGCGGTGGCGGTGGAAAAGGCCAGTAGCGCCCCGCCACCGCGTCCGCGCGAAGTCGAGGTCGACGACGACGGTCGCACCAAGGTGCGCATGGCGTTGCCGAAATACGTGCTGCGCGGTGTCTCCGGCGTCACCTTCGGCAAGATATTCCCGTTGCAGTCGACCGTGGTCATTGGTCGCCAGAGCGAATGTGAAATCCCCATTCCTTCCGAGGAAGTTTCGCGGCGCCACGCCGAATTGCGGGTGACCCCCGATGGCGTCATGGTCGAAGACCTCGGCTCCTCCAATGGCACCTATATCAACGACCGACGGATCACCCGGCAGTTGATGAAGGCGGGCGACGAATTGCGCCTCGACACCATCCGCTTCCTGCTGCTCGCTCCCGGGCAGGAGATGGGCCAGGCCGCGCGCCAGGAGTCCCTCGCCGCCGCCGTCCCGGCGGCATCAAAACCTGCGACCGGCGGCAGCCGCACTGGCCTGATGTGGGCGGTGGTCGCGGTGGCGCTGCTGTCGCTGGGCGCGGTGGCGGCGCGGCTGATGGGCGTGTTCTGAGCGTCAGGAGTCCCGGTCGCCCCAGTCGGTGCGCTTGTTCGCGCAACGAACAAGATCAAAACGGGGCAGGGGCAGGGGATAGGAGGTCGAGGCCGCGTCACGGTCGGACCATGCGGCGAGGTTGGGCCCCTGCCGCCTGCCCCTTGCCCCGCTTTTAAGTTACTTATAGATCAGTCGTTTACGGTATGTTCGGTGAGAGCAATCGTAACTATTCGGTAAACCTGTCGCGAAACCGTTCGTCCTGAGCGTTTCCCCCGTGCTTTTGGGGGGCAATCGAAGGACGCGGGTGTGCCGAGTTCGATGCACCCGGTGCACTTTGCGCCATTGGCGCTGCTTTGAGCTTTCGCGAAGCGCAAGCCGGGCGGCTGTGCGGCGGGCGTCTTTCGACGGTTTCTCGCTCGCGGGGCTCGCGGGAAACGCTCAGGACGAACGGGATCGCGATGGCGGCACGAGTGCTTGCCAGGGGGGTCACATCGCCGCCGCCTGCCGCCAGCGCAGCGACAGATCAATGGCGCGCACGTGCTTGGTCAGGGCGCCGATCGAGATGTAGTCGACGCCGAGGCTGCACAGGCTCGCGAGGCGATCCCGGTCGATGCCGCCCGAGACTTCCAGTTCGACACCCGCCGGGCGCTCGGCCACGGCGATCTCGAGGTCGGTCCACGACAGTTCGTCGAGCATGATCCGGTCGGGCCGCGCAGCCAGCGCCTGGCGATACTCGGCAAGGCTTTCGACCTCGATCTCGACCAGCAGTTGCGGCCACAGCTTGCGCGCGCGGGCAACGGCGGCACCGATTCCGCCCGCGGCGATGATATGGTTTTCCTTGATCAGGACGGCGTCGTAAAGACCCAGGCGATGATTCTCGGCGCCGCCGACCTTGACCGCGTACTTTTGCGCATAGCGCAAGCCGGGCAGGGTTTTGCGCGTGTCCAGCAGACGCGTGCGGCTGCCATGGGTCAGGGCGACATGCGCCGCGGTGCTGGTCGCGGTTCCCGACAAGGTCTGCAGGAAGTTGAGCGCACAGCGCTCACCGCTGAGCAGCGCTCGCGAGCGCGCTCGAATCGAACACAGTCGCGCCTGCGCCTCGACAGTGTCCCCGTCGCGAAACTGCCAGGCGATCTCGCAATCGGGGTCGAGCAGGCGCAGGCAGGCGTCGAACCAGGCCTGCCCGGCCAGTACCATGGATTCGCGCGCGACAACGTCGGCGGCGCCGGTCGCCGTCGCATCGATCAACGCGGCGCTGACATCGCCGCTGCCGATGTCTTCCGCCAGGGCGCGGCGGGCGTCGGCTGCGACCACGGCGGCGCATGGAGCGCCGACCACGATGGGCTCGCGCGGCGGTAGCGGATAGTCGATCGGCATCTTCAGAGGATCCCTGGTTGTGCCGCGGCGCCGCCGTCGATCAGTCTGCCGACCCATCGCCAGCGGGCGCAGTAGCGACATCCGGCCCGGATTGGCCGACCGAGCTCTTCAGGCGTTCCACGATCGCATCCAGCGCACGATCGAACAATGGCACATCCTCCAGCAGCATCGCTCGCGCGTGGCGCAGTTCGGTGGCCAGTGCCCAGATGGTCTTGTCGGCAACCTTCAGGCCCTTGCGATTGACGAACAGGTACTTGCTGCTGATCGGGCTGATCCACGACAGTTTCGCGCGTTCGGCGCGGCCATCCGCATGGCGGAACTCAACCCAGGTGCCGACCTTGATCGCGCGCGCGATGTCGTAATAGCTGTCCTGGATCTCCGTTTCGGAGTCGACTTCGCTCTCGGAGCTTTCCGGTTGCCGAGCCAGTTCATCGACGAAATTTTCTTCGGGCGCGGGCGTGTCGGCGGATGCTGCCGGGCTTGCGTCGGCGCTTTGCGGTCCCGCATCGACGGCGACTGCCGTCGCTTCCATCACCGCCGGCGTCGCATCGGGATTCAGTTGCGCTTCGTAGAAAGCGCCGAGGTCGCTGAGCAGTTGGCGGATATCGTTGTCGTGGTAGGCGACCATCGCCAGCCCCTGGCGCAGCGCCTTCTCCAGTTCCGACATCAACGCCCGCAGTCGTGCTCGCTCCGCTTCGGTGGTCTTCGGTTGCGCCGCCCAGACCAGTTCGTCGGCGACCCGCAGCGAGGTCTTCCACGGGTGCGAGCCCTCGCCCTGGCGCAGGATGGTCAGCACCAGCACGTTGGCCCAGGGTCGGGTCAGTATGTGGCGGATGACCTCGGGCAGTTTCTGACCTTCGATGCGCGTCAGGATCTCGCGTGCCGCCGTCTTGCGCGCGCCCTGCAGGCGCTCGCGTCCGCGCGCTGCCTCGGCTGCACGCAACTCGGCTACCTCCGCACGCTTGCGCGATGACCCGACGAACTCGCGGAAGTCCTTGAGCAGTCGGTCGAAGATCTGCACGTCGTCGCTGAAGTCCTTCAGCAAAGCCTCGACCACGCTCTTGACCTTCTCGTAGAAGCGTCCGTCCTTGTCGCTCTCCTCGCTCCACGACAATCCTGCATGCGCCAGTTCATCGAGCAACTGGCGCGCCGGATGCTCCTTCTGCGCAAACATCTCCTTTTCCAGGATTGCGCACTTCAGGTAGGGAATCTGCAGCCGCGCCAGCAATGCCTGCATCTCCGCCGGAAGGTTGCGATCCTGCAGGATGAACTCGAACAGCATGCCGACCAGGTCGATGGTGTCCTCATCGACTTCGGCCATGCCGTGCTTGCCGTCCCCGGACCCCAAGCGCTGCAACTGGCCAACCAGTTCCTCCTTGATCTGGCCGGTCGGCACCAACTGGATCAAGGAGCCCATGTTCGCCTGCTGCGGCAGCGTCATCGCCTGGCTCTGCAGGATGCTCAGCGCGCTGACCAGATCATTGGTCGCGAACGCCGGACCTGACAGGCTGGCGGTCGGTGCGGGCGTTATTCCGCGGCGCAACGACAGCAGCGAACGCACGGTGTTGTAGAGCTCTATCTGCAGTTCGGCTTCCGCCACGGCAGCCGGCGAGTACGCGTGGTTACTCGCCTGTGCTTCAAAAGCACGGGTCTCCATCGGGTCCTGCGCGACAGCGCCGGTTGGGCTCGGCATCGCTGCGGGCCGGCGCGCACTCGCTACCGGGTACTTGATCTGCGGCAGCACGCCGGCTTGCATCAGGTGATGGTTGACTTCCTCGTACAGTTGGTCGAGTCCACCCATCACGTGCTTGTCGAACAGCTTCAGGATCAACAGCTTGACGTTGAGATCGATCTCCAGTTCAGTCATCGTCGACTGGAAGCTGTGGCACAGGGCGCGCGGCCCCAGTGGATTGTTGTGGGTGTCGACCTTGTTGCCGCCTGCCAGCACCGACATCCGCTGCTCGACGGCGTACAGATGCTGGGCCAGCCGGTTGCTGGCCTTGCCGACCATCGCCGACACTGCCAGCGACTCTTCCAGGTCCTTGTCCTCCACCAGCGCCAGGCCGCCCGGCTGCACGGCAGCCGTTTCTTCGGTAGCGCGCGCCAGCGCCGGCCCGAATTGGGCGAACTCGCGGGTCAGTTGCTCCTGGAACAGGCGCTCCACCAGCTGCCGCTTCTTGCGGACTTCGCGCATGCCATCGAAGTAGCGGGTCTGGATGTTGTTGTTCTCGGCCTTTTCGGCGAGATCGAAGAGGGCGTCGTCGACGCTGTCGAACAGCGATCCGACCAGCAGTGCCAAGCGCTTTTGCGTCAGCCCACGGCATTGCTTGATCAGATCGCCGACACGATCGAGCTGCTGCGACTGGTTGGCCTGTCGAAGTTGCAGATCGACAACCTTGTTGTTGTCGTTGCCGGTGCTCACACGCATTCCCCTGAAAAGCCGAAGGCGCAGCTCCGGCAGTGTCGACGTCGATACAGCCTACCTCATGCACGCTTCAGCGTTTATGCAAAGGATCCAAAAGCTGACGGCAATCACACTTCCTGGAGGATCTCAATGCGGAAACTCTTGAAACTGCGTTGTGCCGATGCCGTCTTCGGGTAGCAGAACGGGAATGTCGTCGTCTATTCGGTAGATCACTTTGGCGTCGTCGGTGATCAATCCGGCCGCGAACGCGGCAGTCACCGGTCGGCCATTGACATCCTGCACCGATCCGCCGGCGATGGCGTCGTTGAGCCAGCGCTGCTGCTCTTTGCCGAGCAGCCGCAGCGGGCGCCGGGACACCGGACAACAAAGAATCTCGAGCAAGCGCCTGTCGATGGCCATGATGGTGGTTGGTCGGTTGCGGCTGGGGAGCTAACATAGCGCGCTCGCCCCAGCATCTCCAGAACCGACCGTGGAATCGATCATCCCGCAAGTAGGAGTGGTGATGGGCTCGCGCTCGGACTGGGAAACCATGTCCGCTGCGGTCGAGCTGCTCGAAGAACTGCACATTGCCCACGAGGTCAGGGTGGTTTCGGCGCACCGTACGCCGGACCTGTTGTTCAGCTACGCCGAAGAAGCGGTCGAACGCGGCCTGCGCGTGATCATCGCTGGCGCCGGCGGGGCGGCGCACCTGCCGGGCATGCTGGCAGCCAAGACCTGGATTCCTGTGCTCGGCGTCCCGGTCCAGTCCAGAGTGTTGAATGGCGTCGATTCGCTGCTGTCGATCGTGCAGATGCCGGCTGGCGTACCGGTGCTGACGCTGGCGATCGGCCAGGCCGGCGCAAAGAACGCGGCGCTGGCCGCCGCGGCGATCCTGGCTTTGAGCAACCCGCCGCTGGCGTTGCGTTTGCAGGAGTTGCGCCAGGCGCAAACCGAACGCGTGCTGGCAGAGCCCGATCCGCGCAGGCCGGCATGCGAATAGGGGTCATCGGTGGCGGTCAGCTGGCGCGCATGCTGGCGCTGGCGGCGGCCCCGCTCGGGGTTCGCGTGCATGCGCTGGACCCGGCAGTCGACGCTTGTGCCGGTGAGGTCGCGCCGCTCGAGGTCGCCGCCTTCGACGATCTGGTCGCGTTGCACCGATTCGCCGACATTTGCGATGCGATCACCTTCGACTTCGAAAACGTCTCGGCCGCGGCGCTCGGTGAACTGGCGGCAGTGCGGCCGGTGCGCCCGAATCCGCGGGCGCTGGCGACCGCGCAGGATCGGGTTGCCGAGAAGCGCCTGTTCGCAGCCATCGATACGCCCGTTGCCCAATTTGCGGTGATCGATGAGCCGGGTCAGGTGGTCGCGGCGGCAGCGCAAGTCAGGTTTCCGGCGATCCTGAAAACGCGCCGTTTCGGCTACGACGGCAAGGGCCAGATCAATGTGGCTGACGCCATGCTGCTGGAGGACGCCTTCACGCGCCTGGGCGCTGCGCCGTGCGTGCTGGAGTCGCGCGTGCGCTTTGCCCGAGAGTTGTCGCTGGTTGCAGTGCGCGCATCGGATGGCGACTTTCGCTGCTACCCGTTGGTGGAGAATATCCACGTCAACGGCATCCTTTCGGTGACGCTGGCGCCGGCCATGGTAGCGCCGGAGTTGCTGACGCAGGCCGAGCGGTGCGCGCGCCGTGTCGCCGAGGAACTCGGTTACGTCGGCGTGCTGGCCATCGAGTTCTTCGACGTCGATGGCGAACTGGTCGCCAACGAAATGGCGCCGCGAGTGCACAACAGCGGACACTGGACCATCGAGGGCGCGGTTACCAGCCAGTTCGAGAACCATGTCCGCGCGATAGCCGGCTTGCCGCTCGGCGACACCGACGCGATCGGCCAGTCGTGCATGCTGAACTGGATCGGCGAGTTGCCGGATCGCAATCGCGCCCTGGATGTGCCGGGACTGCACTGGCACGATTACGGCAAGTCGGCCCGGCCAGGCCGCAAGGTCGGCCATGCCACGATCACGGCGCCCGATCGCGCCGTGTTGCTGCAACGTCTGCATCAGGCCGCCGAGTATCTTGGCCGCCAGGCACAGATCGACCCGGCGATCGCGCGCCTGTTTTAGGTCGGTTTAGCCCGCGCAGCGATTCACCGGCGGGAGGCTTGCGGCAAGCACCCGGTGAACGCGCGTTGCGCGTGCACCGGGCTACTGTCAGCGCATCTGGGCGGCGACGAAATCCCAGTTCACCAGATTCCAGAACGCCTCGACGTACTTGGCGCGCAGGTTGCGGTAGTCGATGTAGTACGCGTGCTCCCACACATCGCAGGTCAGCAGCGGTTTGTCGTCGCCGGTCAGCGGTGTGGCGGCATTGCTGGTACTGGCGAGCGCCACGCTGCCATCGGCCTTTTGCACCAGCCACGCCCAACCAGAGCCGAAAGTGCCGATCGCGGTCTTGGTGAACTCTTCCTTGAATTTGTCGAAACTGCCGAAGGCGGCGTCGATGGCGGTTGCCAGCGCGCCGGTCGGAGCGCCGCCGCCATTGGGCTTCAGGCAGTTCCAGTAGAACGTGTGATTCCACACCTGCGCGGCGTTGTTGAACACGCCGCCGCTGGACGAGCGCACGATCTCCTCCAGGCTCTGGTTCTCGTGGGCGGTGCCCTTCACCAGGTTGTTGAGGTTGGTAACGTAGGCCTGATGGTGCTTGCTGTAGTGAAAGTCGAGGGTCTCCGGCGAGATGTGCGGAACCAGCGCGTCACGCGCATAGGGCAGGGCGGGCAGTTCGATGGCCATCGTCATTCCTTTAGATTCACGGGGAGCCGCAAATGTTAGCGCTTCTGCCGTGGAAGCGGTGTTGGCGAGCGAACGGTGTCGGTGCGCGTGCTGTTGGTGGGCCCAGACTTGTCTGGACGCTGTAGCTGTCCGGGTGGGAAGAGCGTGCGGACAAGTCTGGACCCACCAAAGACGAGCAGCACTCAGCCGTAACGCTCCGGCGCCGGGTTCAGGTGGCCGCAGCCCTCGCAGGTGCGGTGATCGATCGAGCTGTAGAAGCGCTCGAACACTGCCGGGAACTGAGTTTCAATGTTCTCGAGCACGAAAAACTCTTCGAAGAGCTTGTGATTGCAATGCTCGCAGTACCACTGCAGCCCATCGCGCTCGTGGGCCAGGCGCTTGCGCTCGATCACCAGGCCGATCGAATTGGCCATGCGCTGCGGCGAATGCGGAATGCCGGGTGGCAGGTAATAGATCTGGCCGGCGCGGATCGGTACGTTTCTGGGCTGGCCATCGACCTGCAGGCGCAGCAGCATTTCGCCCTCGATCTGGTAGAAGAACTCCGGCCCTTCCTCGACGTGGTAGTCGCTGCGCTGATTCGGCCCGCCGACGATCATCACGATGAAGTCACCGTCGACGATGCATTTGTTGCCCACCGGCGGTTTCAGCAGGTGGCGGTGGTCGTCGATCCAGCCCTGGAAGTCGATGGGTACGGTCCACATGGGCTGGTCCTCGGTTTGGCGCGGGCATGCGAGCGTAGGTTACCGGATCGCAATTGGCTTGCGGTTGAAGCAAAGGCGGGGCTGGGGGCT
>JAIMJQ010000058.1:0-8730 GCA_020693165.1 Xanthomonas sp. | reverse complement strand
GCGCCTTGATTGTCAGTTCAGCGCGGCGTGATCTCGGCGTTTGCAGACCGCGGACTTGCGATACCGCGCGATTCTCGCGCCCCAGCCCCCAGCCCCGCCTTTGCTGTTCGATACGCGCAAGGACGTCACAGCCCCGCGGTCACCGCCGGCGCGCTCGCCACACACTTCAGCTCGATCGCGATCGGCGTCGGCAGGGCGCTGATGCCGAGCGTGGTGCGGCACGGTGCGCTGGCGGGATCGGGGAAGTACTCGGCCCAGATGCGGTTGCAGACCTTGAAGTCGCGCGTCATGTTGGTCAGATAGACGGTCACGTCGACCAGCGAAGACCAATCGGCCCCGCAGGCGTCGAGCACCGCGCGCACATTGGCGAACACCGCGTGGCACTGCGCGGCCATGTCGTAGTCGATCAACTCGCCAGCGGCGTCATGGACGTTGCCGGGAACCGAATTGTCCTGCGGCGAGCGCGGGCCGATGCCGGACAGGAACAGCAACTCGCCGACGCGCCGGGCGTGCGGGTAATGGCCGACGGGTTTGGGGGCGCTGGTGGCGTGTACGCTGTTGCTCATGCGTCGCTCCTTTGTTGAGTTGAGTAGTGGGTGGTGAGCAAAAGCCGGCATCTGCATGCCGCCCCGCAGGTGCGGCTCTTATTCACTTCTCACTACTCGCTACCCACTGCTTCACAAGTGGACCGCCACATTCTTCGGCTCGGTGAAGAAGCGCATCGCCTCGACACCGCCCTCGCGTCCGAGACCGGATTGCTTGACGCCGCCGAACGGCGTGCGCAGGTCGCGCGCCATCCAGCAGTTGATCCAGACGATGCCGGCTTCGACCGCCGCGGCGAAACGATGCGCGCGGCTGAGATCGCGCGTCCACAGCGAGCATGCCAGGCCGTAGGCCGTGCTGTTGGCGTAAGCAAGCGCCTGCGTATCGTCGTCGAATGGCGTCAGCGTCACCACTGGGCCGAACACTTCTTCCTGGTTGACACGGCAATGGGCGTCGAGCTGGTCGAAAACCGTTGGTGCGAGGAAATAGCCGTCGCGGCAGCGGCCGTCGAGCGTGATGCGCTGACCGCCAGCAAGCAGGCGACCGCCTTCTTCGTGTGCCAGCGCGATGTAGCTTTCCACCTTGGCCAGATGCGCTGCCGAGACCAGGGCGCCGATATCGCTGGCCGGATCGCGCGGATCGCCGATCACGAGTTCCGCGACCTTGGCGAGGAAGGCCTCTCGAAAACGCGGCAACAACGAGCGCTCCACCAGGATGCGCGAACCGCACAGGCAGATCTGGCCCTGGTTCGAGAACGCCGCGCGCACGCTCTCGGCAACGCTGCGTTCGAAATCGCAATCAGCGAACACCACCGTCGCATTCTTGCCGCCCATCTCCAGCGACAGCTTCTTGAACTGGGTCGCGGTTGCGCTGGCAATCGCAGCGCCGGTCGTGGTGCTGCCGGTGAACGACACCGCTTTGACCTTGGGGTGCCTGACCAGGGCCTGGCCGCAGTTCGGTCCGCCGCCGTGGACGATGTTGAGCGCGCCTGCGGGCAGCCCGGCGGCTTGCGCGATTTCGCCGAGCAACCAGGCGCTGACCGGCGTGATCTCGCTTGGTTTGGCAATCACGCAGTTGCCGGCCGCCAGCGCCGGCGCGATCTTCCAGCTCAGCAGGTAGAGCGGCAGGTTCCACGGGCTGATGCAGCCGACCACACCGAGCGGTTGGCGCAGTGTGTAGTTCAGCGTAGCGGCCTCGCCGTGATGGCTTTCGGAAGCCTGAGTTTCGGCCATCGCGGCGAAAAAGCGGAAATTGGCGACGGCGCGCGGAATGTCGACTTGGCGCGCGACCTTGACCGGCTTGCCGTTGTCGCGCGACTCCTCTTCGGCGAGGGAATCCAGGCGTGCCTCGATCAGATCGGCGATGCGCCGCAGCAGGCTCGCGCGCTGGCTCGGTGCGGTCGCCGCCCAGCCGCGCTCGGCGCGCTGCGCGGCAGCGACTGCGGCATCGATGTCGGCCGAACCCGAGTCCGGAACTTCTGCATAGACCTTGCCGGTCGCCGGCTCCACCACCGGCAGGTAAGCGCCCGTCACCGGTGCGCGGTAATCGCCGGCGATGAAGTTGGTCAGTCGCAGCGGAGAATCACGCATCGTTTCGGCAGTCTGGCGGAACCTGATCCGCTGACGTTATACGACGTTTGCTGGCGAGTCCGAACAGAGCCTGTTGTCCGCAAAGACCGCAAAGGAAAGCGAATCAACTGCTGCAGCTCTCTTTGCGCGTCCGGCCCGGCAGCAAGCCGGCGTGCGTTCGACGGCCGCGGCATGTCGCGGAAAGCCCGGTCTCACCCCTTGCGGACAAGCACTTGAATCTTCCATCGATGCGCGGGGGAGGGCGCTACAGCGCCAATGTACGCCCGCCATCGACCGCGATGCTGACGCCGGTGATGTACGATGCCGCCGGTGATGCGAGGAAAGCGATCGCGTTGGCGACTTCGCCGGCTTCGGCGAAGCGGCCCATCGGCACCACGCTCATCATCGCGTTGGCGACCTGGTCTTCGGAAAGGCCGCTGCCTTGCACCTTGGCGGCGATCAGGCCATCGAGGCGCGCCGTGCGCGTGAAGCCTGGCAGCACATTGTTGACGGTGATGCCTTCGGGCGCCATTTCGGTGGCGAGCGTCTTCGCCCACGATGCGACCGCGCCGCGCACGGTGTTGGAGACGCCGAGGCCCTTGATCGGTTCCTTTACCGAGGTCGAGATCACGTTGACGATGCGTCCGTAGCCGGCTGCGCGCATGCCCGGCAGCGCAAGGCGCGTGAGCAACTGGTTGCACAGCAGGTGCTGGCCGAAGGTATCGAGAAACGCCTGCTCGCTGGCTTGCTCGATGGGGCCGGGTGGCGGGCCGCCGGTGTTGTTGATCAGAATCTGCGCCGGGTGTTCCGCAAGCCATTTGCCGACGATGGCTTCCAGTCCGCTGCGATCGGCATAGTCGGCAACCAGCGCATGATGGCGACCGCTGCCGACAGCCGCCAGCTCGGCAAGTGTAGCTTCGAGTCGCGCCGGATCGCGGCCGATTACGGTGACGTCGGCGCCAAGGGCAGCCAGTTCCCGCGCGGCGGCGCGGCCAATACCCTGGCTACCGCCACCGATCAGCGCGTGACGGTCGGTAAGTTCGAGTTGCATGGGCATGGCCTCCAGGGGAAATCCGTCAGTCTACTGGCGACATGCCGATGTGTCGCCGATGCCGCGGACTGCATTCTCGTCCTTTGTGGACAAAGGCTCTTCATTCGGCGCCATGGAAACAGCGACTGAGCGTCAGCGCATCCCCTTCAGTCGCATGCGGAACTCCACGCCCGCCATGTCCGGCAGGTTGCAGGCGCTGGCTTCGCCCTGGTGCAGTTCGGCGACCAGACGCACGACATACAGCCCCAGGCCGAGGTGAGGCGACACCGTGGCGCGGCCGTCGCGCACCGAGATCAAGGAATCGAACAATCGATCCTGCATCTTTTGCGGCAGCGGCGGGCCGTTGTTCGACAGTACCAGATCGATGCTACCGGGTTTGGGTTCGATGGCGAGGCGAATCCAGCCGCCTGGCGGACTGAAGCCGAGCGCGTTGTCGACCAACTTGTCGAGTGCCTGATGGATCAGTTCCGGCGCGCCATGAAAGAGCACCGCCTGGTCCGGCACGACGACGCGAAACTCCCGGTCCTCGGCCAGGTCGCGATAGCCGGCAGCGGCGCCAAGGACGAATTCGCGCAGGTCGAAATCTTCCGCCTCGGCCGCGGCGATTGCGCTCTCTATGCGCGAAGCCTGTGACAGCGTGCGCAGCAGGGCACCCAGGCGTTCGGCCCCGGAGCGAGCGCGCTCGGCATAGATGCGCGCCGACTCGGTCATCGCTTCCTGTTCGAGGTTCTCCAGCGACGACTTCACCACTGCCAGCGGTGTCGCCAGCTCATGCGAGAGCTTGCTGCCAAGGGTACGCAGATAGTCGGTATAGGCGCTGACCTGGTCGAGCAATCGACCGAAGCTGCGCGACAGGTCGCCGATCTCGTCGACGGCGGTCGAGCGTGGAAAATTGCCGACCACGCGACCTTCGGCGGTCAAGGCGTTTTCGGCCGCATTGCGCAGCTTGCGAATGCGCCAGGACAGGTAGCCCGCGTATCCGAACAGGATCGCGGCCGCGATCAGCATGGTCAGCAGCCCGCCAAGCAGCAGGCTGCCGAGCGCGCGGTTGGTCCACAGCAGCAGCGCATCGCTGGTCTGTTCCAGCATCACCACGCCGACGACGTCGCTGCCGTGCAGCACGGCGACGGTTACGGTCAGAATCACGCTGGCCTGGCTGGCGGCGGGTCGCCAATGTGCGCCCGGGGTTCCCGTCAGCGTGCCGTCGACCTGGCTGTTGGTCAAACGCAACAGGTTGAATGCGTAGCCCTCTCCGGATGCCATCTCCGGTGCCAGCAAGTGTCGGTAGACCAGCGCCCGCAGCCAGCGCAGGAAGGACAGGTCGCCATCGTCGTCGGAGGTGTCGCTGCCCGGGCGCAGGCTACCGCTGCGCGCCAGCACATAGCCGGCTCGGTCGAGCACGCGCAGGCGCGCGTTGTCCGGTACCAGTTCGCGCAGCAACGGGCTCTCCTGCCAGAGCGTCGCCAGAGGCCGGTAGCGCAGACCGCGCACCTCGGAACTGGCCGTGGCGCGCGGCATGTCGGCGCCAGCGACCGGGTAGTCGCGCACCTCGATGGCCAGATCGAAGCCGGAATCGGCGATCGGCACCTTCAGTTCCACCCGATAGCCGCCTTCGCGCTCGATCCAGGCAGCAGGCAGTTCGAAGCTGGGCTCGCGTCCATCGGCACCCGCCAGCGGTTGCGCGGCGGTGATGCCCTCGACACTGCGGGCGACGCGCCAGCGGCGCTCGCCAAAGCGATCGCGCAGCCAGACTTCGACATGATCGGCGCGCTCGCCAAAGGAGCCGTCGACGGCAGTGGTGACCTTGGTCGCGTCGTCGACGTCGAGCCACAGGTTGACTGCCCCCGGGCCCTGGCCCACGTACAGCAACGCGCGCAGGCTCCCGCCCGGACTGTGCAACTGCTCCGGATCGATATGCCAGGAGCCCCAGTCGTCGGCATAGCCGTCGGCGTCGACATCGATGCGCATCGGTCGTGCATGCAGCACCGCCGGTGCGACCAGGGAAGCGCGCAGGGTCGGATCCGCCGCTGGCAACGCTGTCGCCAGCGTCCGCGCCGATGCCATCAGTGCGCGCTCCTGGCTCTGGCGCAGCGTGGTCTCCATCTGCACGATGAAACGCCAGCCGGCCAGCGGAAATACCGCGGCGACCAGCGCAATCAACAGCAGTTTCAGGCGTAGCGGCATGCGCGGCGGACGTCTCGATTCAGGTCGCGGAGTTCAGCGCAATGGCGGCGGGATTGCAAAGGAAGCGAAAGGGCAAAGGGGAGGCGGTGTTGATTGTTGGTGTCGGTGTTGGAAACAGCAAAGGCAAGCAGCGGTAAAGCGCCTGGTCTTTGCCTTTCGCCTGTTCCAACACCGACACCAGCAACCAACACCGCTTTTCAATAGCTCTCGAACACGCCGCTGCCCTCGCGGGCAATCGAGTCGAAGCGGGTGTACTGGCCGCGGAAGTAGAGGTCGAGCGAACCGGTGGGGCCATTGCGGTGCTTGGCAATGATGATTTCGGCGATGCCCTTCTTGGCCGAGTCCGGGTTGTAGTACTCGTCGCGATAGATGAAGCAGATCAGATCGGCGTCCTGCTCGATGGCGCCCGATTCGCGCAGGTCGGACATCATCGGGCGCTTGTCCTGGCGTTGCTCGAGGCCGCGGTTGAGCTGACTCAAGGCAACCACCGGGACATTCATCTCCTTGGCGATCGCCTTCAGGTTGCGCGAGATTTCGGAAATCTCGTTGGTGCGGTTTTCGCGGGTACCCGGCACCTGCATCAGCTGCAGATAATCGACCACGACCAACGCCAGACCGTGTTCGCGCTTCAATCGACGCGTGCGCGCGCGCAGCTCCGAGGGCGACAGCCCGCCGGTGTCATCGATGAACAGCTTGGCGCCGGTCAGCAGGGTGATCGCGCTGGTGACTCGCGGCCAGTCCTCGTCGGCGAGGTCGCCATTGCGCAGGCGTCGCTGGTCGACGCGGCCAAGCGACGAGATCATGCGCAGCGCCAGCTGTGCGACCGGCATTTCCATGCTGAAGATCGCCACCGGCTGGTTGCTCTGGATTGCAGCGTGCTCGGCGATGTTCATCGCAAACGAGGTCTTGCCCATCGACGGGCGCGCTGCGACGATGACCAGGTCGCCGGGCTGGAGGCCGTTGGTCAGGTTGTTGAGGTCGGTGAAGCCGGTGTCGAGCCCGTTCAGCGAGCCCTTGTTCGAATAGCGGAACTCGATCGCCCGGTAGGCTTCCTTGAGTGCCTCGGCGACCGGAACGAAGCTGCCGCGCCCGCGCTTGCCGCGTTCGCCGATGTCGAACACCAGTTTCTCGGCACCCTGCAGCAGTTCCTCACTGCTGCGGCCTTCCGGCACCAGAATATTGTCGACGATTTGCGTGCCAGCCTCCATCAACTGGCGCAGGATCGACTTCTCGCGGACGATCTCCGCGTAGGCAACGATATTGGCAGCGCCCGGCGTGTTGTTGGCGATCTCGATGACGTAGCCGATGCCGCCGGCAGCATCCGCCTGCTCCTTGCGCTCCAGCCATTCGCCGAGGGTCACGGCGTCGCACGGTTGGCCCTTCTCCTTCAGCGCGGCGATCGCCTGAAAGATGATCCGATGGTCCTGGCGGTAGAAGTCTTCGGCCACCACCTTGTCGGAAATCTTGAAGTAGGCCTCTTCCGACAGCATCAACGCGCCCAGCACCGCCTGTTCGGCGTCGAGCGAGTAGGGCGGCGTGCGGGTGTTGGCGTGGCGTGGGTCGGTCATGGCCTCGATGCTGGCTCGTGCGGCTCTGAAGTTCAACGCGCTTGGCGTGAAAAGGCGGGGCTGGGGACTGGGGGCTGGGGCGTGTGCGCGGATCGACTCGCGCAAGCGTTCAGGTCCCCGCGGGCGCATCGCTTTGCCTCGCGAGCTTGCCGACATCCCGGATCGAGCGCCCCAGCCCCCAGTCCCCAGCCCCGCCTTTTCTTCACCCGACAAAAGCAAAAGCCCGCGACACCTTGCGGCATCGCGGGCTTCCGGTTACGACGATGAAGCTCAGTTGTCCGGCTGGACCACAACCTTGACGGTCGCGTGCACGTCGGCGTGCAGGTGCACTTCGACGTCGCTCTCGCCAACGCGGCGGATCGGGCCTTCGCCCATCACCACCTCGGACTTTTCCAGCGGCAGGCCAGCGGCGCTGAAGGCTTCGGCGATTTCACGCGGGCCGACCGAGCCGTACAACTTGCCCTCGGTGCTGGCATTCGCCTTGATCGTGACCGACGCGCCTTCCAGACCATTCTTGCGGGCGGTTGCGGCCGCCAGGGTCTCGTTGGCCTTGGCCTCGAACTCGGCGCGGCGCTGCTCGAACTCGGCGACGTTGGTCGCCGTGGCCGGCACTGCCTTGCCATACGGGATCAGGAAGTTGCGGCTGTAGCCGGCCTTGACCTTGACGCGGTCACCCAGGCTGCCGAGGTTCTTGACCTTCTGAAGCAGGATCACATCCATGGGTCAGGTCCTCAGTGACTGTCGGTGTACGGGATCAGCGCCAGAAACCGGGCGCGCTTGATCGCGGTTGCGAGCTGACGCTGGAAGCGCGCGCGGGTGCCGGTGATGCGGCTCGGCACGATCTTGCCGGTCTCGGTGACGTACTGACGCAGCGTGTTCAGATCTTTGTAATCGATATGAGTGACGCCGTCAGCGGTGAACTTGCAGAATTTCTTGCGACGAAAGAAACGCGACATGGTTTATCTCCTAAGGAATCGGTCAGGCGCTGGCTTCAGCGACGGGCTCATCCTCGCCACCGGTACCCACGGCAGTCGGGGAATCGCCGGAATCGTCGTCGCGGCGACGCGGCTTCTCGTCCTTGGTCTTCATGATCGCGCTCATCTCGGTGACCGCTTCCTTCATCACCACGATGAGGTGACGCAGCACGGCGTCGTTGAAGCGGAATGCATCCTGCAGTTCCTTCAACGCCGCAGCCGAGCACTCGATATTCATCATGATGTAATGCGCCTTCAGCAGGCGCTCGATCGGGTACGCCAACTGCCGGCGGCCCCAATCTTCCAGACGATGGATTTTGCCACCGTCGGCCTCGATCATCGTGCGGTAGCGATCGATCATCGCAGGCACCTGTTCACTCTGGTCAGGGTGGACCAGAAACACCACTTCGTAATGACGCATGAGATTCCTCTCGGATATAGCTTCCCGGACGATCCGGTGAAGCGAGGAGCCGTTCAGGGAACCTGGACGGGGGCGCGGAGTCTACTCGTTGTGGCGTGGAGCAGCAACCCGGAACAGCAGGTTGTTGGTTGCTGGCAGCAGAGTAGGTTGTTCGCTGCGGAGCAGGTTTTTGGTTGTTGGTTCCTGGTTGTTGGCAGCGGAGCCGGTTGTCGGGAGCGCCTCGCACAAAGCGGGCTTTGGTGGGTCCAGACTTGTCTGGACGCTTCTGCCTGGTTGTTGGCAGCTGAGCCGGTTGTCGGGAGAGGCTGGCACAAAGCGGGCTCTGGTGGGTCCAGACTTGTCTGGACGCTTCTGCCTGGTTGTTGGCAGCGGAGCCGGTTGTCGGGAGAGGCTGGCACAAAGCGGGCTCTGGTGGGTCCAG
>JAIMJQ010000057.1:12432-22611 GCA_020693165.1 Xanthomonas sp. | reverse complement strand
TTCGATGCGCGAACAAGCGCTCCGCCAGGGGCGACCGGGACTCCTACAGTTCCAGCGCCTGCCAGCGCGCGTAGGCACTTTCCAACTCGGCCTGCCGCGTCGCCAGCATTTGCTGATCGGCGATGACCGTACCGCTGTCGCGCTGGAAGAACCCCGGCAGCGTCATCGCCTGGGTGCGTTGCGCAATCTCGGCTTCCAGCGCCTCGATGCGCGCCGGCAACTGTTCCAGTTCACGCTGGTCCTTGTAGCTCAGCTTGCGCTTCGCCACTGATGCCGCTGGCGTGGCCGCCGCCGCGCTGCTGGCCGTTCGCGCAGTTTCCGCGTTGCGCTGGCGCGTCGTCTCGCTGACGCGATGCGCCTCCCAGTCGCTGTAGCCGCCGACAAACTCGCCGATACGGCCGTCGCCTTCCAGCACCAGCGTCTGCGTGACCACGGCGTCGATGAAAGCGCGGTCATGGCTGACCAGCAGCACGGTGCCGGCGTAGGCGCCGATCTGTTCTTCGAGCAGTTCCAGCGTCTCGATGTCGAGGTCGTTGGTCGGCTCGTCGAGCACCATCAGATTCGACGGGCGCGCAAACAGCCGTGCCAGCAGCAGCCGGTTGCGTTCGCCGCCGGACAACCGCGTGATCGGCGCGCGCGCCCGCTCCGGGCTGAACAGAAAGTCTTGCAGGTAGCCGAGCACATGCGTGCGGCGACCGCCGATGTCGATGAATTCCTGGCCCTCGGCGACATTGTCGAGCGCATTCCAGTCCTCGCGCAAAGTCGCCCGATACTGGTCGAAGTAAGCGATCTCCAGCTGCGTGCCGCGCACGATCTCGCCCTGGTCGGGCTGCAATTCACCGAGCAGCAGGCGGATCAGCGTGGTTTTGCCGACGCCATTCGGGCCGACGATGCCGACGCGGTCGCCGCGCAGGATGGTGGTTGAAAAATCGCGGATCAGCGTGCGCCCGCCGATCGCGTAGCTGACATCGGTGGCGCGCAGCACGCGCTTGCCGGAACTGCTCGCCTCGGCGACTTCGATGCGCGCCAGGCCTTGCTGTTCGCGGCGCGCCGCACGTTCGCGACGCATCGCCTTGAGCGCGGTGACGCGGCCTTCGTTGCGCGTGCGCCGCGCCTTGATACCCTGGCGGATCCAGACTTCTTCCTGCGCCAGCTTCTTGTCGAACAGCGCGTTCTCCATCGCCTCGGCGTGCGCGCGCTCTTCCTTGCGCCGCACGTAGTTGGCGTAGTCGCCCGGCCAGCTGCTGATGCTGCCGCGGTCGATCTCGACGATGCGCGTGGCCAGCGCCTGGAGGAAGGCGCGGTCGTGGGTGACGAACATGATCGCGCCATTGAACTCTTTCAAAAACGTCTCCAGCCAGGAGATCGCCTCGATGTCGAGGTGGTTGGTTGGCTCGTCGAGCAGCAACAGATCGGGCGCCATCAGCAGCGCCTGCGCCAGCAGCACACGCCGCTTCATGCCGCCAGACAGCGCCGCGAAGTCGGTCTCGTCGGTCAACCCGAGGCGTTCCACCGCCTGCGAGGCGCGTGCCTCCAGCGTCCATCCGTGGGCGGCGTCGATCGCTTCGTGCAATTGCGCCATCCGCTCGGCGTCGAACTCGGCGGCGTGGCTCAAGTGGTGGTATTCGGCGACCAGCTGCCCGGTGTCACCGGCACCCAGCGCGATCACATCGAACACCGTGCCGGCAAGGTCGCGCGGCACTTCCTGCGGCATCCGCGCGATGCGCAGCCCTTCGTTGCGGGCGATACGTCCATCGTCCGGCGCAATCTCGCCGGCGATCAGCTTGAGCAGCGTCGACTTGCCCTCGCCATTGCGCCCGACCACGCAAATGCGCTCGCCGGCATCGATGGCGAGATTGGCATCTTCGATCAGCAGCGGTCCGCCGACGGAGTAGTCGACGTTGTTCAGGGTCAGGAGGGGCATTGCTTTTCAGTGAGTAGTGAATGGGAGTAGTGAGTAAAACCCGGTGCATTCGCGGCTGCACGGCATCATGCGCATGAATCTGCAGTGCATTCGTGCCGCCAGTGCTGGCAAATGCCATGTCCTGGTCCAATTGTCTGCGCACTCAGGGCCTTCAACAGTCACGTGCGGAAGCACGCTGCCCGAACGATGCCCGAACGACATACGGAAAGTGGATTGGTGGTCTCGACAGAAGCATCGGAGCAGCGAGGTTTTACTCACTACTCACCACTCACCATTTACTGCTCCAGGAGCATCCTCGGTGCCTGCTCGATGTTGCTGCCAAGGCCGGTCAGCGCATTGAGGTCGCGGATGGCGAGTTCGGCGTGGGTCATGGTGTCGGCGACCGAATCGACCTGGGTGCTGATGAAGTCGGGATTCTGGTTGTTCACGCTCATCTCGCTGAGCGCGAGGATCTTGGCCTCGATGCGTTCGAGTTCAAGCTCGATGAACTCGTTGTTGGTTTCGGCTGACTTCAGGTTGTCCAGGCGCATCGTTGTCGTCGCGACGGCGTCGGTCAGCGAGCGTTTGATGCGCTCGTCGGTGTTCTCGTTGAGCGCCGTGCGGCGCATCTCAAGATCCTTGAGCTGGGCTTCGAGCGCGTGGCGGTCGGTCTGCTCCAGGAATTTCCACAAGCCTTGTTGTGCATAGAGCAGGCGCAGAAACACCCACAGCAGCTTGTCGAGGCCGCCGCCGCGGAGCTGATCGGCCTCGGGCGCCTCCGGGGCGCCGGCGGCGACACCGCGGGCAATGCGGCGCAGGCGCAGGCAACGGTCGCGCAGGTCGCGGAATCGCGCCGCCGGGCCCGGGCCGAGTTCGTTCAGCATGCGCGTCAGCAGCGTTTGCGGATCCTCCTCCCGCTGTTCCCACTCGGGCGAGCGGCCGAGCATCCTGGCGTCGATCGCGCGGCGGAACTTCGGAAACGAGATCAGTCCGGTCAGGTAGACGAGTTCGGCCGCAGCCAGCAGCGGCAGCATCGCGCCGGGCGCCGGACTGAGCAGCGCAAACGCGCCGCCGGCGAACAGGCCGAGCAGATTCCAGCGCCAGGTGAAGGCCGCTTTCAGATAGTCGCCAAGGCCAGGGGCCCGCGGCGAGGGTGGGTCAGGGGGTTGCGGTCGCATGCGCGCAAGTATGCGTGCTTTGCCCAGCATTCGTCAGCCGGCGGGCAGGCGGATCCGGAAGCGCCAGATTCACGCGCCTCCGCGTGAAACGCTGTCAATTGCGTTCGCGCAAATTCGTAGCCGCGTGCGCCTCTATGATCAGCCGTCGACAATCGGAGATCACGATGACTGGGCCCAAGCATTTCACCCGGACCGAGGAAGCGGTGGCGTTCATTCGCGAGCGCGTGGGCAAGCACTGGATCACGGCAGCGCCGTTGGGGCTGGGCAAGCCGAACCGCCTGATCAATGCGCTCTATCAGGCGGCCAAGGCCGACCCGTCGGTGCACCTGAAACTGATGACGGCGTTGTCGCTGGCGCGGCCCAACCCTGCTGCTGATCTGGAGAAACGCTTTCTTGGGCCATTCGCCAAACGCTGGTGGGGCGATGACTATCCGGACCTCGAGTATGTTGCCGACCTGCGTGCAGGCAGCGTTCCGGCCAACATCGAGATCCGTGAGTTCTACCTGCAGTCGGGGTCGATGCTCGGCAAACCGTTGGTCCAGCGCAACTACACCAGCGTCAACTACACGCACGTCGCGCGCGATGTCGCCGCCACCGGCGTCAACCTGGCGCTGCAGATGATCGCCCGGCGCGATACCCCTGACGGCCCGCGTTACAGCCTGTCGTGCAATACCGATACCACCATGGACCTGCGCGACCGCGTCAACGCCGATGGCCGGCACTTGACGGTGGTTGGCGTGGTGCATCGCGATCTGCCTTTCGCCGGCAATGATGCTGAGGTCGGTCCGGAATTCTTCGACGCGATCGTCGAGGCAGCGGATGAACACCATCGACTGTTCGGATTGCCGCGGCAGCCGGTCGAGGACGCGGAGTACGTGCTCGGGCTCTACGCGAGCGCTCTGGTCAAGGACGGCGGGACGCTGCAGATCGGCATTGGTGCGCTGTCCGATGCGCTGGTGTACGGATTGAAGTTGCGTACCGCCCACAATGCGGACTACCGGTCCACGCTGGATCCGATGCTGGGCGCCAACGAGCGTTTGCTGGCGCAGCGTATCGGTGGATTCGAGTCGCTGCAGGCGGGCCTGTATGGCGCCAGCGAAATGGTCATGGACGGCTTCATGGAACTGCACCAGGCCGGCATCCTGAAGCGCCGTGTGTACGACAACCTGCCGTTGCAGCATCTGCTCAACCGCAGGCAGATCGGCAGCGTGCTGCGCGCCGACGACATCGACATGCTGGTCGAGGCGGGCGTCTATCCGCGGCCGTTGACAGCGGATGCGGTGGCGAATCTGACGCAGTTCGGGCTGTTGCCGGTCGGCAGCGTCATGGCGGATCGCGACTGGTTGCGTTTGCCGGAAGGCACGCTGGTCGATGCGCTGTTGCCCGAGGGCGCCGCCCGAGCTGCCGTTGCGCGGGTGATCGACGGGGTCGCGCTGCGCAACGGACGCTACCTCCATGGTGCCTTCTACCTCGGCTCGCACGCACTTTACGACTGGATCCGCGGACTCAAGGGGGACGACTACGAGGGTTTCTGCATGACCCGCGTGTCCCACGTCAACCAGCTCTACGGAGGCCATGAAGCGCTGCATCTGGCGCAGCGCCATGAGGCGCGTTTCTTCAACACCTGCATGATGACCACGGTGCTGGGCGCCGCGGTATCCGATGCGCTCGAAAACGGTCAGGTGGTAAGCGGCGTGGGCGGCCAGTACAACTTCGTGGCGATGGCGCACGAGGTGCCGACCGGTCGTTCAGTGATCATGATGCGCGCCACCCGCGAAAGCGGCGGCGAGGTGCGCTCCAACATCGTCTTCAACTACGGTTACACGACCATCGCCAGGCATCTGCGCGACATCGTGGTCACCGAGTATGGGATCGCCGATCTGCGCGGCCAGACCGACGAGGAATGCATCAAGCGGATGATCGGCATCGCCGATGCACGATTCCAGGACGAACTCGCTGCGCGCGCACGTACCGCGGGCAAGCTGGATCCTGCTTGGGTGATTCCGGAGCGTCAACGGCGCAATACGCCTGAAGCGATCGCGTCAGCAATGGCACCCGCCAAGGCCAAGGGCTTGTTTCCGCTGTTTCCGTTCGGAGCCGATTTTGACGCCACCGAAGTGCGCATCGTCAGGGCGCTGCGCTGGCTGAAGGCCAACACCGCGCGCACCGGGGATCGCCTGCGGGCCATCGCCAGCGCACTCGGCGCGACGCCGGGAGCGGACGAGCAGCCGTATCTGCAACGGCTGCGCTACGACAAGCCGGCAAACCTGCACGAGAAGCTCTACGCGCGGCTGGTGACGTTGGCGCTGCGCAGGACGGCGTAAGGGTCGTGGGTCCGGACCCTGTCCCGCGCGGTGTGCCCGACAGCGTTCGAACAAGGTTCGAACCCATCAAAGCCGCGCAGCCTGCCACAAAGCAGAAGGGCGCCCGGAGGCGCCCTTCCGATATTGCATTGAAGCTGCAATCAGCGCGCGGCGTTGGTGTTCATCGTTGAATTGCGCGAGGCGTTCAGGTACTGCGCCGGATCGCGCATGCCGCTGGTGTGGCACTGGCCGGTGACATGGCCGCGATTGATGGCGCCGGATACCTGGCCTTTGGCTTGTTCGGTGGTGCCGTCTTCCGGATCGCTGAGCACCAGGTCGGTGGCGAACTGGCAGTAGTCGTTGGTGTACCAGTTGGTCAGCTTGAATGAGGTCGTGTAGTAGTTGACCTTGCCGCGCGCCCAGGTCGGGATACCGGCCAGCCACGAGGCAGCGCCGCTGTACGACAGATTGCTGTTGCTGCTGCAGCCGACGCCGAACCAGGAGCCGAGGGTGGCCAGGATGCCGGCCAGGTTGGTGCCCTGATAGGGAGTGCCGACCGACTGGATCAGGCGCGCACCGGTGGCGTTGTCGAGGCCGCTCCAGTAGTAGGTGTAAAGATGCAGCGCCGCCGCGCCGCCCTGACTGTGGGCGACCACGCCGAACGAGTTCCAGGTATTGCCGAAGGTCTGGATCAAGCGCGCGAACTGATCATGCGTGCGGTTCTGGTTGGCATCCAGGAAAGTCGAGGCGGAGGTGAACTGCGACGCTGGCCAGACGCCGCCGGAGCAGTAGCCGTGTACCAGCAGCAAACGCTTGCCGACGCCCTTCTCGGTGTTGCCGATGACCGCCGGGCGCACGCCCTGGGTCATCGCCTCGTCAATGACGATTTCGCTCGGCCGCGTCTTGACGCGCAACGCCGGCATGGTCATCGGCAGGCGCTCGGCGCTGGCCATGGTGATGAAGGTATCCGGATCTTCGAGGCGCAGGTTGCGCAACTCGAACGGCGCCTGCGCACCAGCGAGCGCAACCCAGCGGGTGTCAAGGCCGAAGCTGACCGCACCCTTGTCCGGCGTGACCATGCCGCTGACCCAGGCCACCGGCGTTGATTGACCGGTTTCATCGGTGCCCCAGACCTCGGCATAACCGCGGTAGTGCTGATTGGATTTTTCAGCAGCCACGGGAACATCGAGACTCAGTCGACCGCTCTCGCCCGCATGAGTCGCGCTGGCCTTGGTGCCGGACAGTTGCAGCGATGGCGCAACGATCGGCAGTGGGTGTTCGGCGCTGCGAACCACCGGGCGACCATCGCGATTGGTGCCGTGCACGGTTACCTGCGCCAGATACTGGCCGGCCTTGTCGGCCAGGAAATCACCGCCGTAGATGCCATCGCCGGCGGCGCCGTCGCTGTGCATGCCATCGTCGAACATCGGCAGGTTGCGCACGTCGCCCGCCGGCGAGGTCACCCGCAGCGTAGCCGAACCGACCCGGCCGGCAGCCTTGGCGTGCAGCACGCGACCGTCTTCGGTCTCGCCGTAGAGGCTGGCGACGAAGCCGATGCGCTCGCCAACGAGTTGCCGGGTATGCGTCTGGTAGGACACCAGTTGCGTGTCCGACTGCCCTTCGACCAGCACGAAGCCGCGTGCGGAGGCGCCGTTGGCGGTCGACAGCTTGACCGTCCAATCGCCGCTCTCAACGCCGTCGAGGGCGTAGTACTCGGTCGGGACCTTGGCATTGCCGGTGCCGAATTCCATCAGCCGGTTATCGCTGGCCAGCGCCCTGGCGGCCTTCTCGACGCGACCCGAGGGCGAGCGCAGGCCGACATCCCACCCGATGTCGTCGCCGCTGAACACCAGGAAGCGCACGCTGTCGGTTTCCACCGGCAGGGTCATCTGCGCGCTCATGCCACCGGCCTTGTCGATGCCCATCTCGATCGGCAGCAGCGCGCTCTTCGAATGGATGGCGGCATCCGCCGGATTGGCGGGCTGCATCGCAGTGAACTCGGATGGCGAGCCGGCGAGTTGCTTGGCGACGATGCCATTCGCGTGCGCGAACGGTGCCGCCACAATGAGGCAGGTTGCGATCGAAACAGTCAGGCGATTGAGCTTCACGATTACCCTCCCAGATACGTGAATTCGCAGCTGCGGATGCCGCCGCGAGTGAACCTTCAGGATGCCGCCGGTGCTTTCGGAAGGCTGACGCCGTCCGCCCCAACACCATACGTGGGAGTATGGTGCCGCTGAACGCAGGTTAAATCAAGCAGAAAAGTGACGCGAAGTGTCACAGATGTGCAGCGAGAGGCCGAAATCGGGGTGCTTTGCCAGGATTCAGGTCACTTTTGGCACGCAGGGGCATTTGGGCATCCGTCGGCTTCCTTTCGTGCAAAAGCGGTTCACGCGGAGGCGCGGAGGAGAAGCTGATCAGGTCGGCCTGGGGTCTGGCCGCAGAGTGCGCCCAGGAACTTGCCGGAAAAGAGTTCAACTGCCCTTCTCCGCGCCTCCGCGTGAGTCGTTTGGGGATCTGCCGCGGGCCATGCAGCCCGGCAGCACGCCGCAGCGCTACAGCGCCCGATCCAGCAATTCGGAGATCAGCGGATTGCCGGGATCGCGTTCGACGCGCAGGCGCAGGCGAATGCCGAGGGGTTCGAGGAAGTCTTTTTCCTGCCGCAGGTCGGCCCAGGTCAACGGATGCAGGGACAGCCATCCGCGCGGAAACGACAGGAGCAGCTCGCGGCCCACGGCATTCAGCGTCAACGCCGGCAGGGGCTCTTCCGCACGCGACCGGTGCAGCACGGCCGCGAGGCGCAGCAGCGTTTGTACGTGCCTGACCGGATCGAGGTCGCGCGCGGCTATCTGCTCGAAGCAGTTTTCCGGTACGCTGCGACGGTGCCCGCGCACCAGCGCTGCGACCGTTTCCTGCTCCCGCCGCGAAAAGCCGGGAAGGTCGGAGTTCTCGATGATATAGGCGCCATGTTTGTGGTGCTGCGTGTGCGAGATGGCGAGGCCGACTTCATGCACCAGCGCCGAGTAGACCAGGATTTCGCGGGCGTCGTCGCCGAGCTTCCAGGACTCGGCAACCTGCTCGAACAGTTTGATTGCGGTCTGCTGCACGCGCAGTGCCTGTGCCTGGTCGACCGAATAGCGCTTGGCGAGTGCGCGGATGCTGCGCTCGCGCGGATCCTGCTGGTGGAAGCGGCCGAGGGCGTCGTACAGCAGGCCCTCGCGCATCGCGTATTCGCTGACGCGCAGGGTTTGCAGTTCGAGCGCCTCGAAGCAGGCCCACAAGGCAGCCAGGCCACCGAGAAAGACCGGCCGGCGATCCTCGCTGAGCCCAGGCAGGCGCGCGTGGCCGATGTTGCCGACTTCTATCAGGCGTTCGACCAGGTCGATCAGCCCGAGGCGGGTGATTTCGCGTTCGCGGCCGCCGAACGCGGTAAGGATCGTGCTGATCGCCTTGATCGTGCCGGAACTGCCGATTACGCGCTTCCAGCCTCGTGTCCGATAGGCGGTCACGATCGGTGCAAACTCGATCGGCAGCCGCAACTGCACGTCCTGCCAGCGTTTGCGCGTGATCCGGCCGTCAGCGAAGAAGCGCTGGGTGGTGGCGACGCAGCCCAGTTGCAGGCTTTCGGTTTCCAATGTCTCGAAACCCTGACCGATGATCAGCTCGGTGCTGCCGCCGCCGACATCGATGACCAGTTGGCGCTGGCGTGGATCATTGAGCCCGTGAGCGACGCCAAGATAAATCAGGCGCGCCTCCTCGCGGCCCGACACCACTTCGATCGGCGCGCCGAGCGCGGTCTCGGCGGTGAGCAACCAGGCGCGCGGATTGCGCAGCTGGCGCACCGAGTTGGTGGCGACGGCGCGGATGCGGTTGCGCTTGATGCCGCGCAGGCGCTGCCCGAATCGCGCCAGACACGTCAGCGTGCGTTCGCGCACCTCCGGCGTCAGTTGGCCGTCGCCGGTCAGGCCAGCCGCCATGCGCACCGGATCGCGCAGGCGGTCAACGACCTGCAGGCCGCCGTCGGTGAAGCGCGCGACGATCATGTGGAAGCTGTTTGAACCGAGGTCGACCGCTGCCAGCGGTTCGTTGTCGTTCGGCAGCGCGCGCATGTCGGTCATCCCCCGCAAATCCTGGCCAACAGCGACGCCTGCGCCGAGTGCGGCATTTCGTCGCCGGATTCGATACGCGTGTAACCGCCATCGGATTCCAGCTTCCACGCCTGCGAATTGTCCGCCATGTAGTTCTCCAGCGTTTCGTTGAACACCCGCTGGCGCAACTCCGGATCGAGGATCGGGAAGCAGGTTTCGACCCGGTTGAACAGATTGCGTTCCATCCAGTCGGCACTGGAGGCATACAGCTCCTCGTCGCCGCCGTTGAAGAAATAGAAGACGCGACTGTGTTCCAGGAAGCGGCCGACAATCGAGTGAACCCTGATGTTGTCGCTGACCTCGGGTACGCCCGGGCGCAGTACGCAAATGCCACGCACGAACAGCACGATCTCGACGCCGGCCTGCGATGCGCGATACAGGGCTTCGATCACCTGCGGCTCGCTGAGCGCATTCATCCGCGCCAGGATCTTGCCCTGGCGGCCCGCCTTCGCGTGCACCGCCTCGCGTTCGATCTTGGCGATCAGTTCCGGATGCAGCGTGAATGGCGAATGCAGCAGGCGTTTCAGTTTCATTGCCGCGCTGAGGCCGGACAACTGCTGGAACAGCTTGTGGACGTCTTCGCAGATGTCCTTGTCGCAGGTGATCAGGCCGATGTCGGTGTAGATCGCCGATGTGCCCTGGTGGTA
>JAIMJQ010000057.1:0-12392 GCA_020693165.1 Xanthomonas sp. | reverse complement strand
CCCTCGCGGCGCACGATCAGCAGCATCTTCGCGTGGGTCTTGTAGCTGACCACGCCATAGACCACCTGCACGCCGGCTTCCTGCAGGCGATTGGCGAGGTCGATGTTGGCCTCCTCGTCGAAGCGCGCACGCAATTCGACGACGACGGTGACATCCTTGCCGGCGCGCGCCGCTTCGATCAGGTAGTCGACCAGCACCGAGCGTCGGCCGGTGCGATACAGGGTCTGCTTGATCGCCAGCACATCGGGGTCGCCGGCAGCTTGCTTGAGCAGATCCACCACGGTCGAGAAGCTGTCGTAGGGATGGTGCAGCAGCACGTCGCGCTCGCGCACCATGTCGAACACGTTGTGGCCGGGCTTGGGTGCCTGCACGCGCGGCTGGAACGGTCGGTATTTGAGATCCGGCCGGTCGACCATGTCGTAGACCACGCCGACCCGGTTCAGGTTGACCGGGCCGTTGACCCGGTACATGTCGTCCTCGGTCAGCTCGAAATGCTGCAGCAGGAACTTGCCGAGCGCACGCGGACAGGTATCGGTGATCTCCAGGCGCACCGCGCGCGCGAAGCCGCGGTCGAGCAATTCGTCCTTCAGCGCCAGCGCCAGGTTGTCGACATCGAATTCATCCACCCACAGCTCGCTGTTGCGTGTCACCCGGAACGGGTAGGCCCCTTTGACCTTGACGCCCGGGAACAGGTCGTCGACGAAGTCCTGCAGGATCGCCGACAGCAGCACGACGTCGTGTCCACCGGAAGCGACATCCCGCGGCAGGCGCACCAGTCGCGGGAGTGACCGCGGCGCCCGCACCAGCGCCAGGTCGGCCTCGCGTCCGAAGGCATCCTTTCCCTTCAAAGTGACCGCAACATTCAGGCTCTTGTTGAGGATGCGCGGAAATGGATGCGCCGGGTCGAGCCCGAGCGGGCTCAATACCGGCATCAGTTCATCGTGGAAAAAGTTGTGCAGCCAGCGGCGTTGCTTCGCGTTCCAGTCGTCGCGACTGAGAAAGCGGATGCCTTCGGCCGCCAGCAACGGTTTGAGGTCGCTGTTCCAGGTCTGGTACTGCTCGCGCATCAGCGACTGCACCTGCTCGCGAATGGTCAGCAGGACCTCGGTCGGCGTGCGTCCGTCGGGCCATGGCAGGCTGCCGACGAAATTGAGCTGGTGGCGGATGGTGGCAACGCGTACCTCGAAGAATTCGTCGAGATTGGTGCACGAAATGCACAAGAAACGCAGTCGCTCCAGCAGCGGTACCCGCGCATCCTGGGCCTGCGCCAGCACGCGCCGATGAAAGGCGAGCAGGCTGATTTCTCGATTCAGGAACAGGTGTGGGTCGCGGACAGTCACGGCGGCAGGGTCGTCAGTCGAAAAGGGGAAGGTAGCAGAACCGGTTCGTTGCTGGGCATCACGGCCAAGGGCATTTGTCCGCAAAGGACGCAAGGGACGCAAAGGACGCAAAGAAAAGCAAGAAGGCGGATTGTGCGTTGCGGCGGAATGTCGTTCGTGCCACGCCGTCAGGAGTGACTCCTCGCGCTTTACTTTGCGTCCTTTGCGGACAAGAGGCGGTTGGCCTTGAACTGGTTCATGCCTGCTCGATCGCATTCCTCTCCCGCGCCACCACACGTGCCGCCGGGAACACGCAGCGGAAGCAGCTGCCGTGACCGATGCGCGATTCGATCTCGAGACGGGCGCCGTGGGCATTCAGCACGTGCTTGACGATGGCGAGGCCAAGTCCGGTACCGCCGCTGTCGCGCGAGCGCGAGTTCGACACCCGGTAGAAGCGTTCGGTCAGGCGCGGCAGGTGGTGCTCGGAGATGCCCTGGCCGCTGTCGATGACGCTGAACGTTGCGCCGTCGCCGGGGGATGCTTCCCAGCGCAGGCGGATGCTGCCACCATCGGGCGTGTAGCGCACTGCGTTGATCACCAGATTGGAACAGGCGCTGTGCAGGTCCTTGCCCGACCCGCGCAGGTCGAGGTCGGCATTGGCTTCGACCGTGATCCGGTGGCGACCATTGCTCAACGCCTCCGCGTCGCGCACCAATGCGGCCAACAGCGGCTGCATCGCCACCGCTTCGTCGACCGGTCCCGTCTGTGCCTCGAGTCGCGACAGCGTCAGCAGGTCTTCGACGATGTGGGCCATGCGCCGGCTCTGCTGGCGCATCTGCAGGAACAATGGCGCGAATTCGCCGAGTTCTTCGGGTTCCAGCGCCTCCATGTAGCCATTGATTACCGTCAGCGGCGTGCGCAGCTCATGCGAGACGTTGGCCACGAAGTCGCGGCGCACCTGCTCCAGCCGCATCAGGTTGCTGATATCGCGGACAATCAGCATGCGAAAGCCGGGACGGTAGGCGATCAGCCGGCACAACAGACGGACGCGTTCGTCCTCGGGGGAGGGCAGGTCGACCAACGGGTCGTCGAGGCGGCCTTCGCTCAGCCACTGCACGAAGCGCGGCGAGCGCACCAGATGCGTGAGGTGGTTGCCGACGTCGGCCGGGTAACGGAAGCCGAGCAGCCGTTTGGCGGACTTGTTGAACCAGTGGATGGTGTCGCTGTCGTCGATCGCGATGATGCCGTCGGGGAGGGCGCGCGCGGCGTCGCGAAACGACGCAAGCGCATCCAGCAGACGTCTGCGGCGGCGGCGCTCCGACTTGCGACGGCGCTCCAGGCTGTCGAAGACCGGCTGCCAGGGGCCTTCGCTCTCCGGGGCGTGGAGCTCGCGTGCGCCGAGCCAGCGCTGCAGTCGCAACAACTGCCGCAGTTGCAGCACGCCGAACAGCAGCAGTCCGGCAGCCGCGCCGAAGCCGGGATGGCCAAACGGCCAGCCGAGCGTCAGGCCAGCGGTGGCCAGCACCACCATCTGGATCAGGCTGCGTTCGATCGCGCGTACGGATTTCATCCGGCAATCATCCCTGCGACTTCACCGGTGTGAAAAATGCGTGTGGACCGAAGTTCCGCGGATCATTTCATGCCCGGCGGTCTGGTGGCACAGATCGTCGCAGCGGACCTCAGACGGTGGTCGAGAATCGATAGCCGGCGCCGCGCACCGTCTGGATGTAGTCCTCCAGGGCGCAGGGCTCGAGGCCCTTGCGCAATCGCCGGATGTGCACGTCGACGGTGCGTTCTTCAACATAGACCCCGCTGCCCCAGACATTGTCGAGCAGTTGACTGCGCGTGTAGACGCGCTCCGGATGGGTCATGAAGAACGCCAGCAGGCGGTATTCGGTCGGGCCGAGCTGTATCGGCTTCTCGTGCGCGAAGACCCGGTGGCTGAGTGTGTCCAGGGTCAATCCGCCGAGGCTGATGGTCTGGCCGTCGCCATGCGGTTGCGTGCGTCGCAAGACCGCGCGGATGCGCGCGATCAGCTCACGCGTCGAAAACGGTTTGACGATGTAGTCATCGACGCCGGCGTCGAGGCCGAGCACCCGATCGTCTTCTTCGCCACGCGCGGTCAGCATGATGACCGGTATCTCGCGGGTCAACTCTTCGCGACGAAGGCGCCGCGCAAACTCCAGTCCGCTCGAACCCGGCAACATCCAGTCGAGCAGGATCAGGTCCGGGAGCCGTTCGGCGATCAGATGCTGGGCTGTCCGCGCATCCTCGGCCAACATCGGCTGGAGTCCGGCACGCTTGAGCGCGAATGCGACCATGTCGCGAATGGCGGCTTCGTCTTCCACCACCAGCACGCGTTGTTCCACGAGGATCTCCTGCGGCATGGGCCGATCAGCAATCCCGAGATTCAATGCCAACTTTATGACCGTCGTGTGACGATGTCATCAGAAAACGCGAGGACACGAGGCACGGGAAAGGCTGGCACGACGCGAGCTTTGGTGGCTGCAGACTGGTCTGGACGCTTGTGAACTTGAGGCAGGGACCGTGTCCAGGGAAGTCTGGATCCCTTTCGACGGCAACAGCCCATGCTGCCCAAAACTGATGTCAACCGACGCGGACCGCGCGCCTTGCGTGACCTACGAGCTTTCGTCATCCTCGGCGCGGCGGCGCTCACGCAGCACGATCGGCTGCCATTCGGCCACCTGCGCGTCGATGCGGGCGCGTTCGTAGTAGTC
Source organism: Xanthomonas sp. (assembly GCA_020693165.1). Taxonomy (GTDB): domain Bacteria; phylum Pseudomonadota; class Gammaproteobacteria; order Xanthomonadales; family SZUA-5; genus JADKFD01. The sequence goes on along the minus strand of JAIMJQ010000057.1, from coordinate 8,335 downwards.
GAGATCGCCGCGCCGCGCGGTCTGCTCCAGCTGGCGCATGGCGTCTTCATACTTGCCGCGCAGGAAATAGGCCTGGGCCCAGGCTTCGGCTGCGCGTACCGTGTATCCCGCCAACTGGTTGGCGCGCGCGTACAGTTCCTGCAGCCCTGGGTCGTCGCGGTTGCGATCGACCACCGGTCGCAGCACGTCGACTGCGCGCCGCCCGGATTCCGCGCTGTCGCGCTCGATCTGCGAGCGCGCGTAGGCGATCGACACCACGCGATGGCCGGGGCGTTCTTTCAACATCCGCTGGTAGCGGAGGTCGGCGGCATCAAACTTGCGCTGATTGCGTTCGGTCTCGGCCAGCGCCATCTGGTAGCTGAGTCGTTCGGGATCGGATTCGGCCAGCACGGCGAGCGATTCCATGGCAGCTTCGGGTTCGCCGATGCGCGCCTGCGCCAATGCCAGTCCATAGGAAAGCGCGCGGCGATCGATGGCGACGGTTCGCTCGGTGTCCTGGTAGTAGCGCACCAGCGCCGGCAGATCGCGCGACGTCAGCACGCGCAGGCGCTCGCGCATCAACGCAAATTCGAGGCTGGTGGTTTGCGTGTGGGTACGCAACTTGTCGGCGCGCGCCTTGGCCTCGGCAATGCGGGTCGTGGTCACCGGGTGCGTCTGCAGGTACTCAGGCGGCTTTTCGCCCTGGGTCCGATGCAGGCTGCCCATGCGTGCGAAGAAGTCGGCCATGCCGATCGGATCGAAGCCTGCCTTGGCGAGCGTCTGGATGCCCACGCGATCCGCTTCGTGCTCGTTGTCGCGGGTGAAGTTGATCTGCCGTTGCTGCATCAGCGCCATGCCGCCGGCGAGCGCCGCCTGAGCGCCGTCGCCCTGGCCCTGGGTGGCGATGGCCAGCGCGATCGAGCCAAGCAGGATCGGCAGCGCGTCTTCGACGGCGCTCTCCATGCGCCGAGTGATGTGGCGCTGGGTGACATGCGCGATTTCATGGGCGAGCACGCCGGCCAACTCGCTTTCAGTCTCGGCATGCAACATCAGTTGCGAGAACACGACGACCATCCCGCCCGGCGACGCGAACGCATTGACCACCGGGACGTCGATCAGCTCGAAGTGGAACCGGGTCTCGGTGCGAGCACCACCCTGAACCAGGCGGTAGGCGAGCGTCTCCAGGTATTCAACCAGCTCTGGATCGTCGATGCTGAGGTCATAGTTGCGCAACTGGCGCAGCAGGCCCTCGGAATATTCGCGTTCCTGATCGGTCGAGAGCATGCGTGCCGACGAATCTCCGAGATCGGGCAGGCCGTCGCCGTTGATCGCCATCGCCGCATCGGCGGCAACAGCGAGCGCACCAACCAACACCAGCCATCGCCATCGGCGGGCGGCGCGTGTAGTTTTCGGATTCGCTCTACGACTCGGGCTGATCATGCGTTTGTCCGTGATGGTGCTGGGCGGCCCGACGGATTCCAGTGCGCCGCGGGTCGCGTTGCGCATGCTGGAGGTGGCGCAGGCCGCGGGCCACGCCCTGGATACCGTGTTTTTGTACCACAAAGGCGCTTACGTGGCTCTGAACCCGCACGCCGATGGCGGGGAACTTCGCCGATGGTCCTGGTTGGCCGACACCAGCGGACTGCGCTGTATCGTCTGCCGAACCGCCTGGGCGAATGTCGACAGCGCGAATGCAGGTCCTCCGGCGCCGCCGTTCGTGCTGGGCAGCCTGCCCGACTGGTTGTTGGCGTGCGAGCGCAGTGACCGGGTCATGCGCTTCGGCGCCATGCTGGCATGAACGCTCCGCTGCGTCTGTTGTTCGCGCGCGGCCAACACCCGGCGACCTGGCGCGCCGGCTTCGACCTGGCACAAGCGGCAGCCGCGCTCGACGTGCCGCTGGAACTCGGCTTCGCCGGCGCCGGAGTGAAGCTGATCGTGCCCTCGGCGGCCGTCGCCGAAGCCGTCGCCGGGGCTGGCGTTTGGGCCAGCCTGACCCTTCTTGGTGTCGAGTGCGTCTATGCGCCGGTATCCTGTCGCGATGGTCTCGACCCGGATCGCGCCGCTTTGCCTGTGCGTTGGCTCGATGCCAGCGACTGGAGAGCGTGGCTGCGCTGCGCTCCGCTGCAGGCCTGGTGAGATGTCCGTACTGCACCACGTTTCAATGCCGCTGGAGGATGCGGAGGCATGGAAAATCATCGCAGGCGCCCTGCTGGACGGCGACTGCGTGGTGCTGCTCGATCGCGCTGCGCGCGATTTGCAACTCGCGGGTTCGACGCGCACTGATGAGGGGCCATGGCCGCTGCTGGCGCAACGCGCGCGGGTGCGCTGGCTGTTGCCGACCATCGAACGCGTCGGCACCGCAACGCTGCCGGACGCGATTGAGTGGATCGACGAGGCGCACTGGCTGGAACTGCTCGTTGCCCATCCGCTGTTGCTGGAGTGGAACTGAGATGTCGTCGCCTGCGCCTGCCCGCGATACTGACGGCTACCTGCTCGACAGTGCGGCGTGGACGCGCGATTTTGCCGAAAGCGTGGCGCGCGACGAAGGCATCGTGCTCGGCGAGGCGCATTGGCAGGTCATTGAATTCCTGCGTGACTACCACCGGCGCTACCAGTTGAGTCCGCCGATGCGCGTGCTGGTCAAGGTGATGGCGCCGATGCTCGGCGAACCCAAGGCCAGCAGTCGGCGTCTTTACCAGTTGTTTCCCGACGGACCCGCCAAGCAGGCTTGCAAAATCGCCGGGCTGCCCAAACCTGTAGGCTGTCTGTAGAGACTGTTGCTGGTTGCTGGTTGCTGGCAGCAAAGCGGCGGTCGGGACGGATGCCTCCAGCGACTTGCAGATTGCCGTCACCGGCTTGACGTACGCTTTTGCTCGGGCTGCCAACAACCAGCAACCCGCTGCTGCAACCAACAACCATCCCCAGGCAACCGGAATTCGAGCCGATGGCAACCATCCAGATGTACACCACCGCCTCCTGCGGCTACTGCGTAGCTGCCAAGAGCTTGCTCGCCCGCAAGGGCTACACCGAGATCGAGGAGATTCGGATCGATCTATCGCCCGAACGTCGCGACGAAATGATCGAGCGCACGCGTCGGCGCACGGTGCCGCAGATTTTCATCAATGGCCAGCATGTCGGCGGACATGACGACATGGTGGCGCTGAATCGTGCCGGCAAACTGGATGCACTGCTGGCGGGAGCCGCGCAATGAGTGATCGGGTCGAGCAGTTCGTGTCCTACCGACAGCGCATGAACGAGCGCATCCTCGGCATCGACAACCAGTTGACCAAGCGTTTCTTCGCGCTCGATCGCCAATGTTATGGCGAGGGCGGCCATCTGGATGTGCGCACCAAGGAGTTGCTCGGACTGGTGGCGTCGATGGTCCTTCGCTGCGACGACTGCGTCTCCTACCACCTGGCGCAATGCCGCCAGGCCGGGCTCAGTTTCGATGAAATCTACGAGGCGATGAGCGTAGGTCTGGTGGTCGGAGGGTCGATCGTCATTCCGCACCTGCGGCGTGCCGTGGATTTCCTCGACCAACTGGCGGCGACCGCCGGTGCGCCCGAGAACGGTGCATCGCAAGGCTGAGAATCACCTTCCGGGCAGGCAGCGCACTGCGCCGATCGGAATCGGATTGCTCAGTCGCCGACCCGCAACAGTACGGTTTCGGCGCCGTCGCCACGGCCACTGAGGCGCGACAGTGCATTGTTGTCGAAGCGTGCGATCTCGCTGCCGCGCGAAATCAGGCGACAACTGGTCGGCGGACCGTCGCGACGCATCGCGTCGATCGTGCAGCGCATTTCATAGCCAAGCGCGGTGTCGACCAGTACCGCTTCGCTCGCCGTGCTCAGATCGCCGCGGTAGACGAAACGAATCAGCGTCGTCGGCAACGACGAGCCGCGCTCGGTTGCGCTCAGCAGCCAGGCGCCCGATAGCAGTTCGCCGTCGCTGGCGAGCGCGAAGTTCATCCGGCGCATCGAGATCGGCATCAGGTCGAGCGCGTCGAGGAGGCCCTCTCCGCTGGCGCGCGCGAACCACACCACGGCGCTGGCGTCGGAGTTGAATTCGACCTCGATCGTGCCTGCCGGCAATACCGATTGTGGGCCGCGCGAGGTCATCCACAGCGGCTGGCCACCGATTGATTGCAGCAACTCGGCGCGGAAGGTCGAGTTCGCCAGCGTTCCGGCGCTGAGATACCAGGCCGGCTGGCCTCCCGGCGCGTAAGCGTTGGTGGTCATCGCCAGGGTTGATCCTTGACGCTCGACCATCATGCCGATGCCGCCATTCGGGGTGAGGAACTCCCCGGCAAGGTCGGGGGCCCAGAATCCAGACTCCGGCTGCACCTTGCGCGCTGATTCAAGCGCGACCTCGACCACCCGGAACGCCAGCAGGGTGGGCTGGAGAGCGGAGTCCTTCACCGCGAACCGCACCCGGTAGTTGCCGGCGGCGAGCGTGCCACCGCCAAGCGCCGGGCCGAGGTCGAAAGTCAACGAGTAGGGCGTGATCGCTTCGCCGCAGATGGCGTCGAGCTGACGCACCGACAGGTCAATGTTGACGCCGTCCACCGCGACCGGTAACGGGCTCGGCGTGCACGTATTCGGCCAGTTGCCGATCACCCGCAGCTGGACGGCGCTGCCGGGTTCAGGGTTGGCGGGAATCGTCTCGATCCGGTGCAGAGACGCCTGCGCCAAAGCCAGCGCCGGCGCCAGCATTGCGAGTGTTCCGAAGATCGTCTTGAACATGTGCGTCTCCAAGTACGGCGCTGAACGGCATGCCAATGCCAGACTTTTGGCGAGTTGCCCCTGCGCACCTCGACGCCTAGTTTACGCGCTGCGCCGGCACTTCCGGTAGTCACAATTCTTGGCAAGTCGATGAAAAGAACGATCACCATCATTCGCGGCGACGGCATCGGTCCGGAAATCACCGATGCCAGCCTGCGCGTCCTGCAGGCGCTCGACTGCGGTCTTGAGTTCGAGTTAGCGGTCGCGGGACTCGGCGCCCTGGAGCAGGAAGGAACCCTGCTCCCCGCCGCCACGCTGGAATCGATCGCGCGCACGCGCGTCGCCCTGAAGGGGCCGTTGACGACGCCAGTCGGGGAAGGCTTTTCGTCATTGAACGTCGAATTGCGGCGGCGCTTCGACCTCTATGCCAACGTGCGCCCGGCGCTGTCGTTCCCGAACACCCGTTCGCGTTATGACGGCATCGATCTGTTGACCGTGCGCGAGAACACCGAAGGCGCCTACCGTAGCGAAGGGCAGACGCTGTCGATCGATGGCGAGATGGCACAGTCGCTGATCCAGGTTACTCGACGCAGTTCTGAGCGGATTGCGCGCTACGCCTTCGACCTGGCCCGACGCACTGGGCGCCGACGAGTCACCATCGTCCACAAGGCAAACATCCTGAAAACCACTTCGGGGCTGTTCCTGCGCACCGCACGGGCGGTCGCCGCCGAGTATCCGGAGATCGTCGTCAACGAGATGATTGTCGACAATGCGTGCATGCAGCTGGTGATGAATCCGCACCAGTTCGACGTCATCGTTACCACCAACCTGTTCGGCGACATTCTGTCCGACCTGTGTGCCGGTCTGGTCGGGGGGCTTGGCATGGCGCCCGGCGCCAATATCGGCACCGATGCCGCGATCTTCGAGGCGGTACATGGCTCGGCGCCGGATATCGCCGGCAAGGGCATCGCCAACCCCACGGCGCTGCTGCTGGCAGCGGCGATGATGCTTGATCACCTCGGCCTGCCTGCTGCCGCCGCGCGCCTGCGCAGCGCCATCCGCGCAACGCTGGAGGCAAAGGATCGCCTGACCGGCGACCTCGGCGGCAGCGCCGGAACCGAGGCTTTCGCCGACGCGTTGATCTCGCGGATCTGAGGCGATCTCCCGAATGCTGTGCCCGCTCCCGAGTCGGGCTGGCATCCGGGTGACGGTTTTTCTGTCCGCAAAGGACGCAGAGAATGCTCAAGCCGTTGGGCATGACGGCGATCATCAGCGGAGTATCTGTCTCCTGCTCGCCTTGTCGTTCGTTGCGGACACGTCGTTTGTGTTTGCCTGTGGCAACGCTCGTTCAGCGCGACATTTCCGTCGCGATCGGCGCAGGGCGCGGGTAGGGGACCCAGACCTTGCCGCGGCCGACCGTGACGCCGTGTTCCAGTGCCATCCGGAATGCACCAATCGCGGTTGCGACCGCACTGGCTGGCGCCTCGCCGAGGGCCAGTCGGGCGGCGACCAGTGAGGCCAGCGTGCAACCGGTGCCGTGGCCGTTGAGTCTGCGCCGTGGCGCGCGGAACAGGCGGATGCCGTCGGCATCGCAGTAGACGTCGATCACCTCGCGGCCTTGCATATGGCCACCCTTGAGCAACACTGCCCGTGGCCCGAGCGCGCGCAGCGCCTCGGCGGCGCGCTCGAGCTCACGTTGATGTCGAAGCGGGCGTCCCAACAACGCCTCAGCCTCCGGCACATTGGGCGTCAGCACGCAGGCGCATGGCACCAGCAGTTCGCGCATGCTGCGCTGCGCCGCCGGCTGCAACAGGGCAGCGCCCGAGGAAGCGATCATGACCGGGTCGATCACCCACGGCAGATGGCTGAGGGTGGTTGCCTGGCGTGCGACCAGGCGCACGATGGCAGCTGTCGCCAGCATCCCGGTCTTGACTGCGGCGACCGGGAAATCGCTGACAACGGCGTCGAGCTGCGCGCGCACCATGCGCGTCGACAGTACCTGCACCGCATCCACGGCGCGCGAGTTCTGCGCGGTGACCGCAGTGATGGCGCACAGGCCGAACACGCCCTGGCTGGCGAAGCTGCGCAGGTCGGCCTGGATGCCGGCACCGCCGCCCGAGTCGGAACCGGCAATGGTCAGGGCATAGGCGTTCGGCGAGTTGGGAGGGTTCATGACGAGCGGGCCTTGTTGCAGAAAAGAGACAAGAAATTCTTTCTGTTGCGTGCTTGACACCCTGTTGCTTTTTTGCGATTCTGGCGTCGGCTAGAAGCAACACTCCTTCTCTTCTAGCAGGGCTAAAGGGCATGCAGGCGAGAGCACGTTTGCAAACTTTGATAGGGACGGCGGGTTTGATTCTCGCCGTCCCTTCTTTTATCTCCGCCCAGACGCCATTAGAAGGCATTTCGGGGGATTCCGACACGCCTATGGGCGTGCTGCGGGGTCCGTTGCGGGTTAGCGCCGCGCAGAGGTTGGCGCCCGACTTCAGTTGGGTCGACGCTGAAACACTGATCGATACGCCAACGTTGAATCCGTTGAGCCGAGCTCTCGGCGAGTTCCTGGTCATTCCGCTGGTTGGTGGTCGCGACTGGAATGTGTCCGCGCGCGCTGCGCGCTTGATCGAGAACACATCAAAGCGTCCGCAGTTTGCTGACGACGCAAGTTTGCGCGTGCTCGACGACGGAGGCCTGGAACGACGTCTGATCACGTCGGGCTTGCTGGTCGAATCGGAAGCCGGTCTCGGCATCAGTGCCGACGCGGTGTTCGCCGACCAGCGTTTCGCCAGTGGCAGCCTGATTCCCCTCGTCGGTGCGCCCGACAGTCGTTTGCCGGGTGCGGTTGCCTCGTTCGAGGAATCTCGCGGTACCGGTCTGGCGTTTGCTGTAGGGGCGCCGGTCACTGACTACCTGGGTTGGAACCTCGGCGTGCGTTCGCGCGTCGACATGAACACCTACAAGGCCTATCGAGGCATCTACTCGGAGCCGGGCGACCTCGATATTCCAGCGACGGCTGCTCTAGGTTTCACCGCGAGAATCGCGCCGGAAACCACGCTGGTGCTCGGTGCCGAGCGAGTGATGTATAGCGATATCAACAGTTTCTCCAGCTATGCGTTGCCCAACCGCTTCCTCGCCTTGCTCGGTGACAGCAGCAGCCCGACGTTTGCCTGGCAGGATCTGACGGTGTATTCGGCAGCCGTGCGCGGTGGCGGGCCGTTGTGGCAATGGACGGTGCGCTACAGCACCAGCCTGCAGCCCAACCCGTCAGCCGAATTGCTGCAGCAGGCGATCAACGGCATCCAGAGCGACTCCAACTGGTCGTTGGGCCTGGGTCGTTCCTTCGGCGACTTCGGTGATGTGCGGCTGATGGCCAGTTACGCGGGCGCCGAGTATGTGCTTGGATCGGCGTATGTCCGCAACGTCGATCCGACCGATTCGGAACACCTCGAATTCGAGGCGATCTGGGACGTGCGGTTCTAGCCGACGGTAACACCTCCGGCGTTGCCGTCCATGTGAAAAGCGCCTTTGAAGGCCGTGCCGATGCGCGGCCTTGCATCTTTGCGAGCAACCCGCTTCGGTTCGAAGCCGCGCACGAACCATGAACCTTGTCATGGAGAAGAGCGCAGCGACGAAGCAATCCA
>JAIMJQ010000056.1:21168-22614 GCA_020693165.1 Xanthomonas sp. | reverse complement strand
GACCCACCAGAGCACCAGCCGGAGCGTCCAGACAGGTCTGGACCCACCAGAGCACCAGTCGGAGCGTCCAGACAAGTCTGGACCCACAAAGGCAAGAAGCGTCCAGACAAGTCTGGACCCACAAAGGCAAGAAGCGTCCAGACAAGTCTGGACCCACCAAGGCAAGAAGCGTCCAGACAAGTCTGGACCCACCAGAGCACCAGTCGGAGCGTCCAGACAAGTCTGGACCCACCAAGGCAAAAGGCGTCCCTGAAGCCCGATGTGCCGCGCAGCGATTGACCGGGTACTTGCCTCGTCACCTCCCCGGTGAACGCGCCGATGGCGCGTACACCGGGCTACGAAACCAGCGGTAACGCCCGACATAAAATGTCTTGACATACTATGTCGAGGAGCGATAGCTTGGTCGCCAACGTACAGTGCGTCTGACCCGCTCAAGGAGGCGGCAGTCGATGGCCAGGTCGCGCAAGCTCAAGTCCCTCATCGAACGCAGTGTGCCGCTGCTGAAAAGGCATCTGCTGACGACCTCGATCGAGGTCGGTTCGATGCCCGGTGACGTGCTGGTGATCGAAGTCTCGTTTTCTGCCGGCGATCGCCTGCCGATCTATGTCACCGACGCCGATAGCCAGTTGCTGTGCATCAGCTACCTGTGGCGCGATGCCGACGTCAAACCGAAGCAGCGCAGCAAGCTGCTGGAGACCCTGCTCGATCTCAATCCCAGCGTGCCGCTGTCGGCCTTCGGACGCATCGGCGAGCATTTCGTGCTGGTCGGCGCCTTGAGTCCGGCAGCGACGCCCGAAGACATGGCGCTGGAACTGGCCACCCTCAGCGACAACGGCCGCGACGCGCTGGCGACGCTGTCCGACTTCCTGGTGTGAGAACGACCATGGCCTGGTGGGACGAAGTGCTCGGATTGCTCAAGGACGAATGGAAGGCGCTCGGGCCCGGCTCCGACGGATCGGCGCTGGAGCCGCCCACCGTGAAGCAGGCGCAGGCGCTGCTGGAGCGGACGTCGCGCGAACTGGCCGATGCCAAGGCGCGCGCCGAAGCGGCGCGTCGTCGCATGCTGCGCGCGCAGGCGCAGTTCGAGGCGCTGACGCGCGATCCCGACCAGCACCAGCGTTTCCGCGATCGCTTGTCCGAACTGGCCAGCGCCGTTGCCCATGAAGGCGACATGGTCGCCAGCTTCGATACCCACATCGCGACATTGACCGCCGTGCACGACCGCATCGATGCGCAATTGCGCGCGTTCAATCGCGACGTGGCGATGGCGCGCTCGGTGCTGGCGGCAAGCCAGGCGACGCAGGCTGCGGCGCCGGGGAGTGCGCCGAGGAAGCGCAAGGGTGCCGAGAGCGGGTTTGAACATGCGCGGTCGGGGAAGGTGATGGATCGGTTGCGCAGGGGACCGCGCAAGGGTGGGGAAGGGTGATGGGCAGATTCAAATGCGGG
>JAIMJQ010000056.1:0-21087 GCA_020693165.1 Xanthomonas sp. | reverse complement strand
CAACCGGGTCTCGCGATGCGTCTCGCCTGCGCGCCCCAGCCCCCAGCCCCCAGCCCCGCCTCTGCTCCTCCGTGCATTTGCCCATTCGCCGGCCCCAACCCCGATGAAACCCACCCGCCTCCCGACCCGCTGGCAATCCGCGCAACTGGCGCTGCGTGCGGTGCAGGTGGCCTTCGACGTGTCCGAGGCGGTGATCCAGGCGATCCGCCGCGCGGCATTCGACGCCAATCTGTCCAACTCCGATCAGATCCGCGTGGTGCTCGACCTGCCGGTCATCCGCCAGGCCAAACGGCCACGATTGACCGTCAGCCTGAGCCCGGAGGACTACCAATTGCTGGGCAAACGTTACAGGCTGGATCCGACCGATCATCTGGCGATCAAGGAGCGCGTCAACGCCGAGTTGATCGCTTTCGCCGAAGCGCAGACCACGCCATCCACCGCACGCAAGGGTGCCAAGCGATGAACAGTTTTCTCGACCTCTTGACCCACTTTCCGGGCTTCGTGCCGTCGGTGCTGATGGGCGCGCTGTTGGTGTTCTGGTTGCTGGCGATCATCGGCGTGCTCGACTTCGATTCCTTCGGGCCGCACTTCGATACCGACGTCGACCTCCCCGAACACGGTGGCGGCGAGCACAGCGAGGCGCCAGAAACGCTGATGGCGCTCGGCCTCGACAAGCTGCCGTTCTCGATCGTGGTCAGCGGCATCGTGTTCTTCTGGTGGTTGCTGACGCTGCTCGCTGTCGCGCTGGCGTGGAAGTGGATTCCACTGCCCACGTGGATTGCCGGCGCGCTGATCCTGGTCGTCGCGCTGGTGGTCGCCGTGCCGCTGGCGGCGAAGGCGCTGCGACCCCTGAAGCCGCTGTTTGTCGTACATGTCAGTGCGCGCCAGGAAGCGGTGCTCGGCAAGGCCTGCAAGATCCTGACGCTGACCGTCGACGAAAAATTCGGCCAGGCCGAAGTGATCGTCGGCAGCGGCGCCCCGTTGAACGTCCGCGTATGGGCCGAAACCCCGAACACCCTGACCAAAGGCTCGAGCGCGCTGATCATCGATCTCGACCCGAAGAGCGGGCGCTATCGGGTCGAGGCGTACGAAGCGCGATAGGTGCGCGGAGAGCGATATGAAAGCAGAGGCGGGGCTGGGGACTGGGGACTGGGGGCTGGGGCGCATGGATGGAGAGTTCGGCAATCTGGTTGCTTTCCTGTCGCAGAACTCTTGCTTGCGGCGCTGCTCATCGGCGCGCCCCAGTCCCCAGCCCCGCCCGTGATTTACTAAGCTGAAAGACCCGAACCACCACCACCACAAGTTCGTCCCACCGGAGCACCCCATGGACCAAGCCATCCTCGTACTGATCGCCGGTGTTGTCGTCCTGGTGATCTTCCTTTTCGGCTTCCTGGCGCTGATCGCGAAGTTCTACCGCAAGGTCGAGCAGGGCCACGCGATGATCGTCAACACCATGCGCGCCGAGCCGGAGGTGACCTTCACCGGGCGCCTGGTGATTCCGGTGCTGCACAAGGTGGAAGAGATGGACGTCTCGATGAAGACCATCGAGATCAACCGCATGGGCAAGGAAGGCCTGATCTGCAAGGACAACATGCGCGCCGACATCAAGGTCAAGTTCTTCGTGCGCGTCAACAAGACGGCCGAAGACGTGCTTCGCGTCGCCCAGGCGATCGGCTGCGCGCGCGCCAGCAACCAGGACACGCTGGAGGACCTGTTTTCGGCGAAGTTCTCCGAGGCCTTGAAGACGGTCGGCAAGGCAATGGATTTTGTCGATCTGTACCAGGCACGCGACCGCTTCCGCGACGAGATCGTGCGCCAGATCGGCGATGACCTGTCGGGTTACGTGCTGGAAGATGCCGCGATCGATTATCTGGAGCAGACGCCGCTCGACAAGCTCGATCCGCACAACATCCTCGATGCGCAGGGCATCAAGAAGATCACCGAACTCACCGCGGAAGAGAACATCCGTACCAACGAGTTCCGTCGCAACGAGGAAATGCGGATCAAGAAGAAGGACGTCGAGACCGCCGAAGCGGTGCTCGAACTGGAGCGGCAGAAGGCTTACGCCGAGGCGCACCAGCAGCGCGAGATCGCGATCACCAAGGCGCGTGAAGAGGCCGAGGCGTCCAAGGTGGCCTCGGAGGAGCGCTCCAAGTCCGAAATGGCGCGCCTGCTGGCCGATCAGCAGATTGCCGTGCAGAACGAAAACGTCAAGCGCGAGACCGAAGTGGCGCACAACAACCGCCTGCGCGCGGTCGCCATCGAGGAAGAAAAAGTCACGCGTGCGCGCGAGCTGGAGATCGTCGATCGCGAACGCGAAGTGACGCTGCAGACGATCGAGAAGGAAAAAGCGGTCGAGGTGCAAAAGAAGGCGATCGCCGACGTCATTCGCGAGCGCATCGTGGTCGAGCGCACGGTGGCCGAGCAGGAAGAAGAGATCAAGAACGTGCGCGTGATGTCCGACGCCGAGCGCACACGCAAGAGCACCATCGTGCTGGCCGAAGGTCAGGCCGAGGAGAAATACATCGCCGAGGTGAAGACGGCACAAGCTGACGAGCAGCGCGCCAAGCACAAGGCCAGTGAGGAGCAGACACTGGCCGAAGCCAGGCTGGCGGTTGCCGGCAAGATGGCCGAGGCGAAGAAGCGCGAGGCCGAAGGTATCGAGGCGGTCGCTGCCGCTGCGGGCCTTGCCGAGGCCAAGGTCGCCATTGCCAAGGCCGATGCGCAGGAGAAGGAAGGTGTGGTCGCCGCGCGCATCAAATTGGCCGATGCCGACGCCGTGGTCAAGCTGGGCGACGCCCACGCGCACGCGTTGCAGTCGAAGATGGAGGCCGAGGCGATTGGTCGCGAAAAACAGGGCGTGGCCGAGGCGCAGGTCAAGCTGGCCGATGCCGATGCGGTGGCCAAGCAGGGCGTCGCCCATGCCGATTCCCTGCGCCTGAAGCTGGAGGCCGAAGCCACCGGCAAGCAGAAGAGCGGCGAGGCCGAGGCGGCGGCGATCGCCGCACGCTTCGCGGCCGAGTCCGAGGGTTTGACTGCCAAGTTCGAGGCAATGACCAGGATGAGCCCGGAGACCCGCGCGCACGAAGAACAGCGCATGCAGCTCGACTACAGCCACGCCGAAACCCTGCGCAGCATCGACGCCAACCAGGCGATCGCGAAGGACCAGGCCGAAGTCCTGTCGCAGGCGCTGCAGACCGCCAAGATCGAAATCGTCGGCGGCGACGGCGAGTACTTCGAGCGCTTCATGCGCAGCCTCGCCATCGGCAAGGCGATCGACGGCACCGTCGACCACAGCAAGCTGCTGCGCACGGCCTTCGCCGAGCACAAGGCGGGCAAGCGAGATTTGATTCAGGACGCGAAGGAGTTGGTTGCTTCGGTGGGCGGCGCGGACGCCGTGCGCGATTTGTCGGTGGCGGCACTGATGCAGAAGCTCGCGGCGGGCGGGAATACGAAGGGGTTGGAGTTGCTGAAGAAGTTGGTGGGCGAGAGCTGAGCTAGTGCAGAAGCGGGGCACGGGGCATGGGGCACGGGGCACGGGAGTGCCGTCGGCGCATGTTGTTGACGTCGCACATCGGAACCTTCTATGGAGCAGGGCGTGACGATTTCGAGCTTCCGAGATCTCGACGTGTGGAAGGATGCGGTGGACCTGGCGGAGAAGGTCTACCGCGCTACCACAACATTTCCCGGTGACGAACGATTTGGATTGACCTCACAAATCCGTCGAGCAGCGACATCAGTTGCGTCCAACATTGCCGAAGGGCATGCGCGCAACAGCACTCGTGAGTTTTTTCAGTTCGTGGCCATCGCGTTGGGCTCACTGGCGGAGGTCGAGACGCAATGGGAAATAGCCAATCGGGTGCTCCGGTTGGCCAATGTCGATCACACGCTTGGGGAGCGCATTGCGCATCTCAGGGCCCGCCTGCTGAATTTGCGAACTGCTTTGCTTCGACGAATGCAGGGTGTCGCAGACGACGAGGCCGTTTACCAGTCTGAGCGAACTGATTTCTTGCTTGGCGAAGAAGCCAAGGCAGACGCCGTCCCCGTGCCCCGTGCCCCGTGTCCCGTGCCCCGCTCATGACCGCCTCCTCCGCCACCTTCGATCTCCTCAAGAAGCGCCTCACCGCCGCGGCGGAATCGCTGCGCGCCAAGACCGACGCGCTCAACACCAAGCGCATCGCCACCTTTGGCCGCATCGAACCCAAGCTCCTCGCTCGCCTCTCGGCGCGCACCGAACACAACTGCGTTGCGCGCGACATCGTGCGCGTGGGCGATCTGTTGCTGTTCGGCTACGAAGTCACGCTCGGGCTGAAGAAGGAGACGCGGGTCGACGACGTGTTCTGCCTGTACCAGCTCAACGAGGCAGGGGACGACCTGACGTCGGTGCCGGTCGCCGGCACCTTCCTCGACGACAGCCGTTTCGTTGCCGACTTCCGCGAGCTCTACACTTATTACAAGGCGACCTCGCTCGACCAATTGCGCATCGCCAGCGAGCGCCTGCTGCTGATCTTCCGCACCGGCAGCCAGCCGGGCGACATGCGAGTTTTCCGCTTTGCGATCGAACGCGGCGCGCTGACCTACATCGACAATCGCGGCGAACGCGATCATGTGCTGCCCTCGCCGCACAGTTTCGAGTGGGTGACGGTGACCCGCGAGCAGCACGTGCTGGGGCGTCATCCGCACGTCAATATCCTCGATACCGTGTTCGTCGAGACCACCGGTGGCGATCTCACGGTCAAGATCGAGAACAACACGGAGACCGGCCTCGGCATTTATTCGGAGCCAGTCGACGACAAGAACCAGGCACTGGCCGACGCCGAGATCAGCTTCGCGGACCTGCGCACGTTGATCGTGCTGGCGATCCGCCCGTACCGCGAAAACGTGGTGCGCCACCTAGTCTACAACAAGCGCCTGAAGCAAGTGGTGCGCATCGACGAGATCGGCGAATCCTGCGTCGAGTTGCCCGAGGACCACGGCATCGTGTTCCCCGGCGGCTATTACCTTGAATCTGGCGACTTCAAGCATTTCAAGGACCTGGGGCATGATTTCCGCGGCTATCGGCTGAAGCGAACGGCGCGAGCCCCGAGTGGTGAGGATGTGCTCTATGTGTTCTATGACACCGCGCGTGGCGATTACGCGCTGTTGCCGTACAACCTGATCGACCGCGCCATCGGCCAGCCTTTGCTGGCGTCCGGCTATGCGCGATACGACGACGGCCGCATCCTGCTGGTTACGCCGGAAGGCGCAGACGCCTCGCGCCTGCACACCATGCAGCTGTGGCGCACGCCGTTCGCGTCGGACGAACACGCCGGTGCACAGCCGAAGGTCGCCGGTCTGCTCGGGCGCCTGGGCAATGCCAGTGTGGTGCGCGCGCTGGCCGAGCTGCGAGAGCTTTCGCGTCTGGCTGAAGGTGCGCAGAGCGAAGCCAGCTACGACCGCTTGCTCAAGCTGGCGGCGCGCTGTGTTGATGCCTATCCCTGGCTGGGCGAGGAGGAACTCGGGCGCATCGCTGCCGACGTGGCCTTGCTCGGGCGCAGCGGTCGCGAAGCGCTGGATGCATTCGAAAAGCTCGAGCGCGCCAAACAGTCCGCGCGGCAGACCGTTCAGGCAGCGACCCAGCAAGTCAGCGAACTGCTGTCGCGGGTGGTCAGTCTGTTGTGGCAGAAACCCGAGGACTTCACCGAGGCGATACGCTCGCTCAAGCGCAAGCGCGGCGAGCTGACCGGACTGCGCGAGCAAGCTTTCGTCGACATCGCGGCCGTCGATGCGCAGGACGCGCGCCTGACCGAGGAACTGAACCGCATCGGCGAGCGCGCGCTGAAGTTCTTTGCCGATCCGGCGGCATTCGCCTCGTTGCGCAAGGGTCTGACCGAGGCCACCGCCGCGGTCGAGGTGGCCAAATCGACCTCGCAGCTGACACCGATTGGCGACAAGCTCGATGCGCTGGCCGAATCGCTCGATGGCCTGTCCGAGCTGATCGCCAGCTTCGAGCAAACCGATGCGCAACAGCGCGCGACGCTGCTGGGCGAGACCTCGTCGTTGTACTCCGAGGTCAACCGCATCCGCGCCGCGTTGCGCGGCCGCCGCGAGATCCTGCTGGAGCAGGAACAGGGCCTGGAGTTCAGCGCGCAATTGACGGTGCTGGAACAGTCGTTGACCAATCTGTTGTCGCGCGCCGATACACCCGAGGCGATCGACGAAGCGCTGGCGCGCACACTCGGCAGCATCGAACAACTGGAAGGACGCTTCGGTGCGCAACCGGCATTCCTGGTCGAACTGACCACGCGGCGCGAATCGGCGCTCGAAGCCTTCGCCGCGCGTCGCGATCAGATCGCCGCCGCGCGCGACAAACGTGCGCAAGGCCTGCGCGAAGCGATCGCGCGCGTGCTCGACGGCATTCCGCGGCGCATCGCCAAGCTCACCGACGCCGACGAGCTGCACGCCTTTTTCGCCAGCGATCTGCTGGTCGAACGCGCAACCACGCAGATCGACGACCTGCGCAAGCTCGGCGCCGCGGTGCAGGCCCACGAACTCGGCGGGCGCCTGCGCAGCCTCAAGGAAGCGGGCTTGCGCGATCTGCGTGATCGACTCGACCTCGGCACCTCGGGCGCTTCGATGGCGCTCGGTCTGCATCGTTTCACCATCGAACGTCGTCCACTCGACCTGGCGCTGCTGCACGACGAACGCGGCCTGTCGCTGCAGCTGACCGGTACCGATTACCGCGTGCAGCTCGATGAGCCGGCGGCTGAGCAGCACCGCCAGGTCTGGGGCCAGACGCTGCCGAACGAAACCGACGCGGTCTATCGCGCCGAGTATCTGGCGTGGCGCATCTGGCGTCGCGCCGAGGGCGGAGACGCTGCGCTGGATGCTGCGTTGCGCACCAGCGATGGCGCAGCGCTGGCCGAGATCGCCGCCGACGAGGCGCAGCAGCATCCGGCCGAGGACTACCAGCGCGGCGTGCACGATGCCGACGCCGCGCTGATCGTCGCCGCGCTTTCGCGCATCGCTGCCAACGCAGGCGAACTGCGCTGGCCGGCCAACTCGCGCGTGCTCGCGCAGGCATGGTTCGCGGAACTGGACGCCAACGGCCAGCACGAGGCGCGCACGTTGGCTGCTGGCCTGAACTGGTTCATCGAGCGCGGCGAGGCCATGCCTATGCCGTCGTCCTGGCAGGCGTCGCTGTCCGCGCTCGCCGCAGCGCAGGGAATGGCGGGCGATTTCGCCAGCCTCCAGGCTGCCGCGCGGCACCTGGCCGCCAGCCTGAGCGCGTCGACACCCGCCTTCGCCAGTAGCGCTGCCGCGCTCGACCTTGCCGAACGCGTCAGCCGCGAGCTGCCGCGCACGGCACTCGCAGCGCTCGAAGCACCGGTAGCGGTCGGCGAACGCCTGACGCTGGCGGGCGCCTGGTGCGCGCGCATGGATCCCGCCGCACCGCCAGCCGTGGCGCTGGAAGCCGCAGCGATCCTGTGCTTCCCGGCGCTGCCGCGCGAGCGCGTCAATGTCGAGCTTCACGTGCGCATCGACGGCCTGCGCGGCGAGCACAAGCGCCTCCAGGGCGGCGCGATGACGCTCGACTTCCCCGATTTCCTGATCCGATTGTCGCAGCACGAACAAACTGTCGCGCCCGAATGGCAGGCCTTCGCTGTGCTGCGCCATCGCGTCAGCGAACGCGAGCGCAAGCGCCTGGGGCTGGATCGCTTCCTCGCCAAACCGATCGCCGGATTCGTGCGCAATCGATTGATCGACGAGGTCTACCTGCCGCTGATCGGCAACAATCTCGCCAAGCAGATCGGCACGCTCGGCGACCCGCGCAGTGATCGTTCCGGCCTGCTGTTGCTGATCTCGCCGCCGGGCTACGGCAAGACCACGCTGATGGAGTACCTGGCCGACCGCCTCGGCATGATCTTCGTACGCGTCAACGGCCCGACGCTCGGCCACGACGTCACCGCACTCGATCCGGCGCAGGTCGAGCAACGCGGCGCCGCCGAGGAACTGGTCAAGTTGAACCTCGGCCTGGCGATGGGCGTCAACGTGATGCTGTACGTCGACGACATCCAGCACTGCTCACCCGAGTTCCTGCAGAAGTTCATCTCGCTGGCCGACGGCACCCGCCGCATCGACGCGGTGATCGACGGCGTCGCCCGCACCATCGATCTGCGCGGCAAGCGCTTCGCGCTGGTGATGGCGGGCAATCCGTACACCGAAACCGGCGAGGTGTTCCGCATCCCCGACATGCTGGCCAACCGCGCCGATGTCTACAACCTGGGCGATGTGCTCAGCGGCCGCGAGGCGTTGTTCGCCGACAGCTATATCGAAAACGCGCTGACCGCCAACCCGGTCGCAGCCCCGCTCGCCGAACGCCCGCGCGCGGAGATCCTGTCGGTGCTGCGCATCGCCCGCGGCGACGACGAACCCTTGCCGACCGGGCTGCCCGGTGGCGTCGAACTGGTCGAGATGGTCAAGCGCATGGTCGCCGTGCGCGACGTGCTCGGACGCGTCAACGCCGCCTACGTGGCCAGCGCCGCGCAGGACGACGCCTACCGCCGCGAGCCGCCGTTCAAGCTGCAGGGCAGCTATCGCAACATGGTCAAGCTCGCCGCGCAGTTGTCGCCGCTGATGACCGATGCCGAGCTCGATGCGCTGATCCGCGACCACTATCGCGGCGAAGCGCAGACCCTGGGTGCGCGTGCCGAGGAAAACCTGCTCAAGCTGGCGCACCTGATCGGCCAGCCGGATGCGGACGAACAGGCGCGCTGGTCGTCACTGGTCGACAACTTCCAGCGGCTGATGAAACAGGGCGGCAAGGAAGCCGACGGCGCCACCCGCGCCGCGCAAGTGCTCGCCGACATCGCGCAGCAGTTGCAGAAGCAGAACGAGCAATCCGCCGGCACCCGCGAAGCACTCGACGCCCTGAAGTCGCTCGCCGACATCCGCCAGTTGCTCGCCCGCGAACCCGTCGACCCGCGCCTCGACATCCCGCCGGCTCTCGCCGAAACCCTGACGCGCATGGCCAAGGCCTACGAGGAAACCCTGCTGCCACTGGTCTCCGCGCTGCACCACAAGATGACGCTGGACCACGACATCTGGCAGCAGGTGCGCAGTGTGCGCAGCGAACTCGACACACTGATGAAGCGGGTTGCGCCGGGCAAAAAGGAGGCGTAGGCCGCGCAGCTTTGCGAGGGAGCGGGTTCAACCCGCGACCTTTGCCGTTCGCAGCAGCCTCAAGTCGCGGGTAGAGCCCGCTCCTGCGACGGGCCCGAACGTTGCCTGCAGGGCTCGATTGCGATCCAAGGGAAACGCGGGTCAAGCGGCGCGCGGCTGGATCCTGGCGTCAAAGGATAGGAAATCCAAAGCCCGTTTTTGTGCACGACGCGGGGCAGTGTACGCTGCGGGTTCATGCCGTGAAGCGGCCCGCACGCACGCCGCGTGGCCCTTTGCTGGGTCGTTCTGGGGCTCGGCGGTGCTCGCGGAGCCCTCTGTTCCCGCGCCAGGCCTGCCTGCGGATGTCTTCGGACGGGCCCGCGCCCAGGCTGGAATCACTGCGGCGCGTGGGTACGATGAACTCCAGCTGCGGCGTCTGTGGCAAACTCCAGCTGCGGCGTCTGTGGCAAGACCTCACTCGCCGCGGTGACAGCCAGTTCGCAGTCACGGCGAATCTGTGGATCGAGGCAAATCGACGCCAGCCTGCTGCAACAACTCCCGGCGCGCCTGCGCACAGCCCAATCGCTGTTCGCGGTCACCGGCGGCAGCCCCGGTGTGGGCCTGTTTGATCTGGCGGGGCAACTGCTCGCGCTGCGCGAGGACGTCGGACGGCACAATGCACTGGACAAGCTGGTGCGGCAGGCTTTTCTGGGAAGTACCCTGCCGTGGACCGATCACGTGTTGCTGCTGTCCGGTCGCGCCAGTTTTGAATTGCTGCAGAAGGCGACCATGGCCGGGGCTTCGATTGTTGCCACGGTCGGGGCGCCGTCCAGTCGGGCGATCGAACAGGCGCAGGCCGCTGGAATTACTCTGGTCGGCTTCCTGGGTGAGCGTGGTTTCAATATCTACGCCGACGCTGAACGCGTGCGCTTGGCGTGAACCCGATGCGTGAGGACGGGAATTGCCATGGTTTTTTTGCGATCTTTGGCAGCACGAGCCGGGTGACCAGAGTGCAGTGACCGCATCATGTCGATGAATGTTGATCCGCCGTCAGTGGGCAAGCCGGTGGAGTCCGACTATCTGTTGGGCCCGGTGCGCGTCGAAGTGGCCGGTCGCCGGCTGTCGCTGGCCGCGAACGGCGAACGCCTGGCCGCCGATACCCAGCAAGTGGATGTGCTCATCTGCCTGATTCGCGCTTATCCACGCATCGTCGCCAAGGACGAGTTGATCGAGCAGGTCTGGGGCGGTCGCTACGTCACAGACGCCGCATTGCACAAAACGGTGAGCATGCTGCGCAAGCTGCTGCGCGATCAGCACGGGGGAGCCGAACTCATCGAAACCCGCTATCGGCGCGGCTACCAGTTGAGCACTCCGGCGCAGCCGGTGAGTGCCGATCCCGCGCAGACTGCAGCGGATCTCGAAGTGCCGGTATCCCAAACGCCGTCGCGCGCAGACGCGCAACCTGGTCCGGACCGGTGGCGGTTGTGGATCGCGATTCTGCTCTTGCTGTTGTTGCTGGTCGGGCTGTGGTGGTGGCGCACTGAGACGCCTGACGCTGCGTTACCCGAAGTTCCGCCGCCGCCGGCGCCGATGGTATTGACCGATGAGACGGTGCTCGCTTCGCTGCGGCAACTGGACGAAGCCGGCTTGTTGCAGTCGATCAAGGAGGCGTTGGTCAGCGATTCCGAACTGGCGCTGGCAGCGATCGGATTGTTGCGCGAGCGCGCTGGCGACGATCTGCGTCTGCGCGGGCTGGCGGACAAGTTCGAGGGTATCGTTGCTTACCGGGCCGGGAGTTACGGCCGCGCACAACAGTTCTATCAGCAGGCGTTGACGGCCTTCGAAGGTGCCGGTGAGCGCCGCGAGCAGGCCAATGTGCTGAATAATCTGGCGGTATTGCTGGCCGAGTCCGGCGCCAGCCCGGCGCAGGCCGAGGCACGCTATCGGGAATCCCTGGCGCTGCGCATCGCAATCGATGATCAGCCCGGCATCCTGGGCAGTTATCGCAATCTGTCGAATCTGCTGCTCGAAAGCGGCGCTCTGACGGCGGCGCGCACCACAGTGGCCGACTATGAGTCGGCTGCACTGCTGCAGGGCCAGGTCGAGGATCAGGTGCAGGCGCGGATTCTGCGCGGCGACATCCTGTTGGCGATGGGTGAGGGCGATCCGACCGCAGCCTTCGCCGAGGCCCTGGCGCTGGCCAGTGAGTCCGGGTTGACCGTCGCGGCGGCCAGCGCCAGTCAGCGCCTGGGCCGGGTGGCATTGCGCGATGGCGATGCCGGCGCCGCGCGCAAGGCTTTCGAGCAGGCGTTGACCCTCTACCGCCAAAGCGGTGAGGTGCGGCAACTGGATGTGGTGCTGTACAACCTGGCGACCGCCATCGCTGCGCAGGGCCGTGTCGACGAGGCGCTGACCCAGTTTGCAGCCGTGCTCGACGCCGACCCTGAAGGCGCCGCCAGCGCCTTGAGGGTGGATGCGCGGCTCGATCGGGCGCGACTGTTCTGGGTCAAGGACGAGCCGGCACTGGCTCAGCAGGACATCGATGCGGCACGCGCGGAAGCATTGGCGCTGCAGAGTGATGGCGTAATGGCCAGCGTCTTGCTGGCTCAGGCTGCAGGCGCGTTGCGCGAAGGTGCGGTAATTCCGGCGCGCGGGTTCCTGGTGGAAGCGCAGCAGCGACTGCAGGATCAGGACGAGGGCGAGTTGGCCGGCAACTGGCGTTTCCTCGACATTCTGGTGCAACTGGCGGCCGGCCAGCCAGCATCTGCCCGACTCGGCATCGGCCAATTGCAGGCACTGGCGCAGGCACGCCGGGACCCACGCTTTGCGCAATTGGCGCAACAGGCGGAGGTGTTCGTTGCGCTGGCCGAGGGCGATGTGGCGGCGGCCTATCGTTGGCACTTGCGTACGCAGGCGCTGCCGTTGGCTGGCGCCGCTGCCGGCGGGGCTGAGGTGGTGGACTTCCCGAGGGCCGAATTGCCCTGGTTACTGGCTGCGCTGCTCGTCTTCAGTCTCGGGGTACTGTGTGGCTGGGCCCTGGCCAGAGCACGACTTCAGTCGTCGAAGCCGTCGGCGAACAGGGTATCGCCCTGAGTCGATGTGGCGCCCGTCCAGTAGCCGCCTTGCAACTCATAGTCGCCACCGGACAAAGTCGTGGCAGCGGCCTGGCCGCTGCTGACGCGCAGTATTTGACTGCCATCGCTGAGCTCAGCCGTGGCGATGCCGATGGTGCTGCGCCTGATCTGGTAGTCACCGCCGGATTGGCTGCACAGCTTCGAGCCCGTCGCCAGCAGCACGATGCCAACGAGCAGGGTCCTCATGGCTGCCCCGCACAACTGCTGTCGGCGCAAACCAGGGTGCGCAGATCGTCGTCGGGCCCGTGGTGATAGGCAATCAGCGGCAGGTCATCGTCGCGCAGGGCCAGCCCCAGTTGCGCCAGCTCAAAGCCGACGCCGGTCTCCAGCGTGCGGCTCAGATTGCCGCTGCTGCAGTTGGCATTGCCACAGATCGTCCAGCGCAATAGCTGCGAGTCGGTGTCGACATGGACGAGCACCGGCCGACCGTCACTGAGGACTTGCATGCGCGCCGCGCCGCCGGGTCTCCCCTGGTTGTCGAGCGTGCGAGAAGTGCCGGCAGTGCAGATGCTGTTGCTGCAGTCGTAGGCCATCAGCGTGCTCTGGGTGTCATCGCGGTAGGCGATCAGCGGGTTGCCATTGGCGCGAATGACCAGGCGGGCGTCATTGCCGACGGCACCGTTGCTCTGCAGGGCGATGGATGAGCCGCCGCTGCACGTGGCGTTGCTGCACAGGTAGAACTTCAGGTCCGCATTGCTGTTGTCGGCGTAGGCGATGACGGCGCGGTTGTCCGCGCGTAGCGCCATGCTGGCGTAGGCGCCGACAATGCCGGCGCTATCCAGCGTGCGCGCAACTCCCGTGCTGCAATCGGCCGCCGTGCAGTCGTAGAGTTTCAGATCATTGCTGCTGACATTGTAGTGAGCAATGACCGGCAGGTTGTTGCTGCGGATTCCAAGATTGGGGTAGCGGCCGCTGCCGACAGTGCTGTCGAGGACGCGTGAGCTGCCGCTGCTGCATTGGCTGTTGTCGCAGTCGTACAGGAGCAGGCCACCGAGTCCGGCTTCAGCGTAGGCGATCAGCGGCCGCCCGTCGCCGCGTATGGCGAGATCGGAAGATGCGATGGGTGCTCCTGCAGCCAATGTGCGTGATTCGCCCGAGCTGCAGTTCAGATCGTGGCAAGAAAACAGCTTCAGTGCGCCGTTGCCGGAATCTGCGTAGCTGATCAGCATGCGACCGTCGGCGCGCCGGGCGACAGCCGGGTGGGCGCCGACACTGCCGCTGGAGTCTGCGACTCGCGCAATGCCGTTGCAGATGGCGGATCCATCCGACTGGATGCCGCGCAAGGACATTGCCGCGGGACAGTTCGCTGCCAGGCGCAGCTGGATCTGGCTGGTGTCCACCTGGGCAGCACCGACCGCACCTGCGGCCAGCGCATTGCGGCCGACGGCGCCGTTGGCCAATTTGGTGCTGGTGACCGCGTTGTTGGCGATGGCTGCGGTGTCGACCGCCAGATTGGCAATCTTGGCGCCCACCACAGCACCATCGGTCAACTGCGCGGTGCCTACGGCGCCAGCGGCAATCTTCGCTGCGGTGACCGAGGCATCGGCAATCTTGAGGGTGGTGACGGCGCTGTCCGCCAGCTTGGAACCGAACACCTGGCCTGGCTGCAGCGCGAGGTTGTCCACCGAGTTCACGGCCAGCTTGCTGCTGGTCACGCTGGAATCGGCCAGATGCGCGGTGTTGACCGAGTTGCTGCCGAGCGCTGCGCTGCCGACCGCGCCCGGCGCGATCTTGACCGCGGTGACGACCCCATCGACCAGCGCCTGGCTGCCAACACTGCCGCTGGCCAGTTCGATATCCGTCACCGAACCCGCACGTACCTTCAGTGCGTATGGGGTAGCCAGGATCGGCTGGCGCGGAGACAAGGTCTGAAAGTTGCCCGTGCTGGCACCGGGTCGGATGGCAACCTGGAGGTACACCGGGTCGCCGAGGAAAACGCTGTTGCCGAAGTCAACCGAAGCGGAGAACAGACCATCGGTGATGCTCAGGTCCTCGATCAGCACCGGCGCACCCAGCGCCATGGTGGATGCAGGTCCGGCGTAGGCCGTCAGCTGCAGGTCGTAAAGACCGCTGGCGGCCTGACCCTGCACGCGCAACTCACCCTGATAGCTGAAGGCTGTCGAAAACACCTGGGCATGGGCGCCTGAGCTCAGGCAGCACAGCAGGGCCAGCGCTGTCAGCAACTGGGTGCGAACAGAACGGTGAAGTCGGGCAAGGTGTGATGTGGGCTGCATTGGCTCCTCCTGGGGCGTTGCTGCTGGCGTGCAAATTCGTCAACGCAGCTTGCAGGGGGCGGGGATCCAGATCCTGAAAATCCTGATCAGAAAGCGGAAGCAGTCTTTCCAATTCTGCTCAGAGGCTGAAATGGTCCGGAAATCAGGGTTCCGCGGAAGCCGGCCCTGAACCGTGTTCCACTCAGCGGGAGATCAGTGGAAATCGCGTGAGCGCGTAGCCATGCAGATTTACGGCGATGCCGCCGACGATCCGGTAACGAACGCCGGCTGCTGCCAGCGCGTGGATGATTCCGAGGTAGCGGCGTCCAAGCATGATTGCACCTGATTGGCGTCGAACCTCAGTTGGGTTCAGGAGCATCACGCTGCCTCCGCGTCTCGCCTCAACTCCCCGCGCTCGGCCAGCGTCCGATACAAGGACTGCGCCCTCAAGTCGAATCCGTTCGGCCAAGCAGGCGCGCTCAGTTCGATGAAGCAGCGGCCGAAATAGTCTGGATCCGACAACGGCGCGGTCATCTCGGTGTTTGACGCAATAAAAGACGTGAAGTCGAATACGCCCCAGCTTCCATCCGAGAATCGCAACAGCAGACGCTTCGCATCGACTTGCTCGAACTTTGTGAGCTGGATCATTGTCGGCTCCGGGAATGCGGTTCAGCGACAGGACGGCCTGGGCTGGTGCCGCCGGTCAGGCCGGTACCTGCGGTCACGCTGAGCGTCTGGTTGCCGCGCAGCGACTGGTTGGCACCGACACCGAAGTCGACACTGAAGGTCGGTGCCAGCGTGCCGTCGTAGATGCCGCCGGCGAGCCCGTTGCCCGCCTGCAACTGCGGATGCGCATGTCCGGCCAGCGCAAAGTCGCCGGGAATGAATCCGAGCGGCGATTGCGTGCGGCGCGAACAGCTACTGCGGCGCTGGCGCCAGTGCGATCAGCGGCAGCAGATCGGTGCAGGCGCCGGTGGCCACGCCGGGGCGCACGCTGATCTGCACCCAGCGCTTCTCGCCGACGAACTCGGTGCCGGGAGGATCCACCGACAGCGCGAACAGCCCGCTGTCGACCGCCACGTCGTCGAACGCCAGCGCCGGACCGGTGGCCACGCCGCTCGCCAGGGTCGGGCCGTCGCAGAAACGCACGCTGAAATCGAAGGTACCGCTGGCCGACTGGCCGGCATCGCGCAACAGGCCCTGCGGGGTGATCGGGTCAGACAGTGGGACCTGCGCCGGCGCGGGTACCCTGAACAAGCGCGGCCGTCGCCAGCGACCACCAGCGGCGGGCGTGCAGCGCATCGGGAACGGACAGATTCATGGCGGGACTCCGTGATGGGACAGCCAGCGCCTACGCATGGGCCGTGCCATCCACAGACGTGCCCGCTGCGACAGGCAATTCGACGGATCGCCGGCGCCTCTATGCTGTCCCGCGTCGCAAACTTGCAATGGGCTTGTCGCAAAGCTGCGATGACGGCCCTTCGATTTCGGCCGGCTGCACGCGTTTCCCGCGATCCGACGCGCTGGCACAGGCCATGCATTGGGCGCCGCATACACCTTGCGACGCCATCTCGATGCGACTGCTGCTGATCCCCCTGCTGATGCTGGCCGACGTGGCCGGCGCCGATCACGCCAGCAGCGGGTCTTACCAACTCAATCGGCTGCAGGCGCTCGGCGGCGGACACGCGCAATCGAGCAATGCGCAGTCGGTCGTGCAGTTGAACGTCGCCACCTTCGCTGGTCGCGCCGACGGCGGCGGCTATCGCATCGACCTCGGCCCGTTGCCACCGCCGTTGCCGCCACCTGGCGATGTGCTGCTCGCCGATGGCTTCGAGTGAGCCGGGCTGCAGCCCATCCACGCGGCGCAGTCCGTCGACACAACAACCCATATGGAGAACGATGATGTCCCGATCGCACAAGATCGTCCGCAGCATGCTGCTGGCGTGCTGGTCCTGCCTGGCGCTGACGCCGGCAGCTGCGCAATCGCCCGAAGACGGCTTCGATCCCGATCTCAACGGCAGCGTATTCGCGCTCACCGTGCTCACCGATGGCAACGCGGTAGTCGCCGGCGACTTCACCACGGTCGCCGGTGCGCCGCACAATCGTCTGGCCAGACTGCGCGCGGATGGCAGCGTCGACGCCGACTTCAATGTCGACGCCAATGGCTTGGTACTGGCACTGGCCGCGCAGGCCGATGGCAAGCTGGTCGTTGCCGGTGCCTTCACCCTGATCAACGGCATCGCGCGCAATCGCATTGCCCGTCTGAATGCAGACGGCAGCGTCGATCCCGGTTTCAACCCCAACGCCAATCAACAGGTTTCGGCGCTGCTGCCGCAAGCCGACGGCAAGTTGGTGGTGGCAGGTGAGTTCACCCATATCGGCGGCAACAATCGCAGCCGCATCGCCCGTCTCAACAGCGACGGCAGCAACGACACCAGCTTCAGCGCCAACGCCAATGGCAGCGTGAACGCGCTGGCCGCGCAGGCCGATGGCAAGCTGCTCGTCGGTGGCGAATTTACCAGCATCGCCGCCATCACGCGCAATCGCCTTGCACGCCTGCACGCCGATGGCAGCGTCGATGGCGGCTTCAACCCGAACGCGAACCTGAGCGTCGATGCCATCGTGGTGCAGGCGGATTCCAAAGTGATCGTGGCCGGCTTCTTCAATCAGATCGGCGGCAGCGCTCGCAACCATATTGCGCGACTGCACGCCGATGGCAGTCTCGATGCCGCCTATGATCCCAACGCTGCGGGGGACCCGAGTCTTTTCGGCAGCGTGGGCGCGTTGGCACTGTTCCCGGACGGGCACCTGGTTGCCGGCGGCATCTTCACCAACTTCGGCGGCAGCACACGTAACGGCATCGCGCGCATTTCGCCGTCCGGCAACCTGGATCCAACGTTCGACCCGAACGCCAACGACGGCATCACCTCGCTTGCCGTGCAGAGCGATGGCAAGTTGCTGCTGGGCGGCTACTTCACCCAGTTGAGTGGCCGCGGGCGCAATCGCCTGGCGCGACTGAGTACCGACGACAGCGTCGATGCCACTTTTGCCGGCGGTGCCGACGGCAATATCAACGGCATCGCCGAACAAGCCGATGGCAAGCTGGTCCTGGTTGGCGACTTCGGCGCGGTCGCGGGCACCCCAGTCAACCGCATCGCACGCCTGCATGCCGACGGCACGATCGACGCGAGTTTCAATCCGGGTGCCAACAACTACCTGCACGCTGCTCTCGTGCAGGGCGACGGCAAGATCGTGGTAGCCGGCGATTTCACCACCATCGCCGGGATGTCGCGACCGCGCGTCGCGCGCCTGCTCAATGGCGGCGGAATCGATCCCGGCTTCAACCCGCCGACGCCCGATCTGGAAGTGCGCGCGCTGGCAGTCGAGGACGACGGCCGGCTGGTTCTGGCCGGCGACTTCAACAACATCGGTGGCGCACGCGGATACATCGCCCGGCTGGCCGAGGACGGCAGCCTGGACGCGACCTACAACCCCAACGCCAACAACCGTATCTTTGCGCTGGCGCATCAGCCGGATGGCAAGTTGCTCATCGGTGGCGACTTCACGCTGGTCGGCGGCGCTGCCCGCAGCCGCATCGCGCGGCTCGATCCCGACGGGGCGCTGGATGCCGGATTCAATCCCGGCGCCAGTGCCGACGGACGCGTGGTCGCGATAGGGGTGCAGGCGGACGGCAAGATCCTGCTCGCGGGCTTCTTCACCACGGTTGCCGGGACGGCCCGCAACTACATCGCCCGACTGCACGCCAACGGCACGCTGGACGCGACCTACGATCCCGACGCTGGCGGGCCAGTGCAGGCCATCGCGCTGCAGAGCAATGGCGACCTGCTGCTCGGTGGCCAGTTCCTGACTGTCGCCGGGTTGGCGCGCAGTCGACTGGCCCGGCTGCACGCCGATGGCAGCCTGGACACTGGCTTTATCGCCAGCAGCAACCACATCGTCCGAGCGCTGGCGTTGCAGGCCGACGGCAAGCTGGTGGTCAGCGGCGACTTCAGCAGCATCAATTCGACCGCGCGCAATTTCATCGCGCGGCTATCGCAGCCGACCGCGGCGGTGCAATCGCTGAGTCTGAGCGGCAGCAACGTGACCTGGCTGCGCGGCGGTGCGAGTCCGGAGCTGGGCGGGGCGCCGCGGTTGCTGGGCTCGACAGACGCGACCCAGTTCACCGACCTCGGCAGCATGACTCGCACGCCAGGCGGCTGGCTGCGCAGTAACGTCGTGCTGCCCGCGGCAGGCGGCGACTACACCCTGCGCGCGGTCGGCTCGGTGCCGTCAGGTGCGGGCGGCTCGCTCGGCACCAGTGTCGCCACCCGACTGCTGCACGCGCCCGCCAGCGAGTCGATTCATGCGAACGGCTTCGAATAGCGGGTTCGCAGGTCGATGCTCGTTGTGTGGGGGGCGGCCTTGCGTCGCAAACCGTGGCCAGAACTCGCGACACAAGGTCGCTCCCACCATTGGCACTACCAGCACGGTGGACTAGCCCGGCGTTCTCTGACGTGCCGCAAGGTTGTCGGGTCAGTGCGGGCGCTTATCCGACACCGGTGCGAAAAGTAGCACGCTGTCCCTGCCTTTTCATCTGACCACCAACAAATTGGGATTCATGAAAGCCCAGGCAGGAGCTGCTGGCCAAGCGCCTCCTCGCATCCACCAGGTGCGCGTGCCATAATTTTGGGCCGGGGTTGGCCAATGTCAGCACCATCGGTCAGCCAACATCGTCGGGGACGACGTCCTCACGACTCGAAAGCACAAGGAACTCTAATGAACCAGCCTTATCGTTCACTGGTCGCCCTGACAGCCGTCGTCGTGCTGACATGGCCCGCCATGCAGGTGGCGCAGGCACAGGTGTCGCCGCAAACCCTGAAGTCGATCTCGACCCCCGACAAGGTCGAAACGCCCATCGGCAAGCTGGAGTTCTTCGACGGCGTGCCGACCGACGCCACCGTCGACACGGTCTACGACAACCTCGACCGCATGCGGGCCGTAAGTGCGTTCCTCGACAACATCGGTGCGCTGTCCGTCTACAGCGCCATTGCCGGCAATGCGGCCATCGGCTTGACCCAGCCCAATCAGATCGCGGTTGCTGAAGGGCTGCTCGATTCGCACTCGCTGTACCTGACTGGCAACACGTCCACGATGTACTCCATCGGTCATCTGGACCTGCAGGCGTACGGGCCGACTGTGGTGGAAGTGCCGCCCGGCATGCTCGGCATGCTTGATGATGCATGGATGCGCTACGTTGGTGACTTCGGAGTCGCCGGCGCGGACAGGGGCAAGGGCGGCAAGTATCTGGTGCTGCCTCCGGGCTACACCGATGCTGTGCCAGAAGGCTATTTCGTCCTCAAGGCGCCGACCTACGTCAATTGGTTCTTCATGCGCGGCTCCATTGCCGACGGACTGGCGCCGGCCTTGAAGAACATCAAGGAGAACCTGAAGGTGTACCCGCTCAAGTTGGCAAGCAACCCACCAGCCACTGAGTTCGTGAACATCACCGGCAAGAGCTACAACACGGTCGCGCCCAGCGACTTCAGCTACTTCGAGGCCCTCGACAAGATCATCCAGAGAGAACCCATCGACGCATTGAGCAGCGAGTCCAGAGGGTCACTCGCGGCTATCGGCATCGTCAAGGGCAAACCGTTCAATCCGGACGCGCGGATGAAGCGCCTGCTCACGGAAGCGGCGGCCATCGGCGATGCCACAGCCCGCGCCGCACTGTACAGCCCGCGCGAGGAGGGTTATTTCATCTATCCCGACAGCGACAGCTCCTGGGTCATGGGCTTCGCCAACAAGAACGTGTTCTTCGAAACCGATGGCGCGCTCAACCTGGATGCCCGGACCAGCTTCTATTTCGGCTACACCGGTGTGACACCCGCCATGGCCGTCACGCATCCGGGCGCCGGCTCTGATTACGCCATCGCCTTCAAGGATGCCGAAAAGAAGGCCTTCGATGGCTCGAAGACCTACAAGCTGCACCTGCCGCCCAACGTGCCGGTGAACAATTTCTGGGCCGTCACGATGTACGACACGCAGACCCGCTCGATGCTGCAGACGAGCCAGCCGTTCCCGTCGGTCGGCAGCCAGAGCAAGGGATTCCAGCAGAACGCCGACGGCTCCTACGATGTCTACTTCGCCCCCAAGGCGCCGGCTGGCAAAAAAGGCAACTGGTTGCAGACCCTTCCGGGCAAGAGCTGGTTCGCCATCCTTCGCATGTACGGCCCGCTACAGCCGTGGATCGACAAGACCTGGCGGCCGAGCGAGATTGAACTCGTCGAGTAAGTGGGCTTTCAATCGACGAAGTTCGACTACCAGGGCTTCAATACCCATGAAATCAACGCCCTCGAGACGATCCTGGAGCGGGAGACTTGATCCCGAAACCGCCGGAAACAGGCAGCCTTCCCGGCCCCGCCGGAATCGGCAAAGGGCATGCCCACTTGGGATCGAATTTCCTCGTCGAGAACGATCCGGAAATCGTGGCCGGCCTGGTGCGGCGAAGCCAAGCCTACCTGAAGGAACTGGAAAGGACCCTGCGGACGAAATCCGGCATGGATGGAGGACAGGAATTCCAAAGCCACTTTTTGCCCACT
>JAIMJQ010000055.1 GCA_020693165.1 Xanthomonas sp. | reverse complement strand
TTCGTGTGCGGCTTCGAACCGAAGTGGGTTGCTCGCAACGGCGCGAAAAGATGCGCGCTTCGTCAAGCCGCAGCCGGGGAGCAACCATTCCTCCTACTCGCGCCTTGCCCTCGGCGCACATCCCTTCGCCATCATCCACGACCGGTGTGGGAAATGCGGACTAGCGACATCGATGCGCTCGCCCGCGCCCACCTGCGCCGGAATGACCCCAAGCTCGCCCGATGGATGGATCGGATCGGTGACCTGCAGGTACCAAGGCCAGAGCCGTTTGCGCTGGTTGATGCGCTGGCACGCTCGATCATCTTCCAGCAGCTGAATGGCAAGGCGGCAGAGACCATCTTTGGCCGTTTGCAGCGCACCCTCGGCGTACGCACGATCAGTGCGAGATCGCTTGCGAAAGTCGACGACGCCGATCTCAGGGCGGCCGGCGTTTCCGCTGCCAAGGCGCGCGCATTGAAAGATCTTGCGGCGCATGCGCTGGCGCGCCGACTGCCCACGCCGGCAGCGCTGGCCGAGATCGACGACGCCGATGCGATCGCGCGTCTGACCATCGTGCGCGGCGTCGGGCCGTGGACGGTGCAGATGCTGCTGATGTTCCGCCTGGGGCGCGTCGACGTTCTTCCTGTCAGCGACTATGGCGTGCGTGCTGGCGCGCAACTGGCGCATGCGTTGCCGGCCCTGCCATCGATCAAGGAACTGGCAGGTATCGGCGAAGCCTGGCAACCGTACCGCAGCCTCGCCACCCTGTATCTTTGGCGAGTTCTGGACAGCACTAGGGAACGCGATAGTTCATGACCCGGGAATTCACGGTTGACCGCTTTTCATGACCGCCGAAGAATTGTTTCGACAACTGACGCTCGACAGCTTGAGTATCACGTCGCTGCAGGCGCAACTGCTGCAAGGCCAGGAGATGCGCAATGTCGAGTGCAATGCGCATGTCGAGTTGCAGCTGACGCCGAACGTCGTCGAGGGCGCAAATCCGCCGCAGTTCGCGCTGCAGATACGCCTCACGTGTGTCGGCACTCCGACCCGCGGCATGCAACGCGACCGCTTGTTCGATCTCGAAATCAAGGCACTGGCGATGTATCGGCAGATTGCCGGCGAGGTGTTCGGGGCGGCTGTATTCGCAGCCAACCACGCAGTGTGCGCGCGTCAGTTGTTCCCGGCGTTGGCGGCACGCGCGCAGGGTCTGTTGTCCGATCTTGGCCTCACCAGCATCCGCCTGCCGCTGGACCTGCCGCAACAGCTGACGCCGACCGCGAACCAGGGGCCGGTGGTCCTCAATTGACTGCGCCGGTGCGAAAGCACCAGTGCCAGGGCTCGTAGGCGAAGCCCCAACGGTTGCCGCGCGGATAGGACAGTTCGAATCCATATTCGCCGGCGTGGTCTGCAAGCCAGGCAAAAGCCGATGAGCGCTCGAAGTCCTCGACCAATGGAGTCTGCCCTGGTGTTGTCAGGTCGACTGCGCAGCCGGTGTGGTGTTCGCTGTAGCCGGGTGCCGCGCTGACGCGCAGGATCTGCGACCAATCCTGACCCTGCCGCAATTTGCGTTCGAGAATCTGGCGCTGGCGGCTGAAGCTGCGAAAGCCGGAAATCAGTTCCAACTCGATGCCGTCATCATGCGCTGCCGTGCGCATTCGCAACCAGGCGCGGCAGGCGACCGGCTGCAGCCAGTGACATCGTCCGAAACGGTCGCGCGTGGCGGCCTGCAGCAACACGGCCTCGTCATGGGTCGGCAGCCCTCGGGCAATCGCATCGACGCAAGCCGGCTGCAACCAGTTGGCATTCTGGTTGGCGCCACGGGCCGGCGCGAGGCCGATACCATCGGCCATCGCCAGCTCCAGGGCATCGCGCTGTTCGCGACTCAATTCGCCGAGGATTGCCCGCAATTGCGTGTAGCTCCGGCCGCGCAGGCGTGCCGATGTGCAGGCGATGCCCCAACGGCCGGATTTCAGCGCCTGCAGTAGCCGAATCGACGCACACCGGTTGCCGCGGCCTGTGTGTGAACGCCCTGGCGGCGAGTGCCGATGGCTCACGGCGCGGCGTGTTCTTTGGTGGCGCTCCCGGCAATCGCCCGGTAGCGAAATCTGAGCAACGGTACCGGTGCCTTCTCGCTGCCGACGAAGAGATTGCGGCAGCCGCG
Source organism: Xanthomonas sp. (assembly GCA_020693165.1). Lineage (GTDB taxonomy): Bacteria > Pseudomonadota > Gammaproteobacteria > Xanthomonadales > SZUA-5 > JADKFD01. The sequence goes on along the minus strand of JAIMJQ010000055.1, from coordinate 20,630 downwards.
GTCCAGCGACATGGCTTCTGCCTGGGGCAGCAAGCTCAGCGACGAGCGTGCCGGTGTTTGCCGCGCCAGTGCCTGCTCCCACGATTGGCCGGGCTCGCGGACAAAGCGGTAGATGGCATCATAGGTGAGCACCAGCAAGCCACGTCGATCGCAATCGAGTTCCATCGCCGTGACCTGCGACCGATATCGGCTCAGGGAGCCATCGCGCAGGATTTCGCTTTCGGTCGGCTGCGGGATAAGGTCGAGCGTCGCGATGCGCTCGGCGATCACGATCTCGCGACTATCGATCGCTGCCAGCGGTACCCGGTACAATATCGGCGGCACCGTGCGCTTGGTCAGCAAGTAGATCGCGCCTTCGGTCGCATCGACGGTGATCGCCTCGACATCATGCGGTTCATCGGGATAGCGCACTTTCAGCTGCAGCGCCGGACCGGTCGTTTTCGCACTGCCGGTTGCGTCTGCCGGTTCGCGCAACATCCACAACGAAACGTGATCGCGCACGCCTGAGTTGTCGCCGGTGTCGGCGATCATCAACCAGTTCGCAGCGCGCCAGCGAAAACTTGCGAGATCTTCCCAGTCGACGTTTTCCGCGTTGCCAACCGCAAGCTTGCGTTGCACCCGGCCGCGGCCATCGATCAGCAGCAGGTAGTTGCCGAAGCCGCCGTCGTTGATCGCCCAGTAGCGGTCACGCAGATTCAGCGAGCGCGCCAGCCCGCTGAGTTCGCCGAGGGCGGGATCGGTGACGATGCCGGCGATCGAGGGTCGCGATACCGGTCGCTGCGCTGCTGCAGCTGTCGCCGTCGTCAGGCAGGCAAGCATCAGCAGCGATGCGAGCCAACGCATCAGCGCGGGTCCCGGTCGATGCTTTCGATCTGCAGCCGACCGAGTAGCGCGACCCCGGCGAAATAGCGGACCGGATCGCCGTCGCCCACCGCCAGCGCGATGTGCCCGGCGTCGAACCCGTCGAGTGCGGCGTCGAAGCCACGCCAACTGCCGTCGACCCAGGCTTCGGTCCATGCGTGCGGCACGAACACGTGTTCGCGATCGCCAAACCTCGGTACATAGGCGAGCCCGGTCGCCACTCGCGCCGGAATGCCGGAGGCGCGGGCGATGGCGGTGAGCAGCAGCGCGTGCTCGGTGCAATCGCCCTGACGGGTGGTCGCCACTTCCAGCGCCGACGCGTAGCCGACCGACAGATTCTTGCCGAAGATGTACTCGCGTACAAACTGCTCGGCCTTGCGCATGCGCGACAGCTCGTCGTTGCCACCGCCGGTGGCGCGTTTGGCCAGATCCTTCAGCAGGACATTGTCGGACTGCACCCATGCCGACGGTTCGCGGTAGAGGCCGAGGACCTCATCGTCGCGCTGCGACTGGTCTGGATCGATGCGCAGCTCGAATTCGCCGGGCTTCAGCGGGCGCACGCTCTGGTGGCCAGTCGTGGCCGGCGCAATGTCGGTACCGGAAATGCGCACTTTCAATCGCAATGGCTGTGACAGGTCCGCTGCCTGGAGTTCGCGCGGTGCATCGATCACCAGTCGGTCAAGGAAGTCGAGCGGCTGGTTGGGGGCGCGGGCGCACTGCTCGTCGCAGGCGAGCAACTCCACCTGCATGCCGGCCAGGTCCATGCGAATCCGCTGGGCGTTGAACTCGTCGTCGACGAAGGCCGCCACCTGCATCGGACCGTCCGCATAGCGCACCAGTTGTTCGACTTCGGTGAGTTCAGCCTCGTCCTTGAACAATTCGATACGCCGACGGCGCTTGAAGGTGGTCTCGAGTGGAATGACCGCCAACTGGCTCGGTACGAAGGCGTCGATGGCGATGATCTTGCCGTCGATGCCGATGCCGGCCTTCAGCGCGCGGCGCTGACCTTCAAAGAACAGCGCGTGCTCAGGCAATTCCAGCGTCTGCTGGCGCGTGGCGCCGGCGCCATCCAGGGTTACGGCGAATTTCCGGGGTGCGGTCAGCTTCGACGTGTAGTTGAGTTCCTGGCCTGCAGTCCGGATTTCCGCGCGGAACGACAGCGGTTCCCCGCTGGCGCTCTCGGTCGTCTCTTCCAGTGAATACATCGAAATCGAGACACCCTCGCGCTGGATCTGAAGGTCCATGACCTCGGCGCTACGGACGCTGCCGTCGGCGGCAACCTCGCGTTCGGTCAGTGCCCAGCCGACCTTGCGGCCATCGAACAGCACCGCGCGCCAGGTTTTCTGGGCGCCCGCAGGCGTTTCAGCGTGTGCCAGATGCGCCAGGATCAGAGCAGCTATCAGCATCAACCAACGTGGTCGCATCGAGAGTCCGCGCCTTGGGAAGGCCTCTATTGTGCCAAAGCGCGGCTGCATTCACCGCCCGTGCTCGCCCTGGACGATCTTTGACATTCAGGAACGCTGCAGGGGTGGACCAGGACGCCCGAATAAAATCAATGACTTGACAGGTCCTGTTCAACGCGCAGCAGCGGATACAGGTTGTGGCGCTCGTCGTAGGACGCATGCTGGCGCGCAAAGAAATCGAGGCGCGCGGCGGGATCGGCGGCGAACGCGGGATCGCTGGCAAGGCGCCGGGCGAATTCGGCGGCAAGTGCGGGATCGTCCTTCAGCATCGCGGTCGCGATCTCTTCGGCGACGTAGTTCTCCATGTATTCCTTGCGCTCGAAGGCATTGTTGAAATCGCCCCAGGCGGCATAGGAATCGGGGGCTTGCGGCTCCAGCAGGGCGACCACCAGCCGCGCCTTGGCCTGTGCGATCGGCACGAACAGCGAGCCGGCTGCGATGGCGCGCGGCTCGGGCTTCCATTCGCCCTCGAGCGTCACGCGCTGGTGGCCTTCCACCGAATCTGTTGCGAAGTTGACCTTGGTGGCGCGGAAGGTCTGCGTATCGGCGTCGTCGATGGCCGCTTCGAGTTTGCGGAACTGGATGCCGTGCACGGCGAGGCGCGCGGCAACCCAATCGGCATGCGCGGCAGGGACGATGTAGCCAGCGCCTGGAGCCGTGACCGACAGGCTCGGCTGCACGTCGTCGCGCAGCGGGATCTTCCAGATCTGCGGCGAGCGCTCGTCGTAACGGGTCGCCAGCCCACCGGAAATCGCTGAGGGCGTGCGCGTGTAGGCATAGCCGCGAAAGTCGATCAGCTGGCCTTCGCCGGTTGCCTGGTACGCCAGCGGTACGCTGCCGGTGGCCAGTGTTGCGGCTCGCGCATCCGCCTCCCGGGCCAACTTCAGCCAGTCCTGGCCGTGGGCCACGGTGGCTTCGATCAGGGCGATGATGGTGTTGCGGGTGATGCGCACGCGGGTCTTGTAGTCCTTCCACGAGTGCGTCTCGACCAACACGCCGAAGCGGTTGCGCAATGGCATGTAACCGGTCGAGAAACGCGGTGGCGCGACGCCGGCTTCGAATCCCGACGCCGGATTGTCATAGTCGACGAACGATGGATAGAACGGCAATGGCAACGATCCCTGGCGCGCGAGTTGCTCCATCAGCCGTGCGCGCAAGGCAAGCCCGGCCACGCGCAGCTCGCTGTCGCCCGAATACAGTGGCTCCAGCGTGATCGAGATGTCGTGCTCGAACTGAGCGCCATCGGTCACGTGCAGATCCGCGTAGACGATCGGGTTCCAGCGCTCGATCAGCGCCAGCATTGCCTGCATTTCCGGCGTTTCGGCCTTGGCGTAATCGCGGTTGAGGTTGTAGTTCTGCGCCGTCGTGCGCCAGCCCATCCGCTCGGGGCCGCGCTGGTTCGGCCGGTTCCAGGCGCCAAAGCGCTCGTGGCCGTCGACGTTGAACACCGGCACGAATACCAGCACCAGCTGGCCGAGGGCGTCGGGCGCCGCCTTGCCCTGCAGCATTTCGCGCAGTGCCAGGAAGCCGGCGTCCTTGCCATCGATCTCGCCGGCGTGGATGCCTCCCTGGATCAGGATCACCGGCAAATTCTGTTCGCGCGCTGCAGCGGCGGTCAGCGCCGCGCGGCCGACAATGAGCGACAACAGCGGCCGGCCCTCCGGCGAGCGCCCGAATTCCTCGCAGCGTACGTTGTCCGGGTAGGCGCTGGCGAATGCCGCGCACAGTTCCACGGTCTCGTCGTAACGGCCGGTCTGTTTGAAGTCGCTGCGCTCGGCGTGGGTCGTCAGGGTGACGGCCGGCGCGGCCACTGTCAGCGTCAAGGCCGCCAGTGCGATCAGGGACGGTAGCAATTTCATGGCAGGGCCAGCGGCGAGAATGGGGACGGATACTGCCGCGTCCGGGTGGTGTCGTCGACCTGCCTCGGAGGGCTCTCACCAAACATCTCGCAAGTCATTGATCGGCAGAGGTGTGCAGCTTTCGTGGGTTCGGACTTGTCCGGACGCTGTTGCGGTTGCTGTTCGCCGTGCTGCGATCCGGGTTTGCTGCACGCCGGAGCCAAAAGCCAAAGCAGAAGCGTTCGGACAAGTCCGAACCCACGGAAGGCGGCGGCCCGCCTCTCAGTGCTTCCAGGCTGCCGATCGGAGCGAAAGTCCGCCCAGTTTGATGCGCGAATGAGCGCACCGGCCAGGGGCGACCGGGACTCTCACCGAACATCAGGTAGCCCTATGATTTGTTTGTATTCAGAAAAAGGGGCAAGGGGCAGGGGACAGGGGCGCAACCTCGGCGCACGGTCTGACCGTGACGCGGACCCGACCCCTTGCCCCTTGTTGATCTTGTTCGTTGCGCGAACAAGCGCATCGCCAAGGGCGACCGCGGCTCCTGCATGAGACCCCCGCCTTGCTCTGCATCAATGCCCCGGTTTTCCAATCCTCGACAATCCCAACCTGCGCGATGGGAGGAGCGGTCAGATGTTGCAGATTCGGATTCATGGTCGCGGCGGTCAGGGTGTGGTGACCGCGGCTGAAATGTTGTCGATCGCTGCCTTCGAGCAAGGACGCCATTCGCAGGCTTTCCCGAGCTTCGGGTCGGAGCGGACCGGTGCGCCGGTGATCGCCTATTGCCGCATCGACGATCAGGAGATTCGCTTGCGCGAGCCGATCCTGGCGCCCGACGTGTTGATCGTGCAGGACCCGACATTGCTGCATCAAGTCGACGTGTTTCAGGGCCTGCAGCCCGACGGCTATGTGCTGATCAACAGCCGGCGCAGCTTCCATGATCTCGGTCTGGCCGAAATCGAAAGGCGCTTCCGCCACGAGCGACTGGTCACGGTGCCGGCGACTGAAATCGCGCTCAAGCATATCGGCCGGCCGTTACCCAATGCGGTGTTGCTGGGCGGCTTTGCGGCATTGTCGGGGTTGATCGCGCTCAGCGCTGTCGATCATGCGATCCGCACCAAGTTCTCCGGGAAGGTCGCAGAGAGCAACGTGGCCGCGGCGGCCGAGGCCTACGCATTCACTCAGCGCGAAATGGAGGAGCTGTCCCATGCTTAGGCAAATGGAAGGCTCGCGCGCGGTCGCCGAAGCCGTGGCGCTGTGCCGGCCGGAAGTCATCTGCGCCTATCCGATTTCGCCGCAGACCCACATCGTCGAGGGCCTCGGCGAGATGGTCAAGGGCGGCGAACTCGCCGACTGCGAGTTCATCAACGTCGAGAGCGAGTTCGCCGCGATGAGCGTGGCGATCGGCTCGTCGGCCACCGGTGCGCGCACCTACACCGCGACCGCCAGCCAGGGCCTGCTGTTCATGGCCGAGGCGGTCTACAACGCGTCCGGGCTCGGCCTGCCGATCGTGATGACCATCGCCAATCGCGCCATCGGTGCGCCGATCAATATCTGGAACGACCACAGCGACTCGATGAGCCAGCGCGATTCGGGCTGGATCCAGTTGTTCGCCGAGAGTAACCAGGAGGCCCTCGACCTGCATATCCAGGCGTTCAAGCTGGCCGAGGAACTGTCGATGCCGGTGATGGTGTGCATGGATGGATTCATCCTCACCCACGCCTACGAGCGCGTCGACATGCCGGAGCAGGCCGATGTGGATGCCTTCCTGCCGCCCTACGAGCCGCGCCAGGTGCTCGATCCGGCCGAACCCATCTCGATCGGTGCCATGGTCGGCCCTGAAGCCTTCATGGAAGTGCGTTACCTGGCGCACGCCAAGCAGTTGACTGCGCTGGACGTGATTCCGCGGATTGCGCAGGAGTTCGCCGAGCGCTTCGGCCGCCAGTCCGGTGGCCTGGTCCGTGGTTACCGGATCGAAGATGCCGAAACCATCGTTGTCGCGTTGGGGTCGGTCATTGGCACGCTCAAGGACACCATCGACGATATGCGCGCCGCCGGGGTCAGGATTGGCGTGCTCGGCATCCAGTCGTTCCGGCCATTCCCGCTGGCCGCCGTGCGCGCCGCTCTGCAACGGGCGAACAACGTCGTGGTGCTGGAGAAGAGCTTCTGCGTCGGACTCGGTGGCGTGGTGTCGACCGATGTACGCCTGGCCCTGTCCGGCTTGCAGTTGCACGGCTACACCGTGGTCGCCGGCCTCGGCGGTCGCGCCATCACCAAGGCCTCGTTGCAGCGCACCTTGAGCGAGGCGGTGGCGGGCACCTTGCAGCCACTGACCTTCATGGATCTGGACTGGCGCATCGTCAATCGCCAGCTGGCGCGCGAGGCGCAGATGCGCCGAAGTGGCCCGATCGCCGAAAGCCTTTTGCGCGATGTCGGCCCGATAGCAGCGAAGGTGATCTGACATGAGCATCCATACCTCTGCGGCACCGATCAAGTTCTACCAGACCGGCACCTTCACGGTGGGCAATCGTCTGCTCGACAGCGAGCAGCGCAGCGTGCAGGCATCGACCGAACGCGACAATTCGCTGACCTCGGGTCACCGCGCCTGTCAGGGCTGCGGCGAAGCGCTCGGCGCGCGTTACGCCATCGACGCGGCGATGCGCGCCACCGATGGCCAGTTGATCGCCGCCAATGCCACCGGCTGTCTGGAGGTGTTTTCCACGCCGTATCCCGAGACGTCGTGGCAGTTGCCCTGGCTGCATTCCTTGTTCGGCAATGCCGCTGCGGTGGGCACTGGCATCGCCGCAGCACTGCAGGTCAAGGCGCGCAAAGCGGGCCAGGCGCAAAGTGCGGTGCGCGTGATCGCCCAGGGCGGCGACGGCGGCACCACCGACATCGGCTTCGGCTGCCTGTCCGGGATGTTCGAGCGCAACGACGATGTGCTCTACATCTGCTACGACAACGAGGCCTACATGAACACCGGCGTGCAGCGCAGTTCGGCGACGCCATTTGCCGCACGCACCAACACCACGCTGGCGGTCGGTCCGCATCCGGGCGCCGAGGCGGGGCAGGGCAAGAACGTGCCGCGTATCGCCATGGCACATGAGATTCCCTATGTCGCCACCGCCACCGTGGCCGACCTGCGCGATCTGGAAGCCAAGGTCGGCAAAGCCATGAGCATCCGCGGTGCGCGTTATCTGCATATCCTGGTGCCATGTCCCCTCGGCTGGGGCGCAGCCAGTTGCGACACCATCCGGCTTGCCCGTCTGGCACGCGAAACCGGCATTTTCCCGGTGTTCGAGGCCGAACATGGCGAGGTGACTCAGGTCACCAGGATCCGCCATCGCGTGCCGGTGGAGGAATACCTGAAGCCGCAGAAGCGCTTCGCCCACCTGTTCGGCCCCAACGGCCATCCCGAGATGCTGGCGCAGATCCAGGCTGCAGCCGACCGCAATATCCGGCGCTACGGGCTGCTGGACGAGGAGACCGTGGCATGACCATGCAGAAACCTTTTGCGATCACTCTGGACCCTGGCTCCTCGCTGGCCAACAGGACCGGCACCTGGCGCACCGAACGCCCGCAGTATGTCGATCGGCTGCCGCCATGCAACGCACAATGCCCGGCGGGCGAGGATATTCAGGGCTGGTTGTTCCACGCCGAGAGCGGCGACTACGAGGCCGCCTGGCGTCATCTGACGCGCGACAACCCGTTCCCGGCCATCATGGGCCGCGTCTGTTACCACACTTGCGAAACCGCCTGTAACCGCGCCCAGGTCGACTCGGCGGTCGGCATCAATTCGGTCGAGCGCTTTCTCGGCGACGAGGCGCTGAAAAAGGGCTGGAAATTCGCCGCGCCGGCCACTGAAACCGGCAACAAGGTACTGGTCGTCGGCGCCGGGCCCTCTGGCATGTCGGCCGCTTTCCACCTGCGACGCCTGGGTCACGCGGTCACCGTCATCGAGGCCGGCCCGTTCATCGGCGGCATGATGCGCTTTGGCATTCCCAAGTACCGATTGCCGCGCGAAGTGCTGGAAGCCGAAATGCAGCGCATCGTCGACATGGGTGTCACGCTTCAGCTCAACACCAAAGTCGCCGATGTCGCCCAGACCATGAAGGATGGCGGCTACGATGCCGTGTTTCTGGCGGTGGGAGCGCATATCGCCAAGCGCGCCTACATCCCGGCCAAGGATAGTTCGCGCATCCTCGATGCGGTCGCCGTGCTGCGCTCGATGGAAGGCGAAGAGCAGCCGATGCTGGGTCGTCGCGTGGTGGTCTACGGCGGCGGCAACACCGCCATCGACGTCGCCCGCACCGCCAAGCGCCTTGGCGCAACCGAAGCCATGATCGTCTACCGGCGTACGCGCGAGAAAATGCCGGCGCACGACTTCGAGGTCGAGGAGGCCCTGGAAGAGGGCGTGATGGTCAAGTGGCTGTCGACCATCAAGAGCGAAGACAGCGGCGTGCTCACCATCGAGAAGATGGCGCTCGACGACAACGGCTACCCGCAGCCGACCGGCGAGTTCGAAACGCTCGAGGCCGACTCGCTGATTCTGGCGCTGGGTCAGGACGTAGACCTGTCGCTGCTCGATGGCATCAACGGCTTGAAAATGAAAGACGGCGTCGTCGAAGTCGATGCCCGGATGATGACCAGCCACCCCGGCTTGTTCGCCGGCGGCGACATGGTGCCAGCCGAGCGCAACGTCACCGTGGCCGTGGGTCACGGCAAGAAGGCCGCGCGGAATATCGACGCATGGCTGCGCGGCACGACGCACGAGGCGCCGCCCAAGCATGCGCCAGCGACACTGGATCGCCTGAATACCTGGTACTACAGCGACGCGCCGAAGACGGTGCGACCGCAACTCGACATCGCCCGGCGCACCAGCAGCTTCGACGAAGTGCAGGGCGGACTCACCGAAGACAACGCGCTGTTCGAGGCGCGCCGCTGCATGAGTTGCGGCAACTGCTTCGAATGCGACAACTGCTACGGCGTGTGTCCCGACAACGCCGTGATCAAACTCGGCCCCGGCAAGCGCTTCCAGTTCAACTACGACTACTGCAAGGGCTGCGGCGTGTGCGTCGCCGAATGCCCGTGCGGGGCGATCGAGATGGTGCCCGAGCAGGTGTGACGCGCTCGGCAAGTACCCGGTGAACGCGCTGGTGCGCGTACATCGGGCCACGACAGCATGGCGTCTGCATTCACCGAGGCATCGACGAACGCCTACGGCAAGTAGCCGCGTCTTCTCAATCGGGAATCAGGAATCCCATGGCATCGAAGGCTTGCGCCACGCGTCGCGCGACCGCCAGCGGGACTCCTGCCGCGGTCGCGGCGGCGGCGATCGTGCAACGCTGCTGCAGTTCGTGGGCCACGCGCGCGGCGCCCGGATAGTCGCGCGTCAGGTCGATGCTCTGGATCAGGCGATAGCGGGTCTCGGTGTCGATGCTGGCTTCTGCGGAAGGTCGCTCGTCGATATAGGTACACAACCAGAGCAGTTCCGCGTAGGGGCGCGGCGCGATTTGTTCCTTGATCGCGGCAAACTCGCCTGCGGCAAGGCTCTGCCAGTCGCCACGACGCAGCGACTGTGTGCAGCACTCCTCCAGCATGGCCAGCGTACTGCGGGCGTAGTAGTGGCGGTTGCGTGGATCCAGCGTCAGCATGATGTGGCAGACCTCGATGCGCGCAGGTCCGGGCAACAGCCGGCCGCTGAGGTAGGCCGCGAACGGATGCCACTGTCTGGACTCTTCGAAGGTCAGCGTGTGCAGGGTGCCGGCAAGGATTCCATTGGCATCGCGCAGGTCCTTGCGCGAACCGCCGCGGATGGTCTTGGCATCGGTCGCCTCGATGTCGACATCGTCGGTCAGGCGGATGGCTGCCAGGGATTCCTTGTGGTCCGGATGCGGATCGCGGCGGAACAACTCCTCGGCCTGCAGGGTCAGCAGCGATTCCTGCTGGTGTGGCGGTGGCACCCAATCGACGTTCTGGTCGAGCAGCGGTGCGGTCGGGTCGATTTCGATGCTGCTGCGCCAGCGATCGGAGAGGGTGTCCTCGAAAAGATCGTCATAGATGTTCTGCTGGATGATCGGCGCGCTGACCGCCGATGCCGGCGTCTCGCTGACAACCGCCGTGCTGTTCAGGGTACGCACCAACTGCTCGAACGATGGCGGCCAGGCCGTCGTTTCCATGCCCGCTGCCCCGAAGACCGAATCGATCAAACGCACGCGACGCGGCATGGCGCTGCTCGATCCGGGTTCGCTGGCGTCGACGATGTCGTGAATGATCACCAGGTCGACGTGGCTGTCCTCCTCGCGGCGCAGTCGCCAGCGGTCGGTCAACTGGTTCGCCGACTTGCGCAGCAGCAAGCGCAGGTAGGCAACTTCCTCGTCATTGCCGCCGACGAATTCAACGATGCGTTCGCGCTTCATTTTGTCCCTGAACTGGATGGTTTGGCCGGTCTGGTGAAAGTCAGCGAATGCTGACACGCCGCAACACCGGTCGCTCCGGCAGACTGCATATTTTACGCGTCCCCGCCGGAATCCTCGGTGGCATAGCGAACCAGCGCGTTTGAACCATCGCCAAGCGCGTTCGGCAGCCGCTCACAACCCCGCCAATCGCCTCCTCAGCCCGCCATCGCGCACGCTGAGCCGCTCCAGGGCGGCCATCAGGCTCGCTTCGCTGGACCAGATCTCGAGGCTGCGCTTGGCGCGGGAGACGCCGGTGTAGAGCAACTGGCGGGCGAGGATGCGGTTGTCGGCGCCGGGCGGCAGCAGCACGGCGACGTGGTCGTATTCGGAGCCCTGGCTTTTGTGAATCGTGAGCGCATAACCAAGGTCATGCTCGGGCAGTTCGCGCGGCGACAGGTAGCGATAGTCGACCAGCCCATCGGCGTTGGTGGATTCGAAGCACACGCTGAGCTGGTCGTCGCGGCGGATGGTCAGGCCGATATCGCCGTTGAAAAGGCGTCGGCTGTAGTCGTTGTGGCGAATCATGATCGGTCGGCCTGGATACCAGACGGTACCGTCGTGCAGCTGCCGTCGCCGGGCATCGATGCAGTCGTTGATGCTGATGGCGCCGAACGGACCGTCGCGCAGTGCAGTCAGCAGTTGCAGCTTGCGCATCGCCGCAAACGCGGCGATCGGCGCGGGTTCTGCAGCGGCACCTATGCGATCGAGATCGCTCCATTCCTCGCGTCGCAGCCAGTGCAGCAATCGCTGGTGCAGCGCGGCTGCATCATCGAGCAGATGCCACTGTGCACCGACATCCGCGGTCAGCAGGGTTGCCAGCGAGCGGCGACTGCCGATGCGCACCGCTTCATAGACCTCGGCCAGGCGGCCCTCGGCTCGCCATACGTGCTGCAGGCGCAGATGATGGTTTGCCAGCGGCGGCTCGGCGGCGCTGGCGACCAGGTCGGCCAGCACCGAACCGGCGGAAACCGAAACCAGCTGGTCCGGGTCGCCCAGCAGGATCAGCGCAGCCTTGGGCGCCAGCGCATCCAGCAAGGCGCGCATCAGCCCGAGGTCGACCATCGACGCCTCGTCGACTACCACCAGGTCGAAGGGCAGCGGATTGCTGGCGTCGAAACTGAAGCGATCGTTTTGCGGCTGCCAGGCCAGCAGCCGATGCAGCGTGCGCGCGCTGTCCGGCAGCGCGTCGAGTGCGGACTCCCAGCTGCCGCGATCATCGCCAAGCCGTTGGCGCAACTTGTCGGCGCCGTCGCGAAGGGATTGCGACAGTCGCTGCGCGGCCTTTCCGGTTGGCGCTGCCAACGCCACCGACAACCGGCGGTCGGCCCGTGCGGCGACCCGCAGCAGCATCAGCAGCATGCGCAGCACGGTCGTGGTCTTGCCGGTGCCGGGGCCGCCGCTGAGGATGAAAAAGCGCTTGCCGAGGACCTCGCGTGCTGCCTTTCGTTGGGCGTCGTGCGGGTCCTCGCCGGCGCCTTGATCGCTGCCGCCGATGGCGCCGGTGAACAGGAATCGGAGATCCGCATCCACCTTCGGATCGTCGATCGATTCGACCGCAGCCATTCGTGCCGCAATGGCGCTGGCGATGCGTTCCTCGTGACGCCAGTTGCGCCAGAGGAAAAAGTCGCCGTCCGCGGTCAGCACCGTCGGCGTCAGGCGGCTACCGTCGCCGACCCAGCGATGACTGCGCAGCTTGTCCAGGTCGATGCCTGCGGCCGTGAGCCGTGCGCACGCATGACCTTCGGCCTCTGCTTTCGTGGCCATTCCGATTGCCCGCGCCAGCAGCGGCGATCCCGATCGCAGGCGTGCCCAGCGTTCCATCGCGGCGGCCGTGCTGTGGGGCTCGCGTTCCTCCTGGGCGACGGCGCTCATGCGCAGATCTCCTGACCTGCAAACAGAGCATCCAGCTGATCGACCAGAGATTGCGGGAAGCGCCGGCGCCAGATTCCGGTGGTCGGACTGAGGCCGACCCCGCGCACGAACAGGTACCAGCTCTCGCCGAGGTGCAGGTTGGCGTCGTAGTCGACCAGCCGGTGACCGAGGTAGCGGTGCAGGGCGACGGTATAGATCAGTGCCTGCAGGCCGTAATGATGCTCGCCCATCGCAACATCCAGCGACTCCGTGGCGTAGTCCGAAAGGCGTCCTTCGCCGAGCCAGTTGGTCTTGTAGTCGAGCACGTGGAAGCGACCGTCCCACGCGAATACCAGGTCGATGAAGCCCTTCATCATTCCCCGCAGTACCCGCTGTTCGGCGCTGGCTGGCCACCAGTCGCCGAGACCATGGGCGTCGAGCAGGCGATGCAATCGGTGCCAGCGGGCCTCGTCGACGACAAAGGCGAATTCGAACTCCGGCCTGCATGCGGTGGCCGGCAGGCTGGCCAGGCTCAAGCCGGGCGCCAGCTCCGAGTCCAGCGTCCGATCCAGCAGTTCCGCTACCGCTGCCAGTAGTTCGGCTTCCCGACCGGCTTCCAGTGGCATCGATTGCCGGTCGAGGGCAGCGGCAATCCGCTCCGACTGCAGCGCGTAACGAGCGCGCCGGTCCGGCGCCAGCGAATCCGCTGCGCGCCCTTCCTCCAGCAGTTGATGCACGGCATCGCCAAAGCGTGGACCCTTCAGCCGCGCGAGCACGCCAATGCGCCGATCCGGTGGGTCGTTTGCCGCCATCGTAGCGAGGCTGTTGTCGGCGACGATTGCTTCGTCGCCGGCCCATTGCGGCGCATCGATCGCGCGTCCGGCGCCGGCCCGGATCAGGCCGGTGAAGCTGTAGAGCCCATGGTACGGGCGTGCCGAAGGCAGCGGCGTGCGAGCGACGCGTTCCAGGCTCGCGTCGGTGCTTGGCGGGTACTTCTGAAATTCGCAGTCCGCACGGTCGATTCGTAGCCAAGGCACGGCTGCGGCGAGCGCGTCCCAAGGGGAAGCATGGACTTGCGCGCCGGCGCCGGCTGCGTGCAAGGCTGCACCCAGGAGCGCGTCGAGCGCGCCACGATTGACATCCGCCATGGTTTCGACCACACCGCGCGCGGCGGTGTCGTCGAAGGCGTAGACGCTGCATTGCGATTTCGCGCGCGTGATGGCGACGTAGAGCACGCGCAGGCGTTCCTGCAGGCCTTCGACCTGCTCCGCCTGTTTGTTGGTATCGAAGTCCGCAGTACCGAGGTCGAGGCACAGTCGGTGCTCGCCATCGTGGTAGCGCGCCAGGTACTTGCGCACATCCTTGGGGTGATCGCTGCGCTTGCGCCACGCGGTCGGGATGAAAACCACCGGATATTCCAGCCCTTTGCTGGAGTGAATGGTCAGCAGCTGGACCCGTTTGGCTTCACTCTCGATGCGCAACTGCTGTTCCCGGCCCGCCTCGATGCTCTGCGCACTTGCACCCTGGCGCTCGCCGACGAACCAGGCGTACAGCTCTTCCGGTCCGTAACAGTCGGCGGCGGCATCCTGCAGGACTTCACCGAGGTGACGCAGGTCGGTCAGCGCGCGCTCGCCATCCGCACCTCCCAGCAGGCGCGGTGCCTGTTCCAGGATCAGCGCCTCGACCACCGCCAGAACGCCGCGCCGATCCCACAGCCGGCGCCAGCCTGCGAACTGTTCGAGCTTGCGCTCCCAGTCGTGCGCGCTGCTGGCCAGTTCGGTCAGTTCGCGCGCAGTCGCGCCGAGCAGGCGTGTGGCCAGCGCGCCGCGCACGGCGTATTCGTCGTTGGGCTGCAACAGCGCGAACAGCAGCAACTGCAGGTCCGCGGCCCATTCGGTCGCGAGCACACTGGCGCGGCCGGCGCCGACCACCGGCACGCCGCGCTCGACCAGCAAATCGCGCATCCACTGCACGCGCTGGTTGCTGTCGATCAGCACGGCAATATCGCCTGGCGTGACGCCTGCGGAGGCGTCGGCGAGCAGTGCCACGATATCGTTCGCACAGGCAGCAAGGGCGATCTGATCGCGCTCGCTGACGACCTGCCTGTCGCAGTGCAGCAGGCGCAGACGCAGTGGCTGCTGGCGACCGTTGGCGGCGAATTCCTGCGGCCGGCCCGACCGCACCGGCACATAGCGGATGTCGCTGCCGGCAAAGCCGAGGTCGCCGGCGAGGTGGTAGAGACCGTTCAGCGCCTCCAGCAAGCGCGGATGCGAACGGAAGTTGTCGCGAATCGAGTACCGACGTTCCAGCGGCAGCTTCTGCCGCGCCGCCAGATAGGCATGGATGTCGGCGCCACGGAAGGCGTAGATCGATTGCTTGGGGTCGCCGATCAAAATCAGCGCGGCGTCGGCTGCGGCATCCGCGGGCTGGTAGATGCGGTCGAAGATCGCCCACTGGCGCGCGTCGGTATCCTGGAACTCGTCGATCAGCGCGACCGGCCAGGCTTGCCGCAAGCGCGCGGACAGCGCTGCGCCATTGCTGCCGGTCAGGCGGTCGTGAACTTCGGCGATCAGTTGCGAGAAGGTGGTTTGCGCACCCAGTCGCAACCTTTCCGGGAGGACTTTCCTGGTCTTTTCGATGACCTCCACGGCGATTTTTCCCAGTCTTGCCAACGCGGCTCGCTGCTGCAGACCCGCCCAGCGGCGGATCTGCAGCAGCAGGGGATCCGCACTCAGCACGCCCGGTCGTTCGGGGTGCTCCTGTGCGGCTACTTGGGCGCCGGTCAGGTATTGGAACAGACCCGCAAAATCATCGAATGTCAGGCAGTTTTCATGTGGCGGCAACTGCGCCAGATCGTCCGCCAACTGACTGAGTCTTTTCGCCAGCGCGCTGGCGCGCGGCTTGTAGCGACTCTTGTCCTGGGCAATCGCACGGATGCCGGCGATAGTCTCGGGGAGTCGCAGCCAGCCGGGCACGCCGAGGTCTTCGTCCGCCGCAACTTCGATCCTGGCCTCCGGCGATGACTGCGCGTACGCCGTGATGCGATTGAGTCTGTCGAGCGATAGCGTGCCCTCGGCGATGGCATCGAGCTCGGTCGGGTTGGCGTCGTTGCCAAGAAAACGCGCACGCCAGAAGTCCTCCACGTACTCGCGGATCAGCGTGTTTTCGTCGACGATCTCGCCGAGTACGAACGGGACGCCGGTGTCGAAGGGATAGTCGCTGAGCACCCGGCGGCAGAAGCCGTGGATGGTCGAGATCGGCGCCATGTCGATGTCGGCGAGCGCCAGCTGCAGTCGCGCCCGCAGCATTCCCCGGCCTTCCAGTTCACAGCATTCGGACAGGAATGCATCGATATCGGAGCCGGTGCCCGCGTTGCCGGCAACGATGCGTTCGGCATCGAGCAGTCGCGCGCGGATGCGCGCCCGCAGCTCCTGCGCGGCGGCGTCGGTAAACGTGGTGACCAGGATCTGGCGGACGCCGAGCTTTCGCTGCAGCACCAGGCGCAGGTACAACAGGGCGATGTTCCAGGTCTTGCCGGTGCCGGCACTGGCCTCGATCATCGACGTGCCGTGCAGCGGCAATTGCCGCCAGATCGGAAGGCAGGTTGCGCTCATGCAGCCTCCGGGGCGCTGTCGCAGCCGCCGATCGCATGCATCAGCTGGCGGGCGATCTGCTCGAACTCGGGCGAGTCGATGAACGAATCGTCTCCAGCCAGGATCAGATTGTAGAGGGGCAGGTAGTCGCGCTCGCCGACGGACCCGGCGCTGTCGTTGCCGGCCCAGGCCCTGCGTGCTTCGTCGACCGGAGACTTCGGCGTTTTCGCCCCGGTTTCTGCAACCGCTGCGGCGAACGCATAGCTGGTTCTGGCGTAATAGCGGCCCGCGGTCAATTCCGCGTGTCGATACAGTTCGAGCAGCCGGCCCAAGCCCTGCGACAACCGGTCGGGAGTGCTGACGAATGCAATCGGCGGTCCGATGGCAGGGCCTTTCTTGCCATTCCGATAAATCATCGCGACGTGGCAGGTCTGACTCGGCAAGCTCAGTCTCAGTGCCGCCCACTGCAGGAACAGCGGCAGCAACTGCCTGAAGCTGATGTTGCTGCTGCCGATCGACAGCAGCCACCACTCATCGCCGCAGCGATACACGTGGCCGACGCTGCCGAGCAATCGCGCACCGTCGACATTGAGGTCGATCGCCACCGATTCCGGCTGCGCTGCAGCGGATGCAAACGGTGCCAATGTCCGGGCAGCCGTCAGGTACGGCTGCACCTCTGCAAGCATCGACGCCCAGGTGCGCACACCCAGTTCGCCGCTGGCGTAGCGTCCCGACAAGCCGATATGCGGCGGGGCCGTCAACGGCAGCTCCGCGACGCCGGCATGCAGCGCACTCCAGACCAGGTCCATCGGCAGACTGTCGCGCGGGTCGATGTCGATTCCCAGTGGCTCGTGGTCGTCGGGCGCATCCTCATTCAGGGCGTCGCGCGACAGTTTCAACGCGGTCTTGCAGACGAACCTGGCAGGGTCGCGAAAAAACCTGAGCACTGTAGCCAGTTCGATATTGGCGGCGGCCTCGCCCGCGATCAGCGGTAAAGCTCCGGCCAGGAAGCGCCAGGCGCCCGCGTTGGTCGCAGGTCGCAGGCCGGCAAACTCGCGGGAGTAGGAAAACAGGCGCGGATCCGCGTTCTCGCTGTTGCCGGCGCAATCGCCCGGTCGTCGATCCGCATTGCGCGGATCGAAGTAGCGCGGATCGAATGGTTGCAACGGGTGGCGCACATGCCAGGCGGGGTCGTAGCCGGGTCGCGTCGGGTCGAGGCCGTACTGCCGGTCGAGCAGACCCAGTAGTTCCGTCAGCGGCAGCGCCGGGTTGCGTGGCTTGCCATCCTGCGCGCCTTCGCCGATGTAGCTCAAGTGCAGCGCGCGGCGCGCGCTCATCAGCGCCTCGAGAAACAGATAGCGATCGTCCGACCGGTTGTCGCGATCGCCGAGGCGCGGATAGCGCTGCATCAAGTCCAGGCCGGACTCCGCGCGTTGCCGCGGGTAGTCGCCATCATTGAGGCCGAGCATCGCAATCACCTCGAACGGAATCGCGCGTTGCGGCACCATGCCGCAGAAGGTGATGCCGCCGGCCAGAAACGCCTGGCGTTCGGGAATGCCCTCCAGCTCCTGCTTCAGCACTTCACGCACCACGGTCCAGTCGACTTCAGGTTGCACGCCGGCGTCGCGGCTCTCCTCGCCGAGGCGTGCTGCCAGTTGCATGACTGCCGACAGCGCCTCGCGTTCGCCGTCGTCGGTTGGATCGACGACGAACAGTCGCTCCAACCAATCACGCAACTGTTGCGACCACGCTGTCAGCGGGCGCGATCTGTGCGCGCTGGCGCGCCAGTCGCGAAGTACTTCCAGCAGGGCCGACAACGCCCCCAGGCACTCGGCATCCGGGCCAGTCACCGGATCGGCCGGCAGGATGGCGCCGTCGAGAAGGGTATCCGGCTCCTCGCGACCGAACAGCAAGCCTGCAGCCATGCGATCGATGCCGAATGCAAAGCTGTGCTCGTCGACCGGCGCCGCAGCGAATTCCTGCTTCATCGCGCCATCCAGGCCCCAGGCGACACGGCAGCGGTCCAGCCAACGCTGCAGGGCGGCGTGACGCTGATCGTCGAGTCCGAAGCGACGCGCCAGCGCCGGCAGCGCGAGCAGTCCCAAGACCTGGGACCGGGTAATCCGCTGCGACGGCAGATCCAGTAACTCGCGCACCGCGCTCAGCAGTGGGTGGGTTCGGACCAGCGCCACGTCGGCTATCTGGTAAGGCAGCAGCGATCTCGAATCGCCCGGTTCTCCGAATACCACCGGCAGCAGCGGTG
This sequence comes from Xanthomonas sp., assembly GCA_020693165.1. Classification (GTDB taxonomy): domain Bacteria; phylum Pseudomonadota; class Gammaproteobacteria; order Xanthomonadales; family SZUA-5; genus JADKFD01. Next base: position 2,303 of record JAIMJQ010000055.1, on the reverse strand, counting down.
CGTACAGCGCCATGTTCGGCGCCATCACCGCGATCTGGCGTGGCTGCAGGTCGGGGTGCGCCGCGAGCAGGTCGAGCAGGGCGTCCTTGAGGACCTCGAGTTCGCGCAGCCGCGTGTGGCAGGCATGCACGCGCAGCGACGCGTCGCTGCGCGCATCGCGCCGATCGTCCGGGTGACGCCCGATGGCGTCTGGATTGAGCACCCGCAAGCTGTGCTGCACGCGCTCCAGCAGCGACGAGGTTGGCGGCAAGAGATCAGCTGCCGTTTCGTCGTAGCGATCCCGCAAGTCGCACTTCGGATCGCTGAGCGCGTCCAGCAACAGGCAGAAGTGCTGCCCCATGCGCCCCAGCGAGGCCAGCAGCGGGTGGCTGATCTCGAGGAAGGCGCCGCCGTCGAGTAGCTCTCGCGTGGCGCCATGCTCGACCAGTTGGCGCAATGCCCGGGCCGGGCTGGTCAAATCGCTCCACAGTTCCCGGCAGGGGTCCGGGAAGTAGACGATGACGCGGCGGCTGGACGACAACGCCTGCAGCGCGCCCAAAGCATCCGGCGCTAGATGGGCGACCCCGAATACATGCAGCGCCGGTTGCTCCGGGTCTGCCGGCAGCGCTGGCAGGCGCGAGGCGAGCTCGCGCATGCGTTGTCCACGGTGGGCAAGGCCGATATCCGCCACCAGCAGGCGCCACAGCACACTCTGCCAGTCCGCATCCACCGGACTTTCGCCGGCCTCCCAGGCCAGCAGCCAATCGCGGCGATACACCAGGTACTGCCCATACAATCCCGCCAACCGATCAGCCAGTTGAAAGCGTCGACGCGGCGCCTCGTCGCCTTGCAGGTAGCGGCTGACCTGCGGGTCCGTCAGCGTCGGCAGCAATTCGAAGATCCGCCAGCGCAGCGCGGTGCGCCGGTACGGCGCAATCGCGATCGCTTCGGTACCGAGGACTTTCTGTGCCAGCCGCTCCAGCCATTCGCTCGGCAGCAGCATGTCGAAATTCGCAGCCACCCGTGGCAATCCGGCCAGCGGCTGTTGCGCCAGGTGCTGGATCAGCCAGCGTTTCATGCCCAGGTGACCGACGATCACCTGTTGTGGCGACAGCACCGATGCCGGCGGCGATCGGCGCATCTCCGCCGCCAATAGCGTGGCCAGCGTCTCGATGCGGCTGCTGCGATAGATCTCGATCATGCGCTGCGCGGCTCCCGGATGCGGTGAAGCGAACCTAGCAGCCTGGCGGCTACGCAGCGATAACAGCATGCGCGACAGCGTCTCGCCAGACCAGGGCTAACCGGAATGCCGGATTCAACGCCCGCGGCTCACTCCTCGAACAGTTCGGAGTGCGTGCCCGCGCGCGCGAAGATGAGGGTGTTGCCGTCCAGCCGGTAGATCAGCAAGAAGTCGCCACCGATGTGGCACTCGCTGTGGTCAGCCCAGTGTCCATTGAGCGGGTGATCCAGCCATTCCGGGCCCAGCGGTGCATCGTTGGCAATGAGCAGGAGCATCGCCTCCTTCAAGCGCTTCAGGTCGTATCGATCCGAGCGCGAGAGGCGCTCCCAGTCTTCGAGGAACGTCTCGGTGTAGTCGCACGCCCTCGGCGACGCGGCCCGCTTACTGCTGGCGGGCTTTTTCGAGGTCATCGATGAGGGTGTCGGCAGAGGCAAAACGGGCGGTGCGCGCCTTGGTCATCGCACGCGCTTCTCCGATCGCCGCGCGGGTCTGGGCGTTGGGCACCTTCAGCTCCAGCGGAAACGCCTGGTCGCTGACCACACGCTTGAGCAGGATGCGTACCGCATCCGACACCGACAAGCCCATCGCGGCCAGCGCCTCGCTGGCTTGCGCCTTGATTTCGTCGTCCACCCGGACATGCAGCATCGAGGACTGGGCCATGATCCGATCCTCCGTTTCTGGCAATAGTGTATCTCGTTTGCGATACGTTCAAGCGCTGCGACGGCGGTCGTCTGGCGCGACGAAGCGATGGCTGCATTCGACGCCCAAACGCCGGCCATGGTTGGCAGCGAACCCGCCCGCGCATGTGGCTGTTCCGGCAGGCAATGAGCCTTCGCCCACCCAGAAGCAAAAAAAGAGGACAGAGAACGGGCTGGCGCGGACATGCGGCGATTTCGGCGGTTCGGGCGGCGGCGCACCTGCTGCGCCGCAGTCGGGAAGCCCGCGCAGTGCGGGAATTCCGGGCAAGGAAAATGGCCCGGAGAGTATCCGGATCCTTCTGCTTGGCGGCGGATGGATGACGGTTCAATTCCGCCTTTCTCCATTGAATCGCAAGCTAGTGTCTAATTGCAATATACAGCGATAG
>JAIMJQ010000054.1 GCA_020693165.1 Xanthomonas sp. | reverse complement strand
AACAGTCGAAGGACGCCCGCCGCACACCCGCCCGGCTTGCGCTTCGCAAAAGCTCAACGCAGCGCCAATAGCGCAACATGCGCTGGATGCATCGAACTCGGCACGACGCGTCCTGCGACTGTTTCCCCCCCAAAAAGCACGGGGGAAACGCTCAGGACGAACGGTTTCGCGACAGGTTTGCCGAATAGTTACCGGAACTTTCACCGAACATATCTGCAGACGGATCACCGCAGCTAAGCCGCGCGATCGAGGGCAGCGCTGGAGCGGGCGCCGGCCAGCAGCATGTTCAGTCGGTCGAGCAGCACCGGTTTGGTGAGCCATTCATCGACACCGATCGGCAGCGGGCTTGGCGCCTGGTGACCGGACACGATGGCGACGCGCGAGTTCTGCATGTTGCGCTCGCCATCGCGCAGGATTCGCGCCAGCTCCGGCCCCTGGCCATCGGGAAGCTCGACGTCGAGCAACAGCAGATCGAAATGTCGAGCCGCCACCAGTGCCCGCGCCTCCAGCGAACTTCCCGCTGACTCGACCTTGCATCCCAGCACTTCAAGCTGGCTGCGCAGCGCAAGGGTTACGTCCTCGTCATCGTCGACAAGCAGAACGCGCAGACCTGCGCCATGCGCCGCCACCGGCTCACTGGCACCCGCCACCGCCGCCGTACATACATCGAGTGTCAGTTCGAAGCGGAATTCGCAGCCTTGTCCGGGCGTGCTGTCGACCACCAATTCGCCGCCCATCAGGCGCACCAGATCGGCGGAAATCGACAGTCCCAGCCCGGCGCCCGCCCGATGGCGCTGCCCTGCCCTGCCTTTGGCGAATGGCTCGAACAGGAATCCGATCTCGTCCTTGTCGATGCCCGGACCGGTATCTCGCACCGAGAATGCGACCCGGACCCGCCCATCGCTGGATCTCGCCAAAGCACGGATGCCGAGCATGATCTCACCGCGATCGGTGAATTTCAGGCTGTTGCCGATCAGGTTGCTGAGTACCTGCTGCAGTCGCTCGGCATCCAGCATGACCGATTCGGGAAGGTCAGGACTGGATTCCAGCAGTAGTTGCAGGCCCTTCTCCCGCGCGCGCGGCAGATGCAGCTGGTAGACGCTCTCGGCGAGCAGCCGCAAGGCGGTTGGATGCAACAACAGGCTGAGCCGACCTGATTCGATGCGACCCCGATCCAGCAAATCCTGAGCCAGTTTCTCGATCGTGGCGCCGGCACTGCGAATTGCTTCGATCATGCTGCGCTGCGCCGGCGTGATCGTCGACCGCAGCAGCAGTTCGGAAAGGCCGAGTACGCCGCCGATAGGGTTGCGCAACTCGTGGCTGGTCTGCGTCAGTGCGCGCAGACGCGCGTCGAGGGCGGCGCGCAGTTGGCGATTCGATCGTCTCTGCGAAACGAAGAAGGCAGCCATGACGATAACCATGGCGACGCTGAGCAGCACCAGGAACAGCGTCAGCTGGTTACGTTCGGCCAGCGCCTGCTCGCGTTCGCGTGCGAGCGTCGCTTCGCCCTCGAGTCGAACCAGGTCGAGCGCCTGCTCGGCATACAGCAGTCGCGCGTCGAAATCGTCGGAAGCCATTGCCCGGTCGCTCTTCGCCACCATCGCCTCGAGTTCGAGCATGTGCTCCACCAGAACGTTCCACCCCGGTGCGTCCGGCGCAAACTTGAGGCGCACGGAGATCAGGCCGCGCGACACGCGCAGTTCGTCGCGCGCCAGTCCCAGCGTTGCAAAAAGCTCACTTGCCGCGCGCAATTCGCGTTCGGCCACCTCCTGGTCACCGGCGTCCAGAGCCATCAGCCCCAGCAACTCCCGCGCTTGCGCGGCAAGCTGCGAGTTCTTCAAATCCAGCGCCAGCTCGAGAACACGCTCGGTATTGCGCTGCACTGCCGCGCGATCGCCACTGGCGCGCGCCATGCCGGCGGCTTCCAGGTGCAGCTCTGCCCGCAGCTTGGGATCGCGCACGGCCTCGGCGACACGCATGGCTTCCTCGAGCGTTCCCCGGGCAGCCTGCATCTCTCCCAGTTGCGACATCGCCCGCGCACGGTTGCGCAGCAAGCGCACACGCATCGACAGCGACTTGCCGGGCGCAAGTTCGGCGAGTCCACGGTTCGCATACTCGAGCGCCAACTGATGCTTGCCGAGCACGTGACCCAGCGACGAATAGGCGAGTGCCATGTCCGCTGCCAACTCCGGCGACTGCGTGCGCTGCAGGCGCACCGCAATTTCGCCAAGCACGCGTTCGGCCCGCGAGTAGTCCTGCAGCGAAATGCTCGCCCGCGCCTCTGCAATCAGGCCGCGTATGGCCAGAATCGGGTCGCCTGAAGCCTCTGCGTGCTCACGGGCGCGCACGCCGGCACCGCGCTGGCAGTGCCAGTCGGCAACCATCCGGCAGGCGTTGGCGTTGGCCAGGTGCAACAACGCCAATTCGCGCCCGTCGCCCTTCGCGGCAGCGTCGTTCAGCGCCTGCGGAATCAGTTTCAGTACCCGATCCGGCTCGGACAGTGCTCGTGTCTCCAGCGGATGCCGCGGCAGCTCGCTGCCGGAATCGTCCCCACCGATATCATCCTGCGCCATCGCCGCGCCCGCCGCCAGCAGCAAAAGCAGAGACAACAAGCGCAAAGCCCCGAGCACGTCGCAGTGCCGCAGTTGTCCCAGGTGACACGCCACCGAACCCATCCCGTTTCTGCTTTTGCAATGAGTCGGCAGTCTATCGAATTGCAACCGATTGTTCAGCAGGAACTTGCCCCCATAATCCGCCGATGGCTGACATCATTCTGAGCACACTCAATGCCCGTTACGCGCACGCCGCGCTCGGCCTGCGTTATCTGCGCGCGAATCTCGGCGATTTGCATGAGCGCAGCGCGATCATCGAGTTCGTCATCGGCCAGCGGACCGAAGAGATCGTCGAAAAGCTGCTCGCAGCGCAGCCTAAGCTGATCGGCCTTGGCGTCTACATCTGGAATGTCGAGGAGACCACGCGCGTCGTCGGACTGCTGAAGTTGCTGGCGCCGCAAGTTCACGTCGTCGTTGGCGGTCCTGAAGTCAGCCACGAAACCGAGCAGCAGCGCATCTGCGCGCTGGCCGATCATGTCGTAACCGGCTGGGGCGATGTCAGTTTTCCGCAGTTGGCGCGTCAACTTCTGGCCGGTTCGGCAGTACCCGACAAAGTCATCGCTGGCGTGCAGCCGCCGCTCGCTGCATTGGCACTGCCCTACGCGGAATACAGCGATGAGGACATCGCCAGGCGCCACTTGTACGTGGAGGCGTCGCGCGGATGCCCGTTCAAGTGCGAGTTCTGTCTTTCGGCGCTCGACCAGACCGCGTGGCCGTTTCCGACCGACGCTTTCATTGAACAACTGGATGCGCTCTACCGGCGCGGGGCGCGCCAGTTCAAATTCGTCGACCGCACCTTCAACCTGAAAGTCGACGTCTCGCTGGCGATCCTCGGGTACTTCCTCGAACGCATCGCCGAGCATCCCGACGATCTGCCGTTCGTGCATTTCGAACTCATTCCGGATCACCTTCCCGAGCGGCTGAAGGCCGCTATCGTCCGCTTCCCCGCGGGCACGCTGCAGTTCGAGATCGGCATCCAGACCTTCGATCCCGAGGTGCAGGCGCGCATCTCGCGACGGCAGAAGAATGCCGTGGCCGAATCCAACCTGCGTTGGCTGCGCGAGCATTCGCACGCGCACCTGCATGTCGATCTGATTGCCGGACTGCCCGGCGAGGACGTCGCCACGTTCGCTGCCGGCTTCGATCGCCTGGTCGCCCTGAATCCGCACGAAATCCAGTTCGGCATCCTCAAGCGCCTGCGCGGCGCGCCGATCGCGCGCCACACTGCCGATTTTGACCTGCGCTTCTCGCCGGACCCGCCGTACACGATCCTCGCCACCGACCGCATCGATTTCGCCACGATGCAGCGCCTCACCCGTTTCGCGCGTTACTGGGACCTGATCGCCAATTCCGGCCGCTTCAGGCAGACGCTGCCGCTGTTGCTCGGGGCGAGGCCATTCGCCGCCTTCATGGCCTTTTCGGACTGGCTGTATCAGCGCACCGGCCAGACCCATGCGCTGGCCCACGATCGACTGGTCAATCTGCTGCACACTTATCTGGCGGGTCTGGAACAGCCACCCGGGTCATTTGAGCAGACGCTGATCGGCGACTATCGTACCGCTGGCGGGCGCAGCCGACTCGCGTTTGAGGCGAGCGACGCCGCCATGCCTCCGCCGCGCACGCGCAACAACGGCAGTACGCCGAATCGCCAGGCGCGTCACTTGCCGGTTTGAGCGCTGAGCGCATCGGCGCGCAACGGTGTTACCACCACTCGGCGGCAGAGTGGCAACGTTGATCGACAAACGCATGCAGTTTGGCGTCGCCTCGGCTTAGATCGACAAGCCCACTTGCCAAGGCCCGCAACATGCTTGCAGGCGATTCTTCCGTAAAATTGTTCTACACCGCGCAATCGGCTCGGCTGCTGCCTTCGGTACTGCAGGTCAGCGCGGCGGTGGATTTCGGCGCGCGCAGCCTGTCGGTCAACGTCGAACTGAGCACGCGCTTCGGCCATCGTCCCGTGATCGACTGGCTGTTGCGACTGGATCTGGCCACTTGTCCGCCGGTCCACGAGCAGTGGCACGGCCAGGCGCACACCGCAAACGGCCAGATCGAACTCGAGTTTCTTCCCTCGCATTGGCCGCGTCGCAACGAACGCTGGCTGATGAGCCTGTGGATGCGGGATCCGAATGGACGCCCGGACTGGGATCTGGTCGACACCCGTTCGCTGCTGTAAGCGTTCCGGCTACGCCTGCCGACTATTCAGCCAGCGCCGCGTCGATGGCGGCGCGCAGTTCCGCCGAATCCGGCTTGACCCGGCTGCCGAAGCCCTTAAGCACCTCGCCGTTCTTGCCGATGAGGTATTTGTGGAAGTTCCAGCCCGGTTCACCGCCGCCGCGGGCGGCCAGTTCGCGGTAGAACGGATCGGCATCCTTGCCCTTGACGCTGACCTTCTGGAACATCGGGAACTTGACACCATAGGTGAGCGTGCAGAACTCGCGGATCTCCTCTTCGGAGCCGGGCTCCTGGCCCATGAAGTCATTCGACGGGAAACCGATGACGGCAAATCCCTGATCGGCGTACTCGGCGTGGAGCTTCTCCAGGCCGTCGTATTGCGGCGTGAAACCGCATTTGCTGGCGGTGTTGACGACCAGCAGCACCTTGCCTTCGAAGCGTTCGCACAGGTTGACCGGCTCCTTGTCGGCGAGCGGCCGGAAGCTGCGATCCAGCAACTCCGAGCAAGCGGCCATTCCGGCGCCAGAACATGCGAGCAGCGACAGACCCAGCAAGGTGCGAATGAACATCGACGACTCCACAGGCTTCAGAACGATGGCGGATTCAAGCATCTATTTCATCGGCAAAGCGTGAATTGAGGTGCACGCCGGCTTTTTGGCGCGCACCGGCACTAGCCAAAACCCATCGATATGTCAGAAACTTAACGACGTTAGTTGATGTCAGCTATCAAGCCCCGCCCGCGAGATGCCCTGATCCAGCCATGAATTGCCGTCCCCTGCTCCTGTCCCTGGCTTTGATCGCGTTCGCCCAACCGGCCTTGGCCGCGGGCCAGAACATCTACAAGTTCACCGACAAGAATGGCGTCGTCAACTACACCAATGTGCGACCCAGGGGCGTCGCTGCCAAGGTGATCGGCACCTATTCATGCCCGGCCTGCCAGGTAAACTCGAAAGTCGACTGGAACCACACCGGACTCAACGTCGAAGCGTTCAAGAATGAAATCTCCGTTGCCGCGCGCCTGAATGAGGTGGACGAGTCGATGGTGCGCGCGATCATCCATGCCGAGAGCGCCTACCGGACCGAAGCGTTGTCGCCGGCTGGCGCCCAGGGCCTGATGCAGCTGATGCCGGGCACCGCCGGCATGTACGGTGTCGACAATGCCTTCGATGCCGGCCAGAACATTGCAGCGGGCGTCAAGCATCTGCGCATGCTGCTGGACATGTTCGACGGTGACTTCGAGTTGGCGGCGGCCGGATACAACGCCGGCGAGAACGCCGTGCTACGCCATGGCGGCGTGCCGCCGTATGCCGAGACCCAGGTCTACGTGCAGCGCGTCGGTGTGCTGCAGAAGCGCTACGCCGCCGAGCTGGCAGGCGCTGGCGCCCGGACTGCAAGCAACGCCAGCGCAATCACCGCTGCCGGCGCGCTCTGACCCGCCTGGCCCGCGTCTTTCGCACCGCTGTGAGAAATGCTCAGGCCTGCAGCGCCTCGCGCTCGAAGCGCTGCGCGCTGCCCAGCACGCGCCTGAAAGCTTCGCGTTCGACCTCGCTGAGGTCGGGATTCCAGGTATCGAAGATCAACACCACGCGGGTCTGGTCGCTGTGATTCCAGGCCTCATGTTCGAAGGAATCGTCGAACATCATCAGCTTGCCCTCGTCCCAGCCGCGCGCCTCGCCAACGGCGCTCAGCGCGCCGCAATCCGGCGGCACGATCAGCGGCAGGTGCACCACCAGGCGACCGTTGACGGCGCCATAGTGCGGCGGAATGCGCGAATGCGGCCGCAATACCGAGAACATCGCTTCGGGACCGTAGCCGGGCACGCGCTGCAGGTCAATCGAGTCGAGCAGTGCCGCGGTGCCCGGACAGCGTGCGCAATTCTCTTCGATGCGCTCGCCATGGCGGTAGAAATGGAAACTGGTCCAGTTGGTCGACCGATTGATTTCCTTGAACACCTGCGCTCCGTGGGTGCCGTCGGCGTGATTCACGTAAGGCGCGAAGCCGCTTCCCTGATCCATCAGATTCAGCAGTTCGGTGCGCACCATGTCGGTTGCGGCTTCGACGCGCTCGGTCCAGGGGAAGTCCTCGCGCTCGTAAAACACGCGGACCGGCAAGTCGGGCACATAGAACAAACCGGGCCGCCATTTCGGGTGCGCGAACTCGAGCGGGCGCTTGCCGACAAACATGTCGGCGGCCTTGCGCAGGCGCGCCACCGCATCGGCTCCGTGTGCCGCAACCAGATCGGCCAGCGAGCGGTCGATCTCGGCATCCATGTAGCGCCTGACTACGCCCATGGCGTGGTTGAGAAACTGCTTGAGGCTGGGCTCCATGGCCCGCGGATCACGATTGGTCTCGGCAAACCGGACGGCGTGCAGGTAAGCTCTGGCGGCATCATCCGCCCGCTGCATCTGCTCCAGCACGGCACCCCGATAAAGTTGCGCCGGAAGCAGTCGCGGTTCGCGCGACAGCGTAGCTTCGAAAGCGTCCAGAGCCGCGGGCAAATCGCCGCGGCCGTAGTGCGCCATCGCCAGGTTGAACCAGGTCTCGGCATCGCCGGGCGCGGCATTCGCGGCGCGACGGTAATAGTCGATCGCAGCGTCCATGTCCTGGCGCTGGCTCGCCTCGAACCCGAGAAACTGCAGCGCGGTGACGTTCGCTGGCTGAGCTTCCAGCAAGGCCCGGAATTCGCGCGCCGCAGCGGCCAGATCCCCGGCTTCGTAGCAGGCCATCGCGGCGGCTTCCAGCGCGGCTGGATCGGGGGTCTGCGCTGGGCTGGCGCTCATCGGGAACTCTCGGTCTTGAATCAAGGGGCGGAACTATAGCCGTTCGGCGCGAGTGCCGGTCGCGACCGTCGCCATGGCACCTCTCCAGTCACGACGTACACGGCGCTGCTACCTGGATTCCGAGGTCCAGCGCTGCAACCAGCCCTCGACGGTCCGATGCCACTTCACCGAGTTGTGCGGTTTCAGGATCCAGTGGTTCTCGTCCGGAAACCACAGGAACTTGCTTTCGATACCGCGCCGCTGCAGCGCCGTGAACGCTGCAATGCCCTGCTCGAACGGCACGCGGAAGTCGAGCATGCCGTGAATCACCAGCATCGGCGTCTTCCATGCTGACACCAGATTGACCGGGTTGTGGCGCTCGTAATTTTCCGGCTTGTCGTACGGCGTGCCCTGCATTTCCCACTCGTCGAACCAGAGCTCCTCGGTGGTGTAGCCCATGAAGCGGTTGTCGAAGATGCCCGAGTGGGTGACGATGCAGCGGAAGCCATCCGGCCACTTGCCGGCGATCCAGTTCATCATGTAGCCGCCATAGCTGCCGCCCAGTGCGCAGGCGCGGCCGACGTCCAGCCAGGCGTACTTTTTGGCAGCGGCGGCAAGACCCTTCTGCAGGTCTTCCAGCGGCTTGCCGCCCCAGTCGCCGCTGATTGAGTCGGTGAACGCCTGGCCATAGCCGGTGGAGCCGTGGAAATCGATGAAGACCGCCGCGAAGCCCTTGCCCGCATGGGTTTGCGGATTCCAGCGATAGTGGAAGCTGTTGCCCATGCTGCCTTGTGGGCCACCGTGGACAACGAACGCCACCGGATACCGCTCACCCTCGCGGTATCCGACCGGCTTGACCACCCAACCGTAGACGGTTTCGTCGTTCCATCCATTGAAACTGAACTGCTCGTAGGCGCCGAATTGCACATCCTTCAGGCGCTCGGCGTTGACCGACGTCAACTGCCGACTGGCGCCGCCGCCGAGCGGCACCGCATGGATATCCGCCGGCGAATCGAGAGCATCGATGACAGCGTAGATCGCTTTCGCGCCAACGGCGAACCCGCTGACCGATCCGGAACGGCTCAACGGCCGGGCATCGCCCGATTTCACGTCGATCGCGAACAACAGGCGCTGGCCGAGATGATCGGTGTAGGTGTAGAGCGTGCGGCCATCGGCCGCCAGCGCCAGCGTATCGGGCGACCGATCCCAGTCGGGCGCGACCTCGCGCGTGGCGCCGCTGACCAGATCGCGCTCCATGATCCGGTTGCGGTCGGCCTCGAACATCGGGCGCGCCATCGAGCGCCAGTACAGACGCTTGCCGTCGCCGGAAAAGACCGGGCTGTTGTCGTATCCGGCGTTGTCGGGAGTCAGGTTGACCGCAGCTGCATCGCTACCGAGGGTCACCTGGAAGAGGTCGGTGTTGGTCGACCACGCCTCGGTCTTGCCGGCGATCCGGGCAGTGAACACCAATTGGCGGCTGTCGGGCGAAAACGCCACCTCGCCGAGATCGCCGAACGGCTTGGTCGGCGCGTCGCCGTCGATGCCTTTGGTGGCCCAGAAAGGAACGCCGCCGGCCTTGCCATCGGCGTCAATATCAAACACAAAAAGCTGCGAGCGGGTGCCGGTCTGCCAGGTGTCCCAGTGGCGAATAAACAGTTGCTCGTGCTCGGTTCCCGAGTGTTTTTCGGCGGTGTCGTCGTCGCTGCGCTTCTTCGTGCAGGCAAAGTCTGCTCCGCAATCCGGATAGACCTCGACCGCCACGGCCAGCTTGCGGCCATCCGGCGACAGCAGGAAGCCGCCAACATCGAGTGGCAGTTCGGTGACCGCGCGAGCCTCGCCGGGGCCGTCCAGCAGCCACACCTGGTTGCTGCCGCTGCGGTTGGACAGGAAGTAGAGGCGCTCTCCGGACGGCGCAAAGCGCGGATGCGAGGCATTCGAGCCGGTGCCGGTCAGACGCCGCGGTTGCTGGCCACTACCCTCCAGCGACAGCTGCCACAGGCTCATTTCGCCCTTGTTGGCCTCCCAGTTGGTTTGCCGCAGGCTGTAAACCAGAGCCTTGCCGTCGGCGCGCAACTGCGGATCGGAGACGCGCTCGAGACGCACCATGTCGTCGATATCGAACGGTCGCGCCGTGGCTGGACTCGCCAGCGGCACCAGCACCAGGGCCAAACTCAGGGAACGCAGCATGCTCGGGACTCGGCGAGAAACGGGAACGCCGAGTCTGCCACCGGAATGCGGCGATGGCATCTGCCGGTGGATGTTTGATGGTGGTTCGAACCGAGTGAACCCGCAGCGCCCGAGCGCGGCGCCCGACAGCTCGATTGCAGTTCGAGGAATCAGGTCAGCACGCGCAACGACCAGCCGAATATTTCTTCGCGCACCCGCAGTTCGCCGATGTCTGCCTTCACCATTGCACACCCCGACAATCCCGCCGCCAGGCGTTCGATGCCGGCGCGATCCAGTGCGTGCTCGACAAGTTCTGCCTGGCGCAACCGGGCCTGCGCCAAACCGTCGACAATCGCCTGCAGACGCGCTCGTGCGGCGCGCTCGCCGATGCCGGCGGTGCCGCCCAGCAACTCGCCGACCTGCGCCTGGATCTCCAGCAACAGGTCAGGCACCGATTCCGTGCGCGCGCGCGAGTCGAGCGCGCGCATCGCCTCGTTGAGCTGGATACGCGCCTTGCTGGCTTGCGGATCGCGCTGCACCGAGGCCATGCCCGTCGGCGTCGCCAGGCGCGCCAGATAGGGAAGCAGTCGACGCGCACGATCGATCAGGCCGCCGCTGGCCTGCAGCCAATCGATGTGCGCGACCTCGAAGCGACCGTTGCGGACCGGCAGCGATTCCCGATGATGCAAAACCAGCGCCACCACCCCGCCCGGCTTGAGCACCCGGGCGACCTCGCCAACGCTGCGCGCGAGGTCGCTGTACTCGAGCCCGTACTGGCTGATGACCAGGTCAAAGCTGGCGTCGGCAAATGGCAATGATTCGACCGCGACCCGCGGATGGAAGTGCACCCGTTGTGCGATCTCCGGCGTCAACTCGCGCGCCCAGACCGGATCGATATCGGCCAGATCGACCGCGTCGATCGCCGGCAGCCGAGCCGCCGCTGCCAGCGCATCGATCAGCAAGCGCGGCAGCGCGCCGTTGCCGGTCGCCACATCGAGCACGCGTTCGCTGCCACGCAGTGGTGAGCAAACGCCCCGCCAGAAAGTGCCGATGGCGTCGTCATAATTGCCCGCGAAGCTGGTCGCGCACGAATGCAATGCGCCGCCCGCCCAATAGCGGCTCCAGCTGTCGCGACGTTCGTCGCTGCCACTCATCCGGCCAGCTTCCAGCGCTGCGCCAGATCCTCGTTGCTGTGGATAGTGTTGCCTTCGTAGGGCGTATCCAACTGCAATCGTGGCTCCCTGGGGTCCAGCCGGGTGCGCACCCAGCCGTCCGAGACCATCACCTCCAGCGCCTGGACCAGATGGTGCATCGCCAGTTCCGGCTGCATTTCCCCGGCCATCAAGGTTGCCTGTGCCTCCAGGCGCGGCAGCAGTTGCGACAGCTTGTTGGCGCCATTCAATGCCGTCGCAACACGCTCGAACAACCCGCACAACGGCAGACGGCGAGGCCCGCGAATCAGGCACGGAACGCTGTGGATACGCCCATCCACATAAGCCGGTAGCTGGCCGCGCTCGACGCCGTCGGTCGCCAGCCAGAAGCGATTCACCGCGGAGAGCTTCCATTGATAGTCGCCGGGGAGCAGGCGCTGGGCAACCTGGCGTGCGCCCGCCAGATCCAGTCCACCCAAACCCACCTGGCCGAGCACGTCGTCGGTAAATCCGCCGGTGCCCAACCACTGGAATGCCTTTTGCGGCGACAGGTCGAGACCTGCATCGCGAGCGATTTCGCTGGTGTACGCCTGCAGATCGGTGAAGTTGCCGTTGGCGGAGTACCAGAAATCGGCAAACCGGATGTGCTGACGCACGCGCGTACGCTGCGTCTCGTCGTAACAACGACGCAACCAGGTACCGTCGTGCTCACCGCGCTCCAGGGACAGGATCGTGTAAGCACACTCACGCGCCGAGGTTTGCGTCAGGGTCATCCCGGCAGCCAGGATCGGATCGGCAAACCCTGCCGCCTCGCCGACCATGAACCAGTTCTCGCCGACTACGCGATCGGCCACATAGGACCAATCCTTGGTGGCACGCACCTGGCCCTCGCGGCTGGCATTGGCGGTCAGCTGCGCAATCAGCGGCTCCTGGGACAGCGCCGACAGATACAGCTGTTCCGGGCGCTTGCCGCTGGCACTGTAGTAATCGCGCGGGCAGACAAAACCGATCGAGGTGCGCGTCGGGCCCATCGGAATGAACCAGATCCAGCCGCTGCCGATCGACATCACCAGCACACGCGTGGCACCACCCGGGTAGCGGCTGGCCCACTCGGTGTTTTCCCAGTAGTCCCAGAAGGCGATGTTCTGCAACTTGGTCGGCGCGTTGATGGCGACGCCGGCGGCGCGCCGCAAAATGGCGGCATTGCCTGACGCATCGACATAGTGCCTGGCCTGCACTCGATGACCATCGTCCAGCAGCAGGCCGGTCACGCGATCGCCGTCCATGTCCACCGCGCGCACGCCGGCGGGCATCTGCACCTGGCAGCCCAGGCGACGAGCGTTGTGCAACAGGATGTCGTCGTAAATCGCGCGATCCACCTGGAAAGCCAGCCGCCTCGCCTGGGGACTGAATCGGCGCGGCCGCACTTCCTCGCGGTAGTTCGCCAGCGGCATGAATTCGAAGTCCCACAGCTTGTCGCTGTGGCCCCACCGATAGGTGGCACCGATCTTGATCGGGAAGTTGGCGCGTTCGACGTCGTCCCAGCAGCCAAGCTCCTGCAGGATCATGCTGATCGGCGGCAGCTGGCTTTCGCCGATGTGCTCGCGTGGAAAGGTATCGCGCTCGAAGATCCGCACATCGAGATGCGGCGCGTATCTGGCGAGCAGGCCGCCGCAAGTGCTGCCGCCGGGCCCGCCACCGATGATGGCGACGTCGCATTCGATCAGCATATCGGTTCCCTGTCCGGCTCGCGTTCCAGATCTGGCGTCGGGCAACCTACCTTGACCGAGGCGTCGACGCAACGCACCGGCCTCGATCGCAGTCGAATGCGGACCGTCCGCGCGGTTATGATCGGCGTTCACCAGCCAAGCGCCCGCAGAATCGATGGAAGCTCCAATCCAGATTCCGAATTTCGAGCTGTTCAAGGAAATCGGTCGCGGTGGCATGTCGCGCGTCTATCTGGCGCGGCAGTTGCAGCCCAAGCGCGAAGTGGCGATCAAGATCGTGTCGCCGGGCTCGGCGCCAGACGAAGCCTTCCTGTCGTCGTTGAAGATCGAAGGCGACACCATCGCCGGCTTGAGCCACGACAACATCGTCACCGTGTTCGCCTGCGGTGTCGTCGACAAGCACTACTACCTGGCGATGGAGATCCTCTCCGGGGGCGATCTCACCGAGCGCATCAAGAAGGGCCTGCGCGCGGAAGATGCCGTCGAGGTGATGATCCAGATCGGCGGCGCGCTCGGGCATGCGCACAAGAAGCAGGTGCTGCACCGCGACATCAAGCCGGAAAACGTGATGTTCCACGAGAGCGGCAAGGCCGTGCTGGTGGATTTCGGCATCGCGAAAGAGGGCGACACCGAATCCAGCTTCACCCAGGTCGGCGCCGTGGTCGGCACGCCGCACTACATGAGTCCCGAGCGCTGCATGGGCAAGTCCACCGACGCCCGCTCGGACCTCTACGCGATGGGTGTGATGTTCTACGAGATGCTCACCGGGCACAAAGTGTTCGAGGGGCGCGACACCTTCGCCGTCAGCTATGCCCACGTCTACGAGCCGGTGCCGCCGCTGCCACCCGAGCACGCGCGCTTCCAGGGCATCATCAACAAGCTGCTGGCCAAGGACCCGAAAGACCGCTACCAGACCGCCGACGAGATGGTCGCGGCGCTGAAGAAGCATCGCGCCGGCGCACCGTCCTCGGCCGAGCCGGCTACCCGCCGCGTCGATACCACGATTTCCTCGCCGCTGCAGGAAAAGCTCAAACGCCTGGCCGCAGATGACGCGGGACCTGGCGCCACCACAGTCAACCAGCCCACCGGGCCGGTGAATCTGCACGCGCCGACAGCGGTGTCGGCGCCGCTGGGGGCTGCGTCCGGCACTGCGTCGACGCCAGCGGTCGAGGCGCCGAAGGGCAAGTCGGTGATGTTGTATGGGGCGATTGTGGCGCTGGTGGTGGTTGGAAGCGGGGTGATGTTTTGGCCGAAGCCGCAGTCTGATGACAGCGATATTCCCAAGGTGCTGCTTTCGGCCGAGCAATCGGTGAAGGTACAGAATCTGCTGGGATCGGCAGCGGCCCAGACGCGCGGAGAAAACTATGAGGTCGCCGCGGACAATTACGAGCAGGTATTGCGGGACTTCGACTGCAGCAACGAGGAAGCACGTCGCGGCCTGAAAGCAACCGACCCCGGCAATGAGCAGCGTTACCGCGATGCCATCGCCAAGTGCGCCACCCCCGAATAGCAGGTATGCCAAGGTACGGCGCAGCCGTTCCCCAGCGCTTTGGCTTGACCCCTCCCCGGTGAACGCGCGTTGCCCGTACCCCGGGCTACGCGGCCAAGGACTTCCCCAAGTTCCACGCAAGAATTGTAGGAGTTCCGGCCGCTCCTGTCGTTGCGCTTATTCGCGCATCGAACTGCCCCACTTCCACCACACCGTTCGCCCTGAGCAAAGCGTCCCAAAGCTCTACCGGGACGCTTGGTCGAAGGGTGACGGTGCACGGGACCCTTCGACTACGCGTCCTGATTAAGCGTCGGACGCTTCGCTCAGGGTGAACGGATTCAGGGAATTTTGTGGCCCGTAGCAGCAATTGCTTACGGTATGTTTGGTAAGGGCGACCTTGGTCGCGATGGCAGCCCACGGCCGCACCGGGCTGCGATCGCGCGCGAGCGCGCTCCTACAAATTCTCCGCGCCCCCGCGCATCGACTCGCCCTACTCCGCTGCCGCCTCCAAGGCCTCGGCGAGGGTCGCCGCGCCGACCACCTGCATCTCGCCGACCATGCCTTTCTTCGGCTTGTTCCCGGCCGGCACGATGGCGCGCTTGAAACCGTGGTGCGCGGCCTCGCGCAGGCGTTCCTCGCCGTTCGGAATCGGCCGGATCTCGCCGGCCAGGCCGACTTCGCCGAAGGCCAGCGTATGCGTGCCCAAGGTGCGATTGCGAAAGCTCGAATGCACCGCCAGCAGCACCGGCAAATCAGCGGCGGTCTCGCTGACGCGGATGCCGCCGACGATGTTGACGAACACGTCCTGGTCGTAAATCGCCACGCCGCCATGGCGATGAGCAACCGCCAGCAGCAGCGCCAACCGATTGGTCTCGTAGCCGACCGCCACCCGGCGCGGATTGGCCAGCGGACTCTGATCCACCAGCGCCTGCACCTCGACCAGCAACGGCCGGGTTCCCTCGCGGGTGACCATGACGATGCTGCCGGGCCCGCGCTCGACCTGGCTCGACAGGAAGATCGCTGATGGATTGGGTACTTCGCGCAGACCGCGGTCGGTCATCGCGAACACGCCGAGTTCATTGACCGCACCGAAGCGGTTCTTCAGCGCGCGCAGGATGCGGAAGCGGCTGCCGGCCTCGCCCTCGAAATACAGCACCGCATCGACCATATGCTCGAGCACGCGCGGGCCGGCGATGCCGCCTTCCTTGGTCACGTGGCCGATCAGGAACACGCTGACGCCCTGCTCCTTCGCATAGCGCACCAGTCGCGCCGCGCACTCGCGCACCTGCGACACCGATCCCGGCGCCGAAGTCAGTTCGGGCAACCACAGCGTCTGGATCGAATCGATGATCAGGACCTTGGGCTTTTCCTTGATCGCAGTGGCGAGGATCCGCTCGACATTGGTTTCGGCCTGGCAGCGCAATCCGGCCACCTCGACCTGCAATCGCCGCGCGCGCTGTGCGATCTGGCCGAGCGACTCTTCGCCACTGACGTAGATGACGCTGGCCTTGCCCTGCAGGCTGGCATGCACCTGCAGCAGCAGCGTCGACTTGCCGATGCCGGGATCGCCACCGACCAGCACCACCGAGCCCGACACCAGCCCGCCGCCGAGCACGCGATTGAGCTCCGACAGGCCGGTGTCCATGCGGACTTCGTGTTCGGTCGCGACGCTCGCTAGATCGGCGACCTCACCGGCACTGGCAGTTCCCGCGTAGCCACCTCGGCGCGCACCCGGCCCGGAGCCGGCCGCGACCTCTTCGGTCAGGCTGTTCCAGGCGCCGCAGTCGCCGCACTGCCCGGCCCACTTCGGTGCGACACCGCCGCATTCGGAGCAGACATAGCGGGTTTTGGCCTTGGGCGTGCTCATGGGGCGACTCGCGACAGATCACAGCCGCAGAGGATCGCCTGCCGGCTGTTGTGGGTCCAGACTTGTCTGGACGCTTCCCTTCTGGCGCAAGAACGAGACTTTCAAAGGCGCCCCGTTCGTGTCGTTCAGTGGTGGTGCTCATGGTCGGTGTGCGCCGACCCGCCCTCCGGCGCCGCCTCGCGCACGACAAAGCTCACCAGCTGGTCGGATTCGGCGCACACGCGCAGCGTCACCGCGACGCTGTCGCCCGCCGCAAAACCCTGCTTCGGGCCGATCAGCATCAGGTGCATGCCACCCGGCGCCAGCTCGACTTTCCCGCCCGCCGCGATCTCGATCTGGTCGAGCTTGCGCATCTTCATCACGCCGTTTTCGTGGGTCATGTCATGCAGTTCGACGCGCTCGAACGAGTCGGAACTGCCGCCGGTCACCACTACCGGATCGACTCCGGCATTGGACAAGGACAGGTATCCGGCCATCACCGGCGCATTCGGCGGTGCCAGGCGCACCCAGGCATCGCCGACGGTCAGTTCACCGCAGGCGTGTGCCTGCGCGCCGGCCAGCAGCATTGCCAGCGCCAACAAGTTCAGTTTCATGAAATTCCCCGGTTGAGTCAGTCGTCATCTTGCCGATGCTATGTTCAGGCACCTGAACCCGCGACCAAGTGCCCTCATGCTCGAACATTTCAATCATGACGATATCGTCGAAATCCGCCTGGCGCGTCCGCCAGTCAACGCATTGTCGCCGGAACTGATCGCCGCGCTGCGCCAAGCGGTCAGCGCCGCGCCGGATGCGGGCGCCCGCGCGCTGGTGATTTCCGCTGGACCGGGTCTGTTCAGCGCCGGCCTCGACGTGCCGGCGCTGCTCAAACTCGACCGCGCCGGCATGCTGGCGATGTGGCAGGACTTCTTCGGGCTGCTCAGCGCGATCGCCTGCTCGCCCATTCCGACAGTCGCGGCGATCACCGGTCACAGCCCGGCTGGCGGCACCGTGGTGGCGCTCAACTGCGACTATCGCGTGATGGCCGAAGGTCCGTTCAAACTCGGCCTGAACGAGACCCAGGTTGGCCTGGCATTGCCGCGGGCAATCCTGGCCTCGTTGCAGCGCCTGCTCGGCCCGCATCAGGCCGAGCGCCACATCGTCGCCGGCAACATGATCGACAGCGCCGCCGCGCTCAGGATCGGCCTGGTCGACGAACTCGTCGAGCCCGACCAGGTCATCCCGCGCGCGCTCGAATGGTGCCGTTTCCATCTGGGATTGCCGCGCCGTGCCATGCGCCTGAACCGCGAGGCCGCGCGTGCCGACCTGCGCGCGATCTACCAGGACCCGGAGCAGATGCAGGTCGAGGAGTTCATCGACGGCTGGTTCCACGAAGAAACGCAGGCGGTGTTGCAGGCACTGGTGGCGCGCCTCAAGGCACGTTCGTAGGGGCGCCGTGTACGCCGCGAACCGTGATGCGTCGCAGCGGCCAGTCGCGACGCGCACGTCGCGTCTGCCCGAGGCGCGTATCGTCAAGCCATGAACATCCAGATCGCCGGCCTGATCCGCTCCTTCGGCAACACCCGCGTTCTCGATGGCGTCGATCTGAGCATCGCAACCGGCGAATGTGTGGCGCTGGTCGGCCGCAGCGGCGCCGGGAAATCGACGCTGCTGCATTTGCTGGCGGGCATCGATGCGCCGGATGCCGGCCATGTGCGCTATGACGAGCTTGATCTGACCGCGCTCGACGAGGATCGACGCACCGCTTTTAGACGGCAACATCTGGGGCTGGTGTTCCAGAGCTACAACCTGGTGCCCTCGCTGTCGGCACTCGACAACCTGCGCTTGCCGCTGGAACTCAACGGCATGAGTGCGCGCGCCGCTCGGATCGAAGCTGCGGCAATGCTGCAGCGCCTGGATCTGTCCGAATTGGCCGAGCGCTATGCAGATCAGCTGTCCGGCGGTCAGCAGCAGCGCGTGGCGGTGGCGCGCGCGCTGGTGCACAAACCCAGCGTGCTGCTGGCCGATGAACCGACCGGCAGCCTCGATGCGGACAACGCGGCCGCCGTGATGCGCCTGCTGATTGGCGCCTGCCGCGAACGCGGCGCCAGCCTGGTGATCGCCACGCATGCGCAGGAGGTGATGGGGCAGGCCGATCGATTGCTGCGAATCGAGGCCGGGCGACTGGTGGACGCGTGAGCGTGTGCCGCAGGGAACCTGTCCGTAGCGCGGCTCCGGCGCGCGGGAAGATCGTGCTGGCCACGGGGCCGTTCGCGCCGGCGGCCGCGGCTCTTGCTCCCCGGCCCGAAGAGCGCCGGGCGCCTCGCGTATCCGGCCCATCGCATGACCAGATACCTTCGACGCGCAGGACCCGGCCTACATGAGCGCACTCGGGCGACTCATGCAGGCGCTGATCAACGCCCACCGGCGCGCGCCCGGACAGGCCTTGCTGATGCTGCTGGCGCTGAGCCTGAGCGTGGCCGTGGTAGTGGCGATCGATCTGTCGATCGACAGCGCGCGCTCGGCCTTCAGCGAGGCCCGACGGGCCCTGTCCGGATCGGCCACCCACCAGATCGTCAGTGATGGCGCGCCGGTGCCGGACTCGCTATTGGCGCAACTGCGCCGCGAGGGCGTGCGCGCGAGTGCGCCGGTGATCGACCTCGAAGCGGCAATTGGCGCCAGCAAGACACGGCTGCGCCTGTTCGCCATCGACCCCTTGAGCGAGGCCCGAATACGCCCCTGGCTTGCGGGCGGCGACGCACTGTCGGGTGATGACAGCGGCATCGATTACACCAGCCTGATCGGCGATGCCGACGGCGCGCTGTTGCCGCAGGCACTGGCAAAGCGATTGCAACTGCGTGTCGGCGATCCCTTGGCGCTGGTGATCGACGGGCGCACGGTGGATTACGTGGTGCGTGGTCTGCTGGCGGACGATGCGCTGCCCGTGGCCAGCGCCTGGTGGGTCGTGCTCGACATCGCCGCAGGCCAGCGCGCGCTGGGCTCCGCCGGCTACAGCCGCATCGATCTGGTTCTGGATGCGCCAACCGCGCAGCGCCTCGCCGGCAGCCTGCCGCTGGGTTTGCGCCTGCTGGCGACCGCCGAGCAGGACCGTGATCTGGCGCTGATGAGCCGCGCCTTCGAGATCAACCTGAAGGCGCTCAGTCTACTGGCGCTGCTGGTCGGCCTGTTCGTGGTGTTTCAGACCCTGAGTTTCCTGACGCTGCGCCGCGGCAGCGTGATCGGCCTGTGGCGGGCGATTGGTGTAGACCGGCGCACGCTGGCGGCGCTGCTGCTGGGTGAGGCGGCGCTGGTCGGCCTGATTGCCGGAGCGCTCGGCATTGGCCTTGGCATTGCGCTTGGGCGCGTACTGCTGGTTGGCATCGGCGTCACCTACGCCGATCTTTACGGGCGCGGCGGCGCCGGCGCACTCACGCTGGCGCCGTTGCTGATCGCCAAAGGCATAGCGCTGTCGATAGGCGGCTCGCTGCTGGCGGTGCTGCTGCCCTTGTACGAGGTGCTGACGCAAACCGAGATGCAGGCGCTCGGGCGTACGCGCTCGACCCGCGCCGAAGACGACCCCGGCGTGCGCCGGATTCGCGCGCTCGCCCTACCCTCGCTGGCGCTGTTTGCCATCGGTGCTCTGGCGCTCAAGTTCGGCCCCAACACTCTGCTGACCGCGTTCAGCGCGCTGTTTGTGTGTCTGCTGGCCTGTCTGGGACTGGTGCCGTGGCTGGCCTGGGCGCTGCTGCTGATCCTCGAACGACGTCTGCGCGATGGCGCCGTGTTGCCGCTGTGGCTGCTCGCCGGCACCCGGCGTGGTCTGGGGCGCACCGGCATTGCGCTGGCCGCACTCACCCTGGCGATTGCCACGGTGATCGGCATGAGCAGCATGATCCACAGCTTCCGCAGCGCCGTTGCCGAGTGGATCGACCAAAGCCTGCAGGCCGATGTCTATGTCTCGTCCGCCGGGCGCAATGCGCTGGCTCCGGAACTGATCGAGGCAGCGCGCGCACTGTCGGGCGTCCATGCGATCAGCCAGACCCGGCGCAGCCAGCGAATGCTCGACAGCGGTCCGATCAGCGTCATCGGGCTGGATCTGCCGCTCGCGGGGCACGGCAGTATCGACTGGATCGCCGGCGACCAGGCCCGGGTCTGGGACGCACTGGCCGCAGGGGATGCGGTGATCAGCGAGCCGCTGGCGACACGACTGAAACTGGCGCCCGGCGATTCCTTGACCGTGCCGGCCGCCAGCGGCCCGACGGCTGTGCGCATCGCCGCGGTGTATCGCGACTACGCCAGTTCGCAAGGCGCACTTACTCTGACGCTGGCGCACTACCAGCGGCTGTTTGCCGATATTCGCATCGGCGCCATCGGCATTTATGCGGATCAGGCCAGCGTGGCGGCTATCGTCGCCGCGCTGCAGTCACGCATCGAAAGCCTGCCCGGCGTGCAGGTGGTGTCCGCAGCCGAGATCCGCGAACGCACGCTGGCGATCTTCGCGCGCACCTTTGCCGTCACTGATCTCTTGCGCCTGCTGGCCGGGCTGATCGCCGTGGTCGCGGTGATCGGCGCACTGTCCGCGCTGGCCATCGAGCGCCGCCGCGAGTTCGCGCTGCTGCGCAGCCTGGGACTGGCGAGCGGCCGCTTGCTGCGCCTGCAGTGGCTGCAGGCCAGCCTGCTTGGATTGATCGCCGGATTGCTGGCACTGCCGCTGGGCATTGGCCTGGCCGTGCTGCTGATCGAAGTGATCAACCGCCGCTCATTCGGCTGGAGCATGCAGTTGCAGCTTCCCTGGGAGCAGTTGCTGGCCGCCATCGGCATCGCCGTGGTCAGTGCGATGCTCGCCGGCACCTGGCCGGCGCGGCAGCAGCGCCGCGGCAGCCTTGCCCTGCAACTGCGTGAGGCGCCGCTGTGAGTACTGAACAATCGAAATTTTGTAGGAGCGCGCTCGCGCGCGATGCACGGCCGCGCACATCCGCGAACTGCGATCACGGCGAGCGGTTGCTCCCACAACCAGTGCATCGCCTCAGGGCGCTCGTGATGGTCTTCCTCATCGCGCTCCTGTTGGGCTGCGGCCAAGGACCGTCCGCCCCACCCGCCCGCCCCACCCTCACGCGCACACTCGGCACCGCAGCCGGTGCTGGTTTCGATGAAATCACCGCCCCTCTGGATCTGACCTTCCCGCGCGACCACGGCGCCCATCCGCGCCATCGGGTCGAGTGGTGGTACGTCACCGCGCGCCTGCAGGCCGCCGACGGCCGCCGCTTCGGCGCGCAATTCGCGCTGTTCCGTTATGCGCTGCGGCCCGAAGATGCAGCCATGCGCGAGGACTGGCGCAGCGGGCAGATCTATCTCGCCCACGCCGCGATCACCGACATCGACGGCCAGCGTTTCCGCTTCGACGAGCAATCCGCGCGCGGCGCGGCCGGCGTGTCCGGCGCGCAGGACATGCCGTTTCGCGCCTGGCTCGGCGACTGTTCGATCGGCGCGCAATCCGTGACGGGGTTCCTGCCGCTGCAACTCAAGTGTGGTGGGCGTGACTTCGGCTACGACCTGGTCCTGAGCGGCGCCGACATGCCGGTGCTGCACGGCGATCAGGGCTACAGCCAGAAATCGGACCAGGGCAGCGCTTCGGCCTACTACAGCTACCCGCAGCTGTCCGCGAGCGGCGAACTGTGGATCGACGCTGCCCGCCATCAGGTCGTCGGCAAGGCCTGGTACGACCATGAATGGACCTCCGGCGTGCTCGCCGGCGACCAGGTCGGTTGGGACTGGTTCTCGCTGCGGCTGAGCGACGGCAGCGCGCTGATGCTGTTCAACATCCGCCGCCAGGACGGCAGCGTTGCGTCGCGGCGCGGCAGCTTGATCGAGGCCGATGGCAGCGTGCGTGCGCTTGCCGAGGGTGACCTGGAAGTGCGGCCGAACGGTGAATGGACTAGCCCGCACAGCAGCGTGCGCTGGCCCTTGCGCTGGACGCTGTCGTCGCAGTCGCTCGACCTGAGCCTGGACATCACCCCGACGCGCGACGACCAGGAGTTCGATGGCACGGTGCGTTATTGGGAAGGCGCCATCGACGCCAGCGGGCAGCGCAACGGCAAACCGGTCAGCGCCGAGGGGTATCTGGAGTTGACCGGGTACGCGCCAGACCCATCGTAGGAGCGACGTGCACGTCGCGACCAGCAACGCCTCCAACCATGGTCGTGACGCCCACGCCGACGGTCGCGACGCACGCGTCGCTCCTACACCAGCCCCGCCGCCGCCTGCTCCCAGTGCCGTCCGTCGAAGCGCTCGATCTGGCCGATGTGCCGGGCGCCGTCCTCGATGCAGCGCAGATTGACGCTCCAGCAATCCGGGTGCGAGCGCGGCTGGTAGTAGCTCTTGATGCCGCACACTTTGCAGAACAGATGCGCCGCGGCGCCGGTGCCGAAGCGGTAATCGGTCAGGGCCTCGACCGGCGTCAGCAGCGTGAACGCCGCATGCGGCACGGTCACGTGCAGATAGCCGGTCATCGCGCAGATCGAACAATTGCAGTCGAGCACATCGAGGCGCTCGGGGCCGAGAAAGCAAAAGCGCACCGCGCCGCAATGGCAGCCGCCGCGGTATTCGTGATCGCCATGGTTGACGAAGTCGGCCATGGTCAGAACAGCGTGTAGATGAACGGCGCGATCACCGATCCCTTGACCGCCACCAGGATGCCGCCGATGGCCACCAGCACCAGCACGATCGGCATCAGCCAGTATTTCTTGCGCACGCGCAGGAAGGACCAGAGTTCACGCAGGATGTCGAGCATGGGTCGCGCAAGTCATGGATTGGAGCGCGAGTATAGCGATGCCAGTGCGGAGCCAAGAATCGCGGGGCAAGAAGCCTCGGGGCCTCGGCACGA
>JAIMJQ010000053.1:18873-23052 GCA_020693165.1 Xanthomonas sp. | reverse complement strand
CCGATCTGCGATCAGGGCGGCGAGTGCGAACTGCAGGACGTGGCGATGGGCTACGGCCGCTCGGTGTCGCGTTTCGCCGAGCGCAAGCGCGTTGTGCCCGACGAGGATCTCGGGCCGCTGGTCGCCACCGAGATGACCCGCTGCATCCACTGCACCCGCTGCGTGCGTTTCATGGACGACATCGCCGGCACCACCGAACTCGGCGGCATGTTCCGCGGCGAGCACACCGAGATCGGCACCTACATCGGCCGCTCGCTGCGCTCGGAACTGTCCGGCAACATCATCGACCTGTGCCCGGTCGGCGCGCTGACCAACAAGGTGTTCCGGTTCCGCGCCCGTCCGTGGGAACTGATTGCGCGCGAGAGCATCGGCTACCACGACGCGCTCGGTTCCAACATGTACCTGCACCTGCGTCGCGGCGAAGTGCTGCGCACGGTGCCGCGCGACAACGACGCGATCAACGAGAACTGGTTGTCCGACCGCGACCGCTACAGCCACCAGGGCCTCGGCCATGCCGACCGTCTGACCGCGCCGCTAGTCAAGCGCGACGGCAAGTGGATCGAGGTCAACTGGGAAGAAGGCATCAAAGCCGCCGCCGAGGGCCTGCGCGAAGTGATTTCGCGCCGCGGTGCCGATCAGCTGGCGACGCTCACCGGCGCTGGGAACAGTGCCGAGGAACTCTACCTGCTGCAGTCGCTGACGCGCGGCCTCGGATCGCCGCACATCGACCATCGACTGCAGCAACTCGATTTCAGCGACGACGCGACCCGACCCATTGCACCAGGTTTTACGGCACCGCTGGCCGATTACGCCAGCGCACGTGCACTGCTGCTGGTCGGCAGCAATCCGCGCCACGACGCGCCGTTGCTCGGTCATCGCATTCGTCGGGCGTGGAAGCACGGCGCCGAGATTCAGGCGATCAACCCGCTGGCTTTCGATCACCACTTTTCGCTCAACAACGAGCTGGTCGGCGATCCGGCGCAACAGGTCGCCGATCTCGCCGCGGTTGCCGCCGCGCTGGCGCATCTGCGCAGCGTCACCTACAGCGCCGAGATCAACGAATGGGCAATGCGTTCAACGCGCCAGACGCAGGCCGAAACGATTGCCCGCAGCCTGCATGAGCACGAACCCAGTCGCGTGCTGTTCGGCGATCATGCCGCCCGTCATCCGGCCGCGTCATTGCTGCGCCGAATCGCGCGCTTCATTGCCGACAGCAGTGGCAGTGCATTCGACGAAATGCCTCAGGGTGCCAACGGCGCCGCCGCCTGGCGCGTCGGTTGCGTGCCGCATCGCGGCCCCGCCGGCGCTTCCGTCGGTGCCGGCAGCAACGCGTTGTCCAGCGTGCGCGACCCGCGTCGCGCCTACGTGCTCTACGGCGCCGAAGCGCCGGAGGACTTTGCCGACGGCGGCGCCGCAACGACAGCGCTGGAACAGGCTGATTTCGTGCTCGCGTTCGCCGCATTTGCGCATCCGACGCTGGCAGCTTCAGCCAATGTGATCCTGCCGATCGGCCTGGTGCCGGAAGTCGACGGCAGCTATGTCAACGTCGATGGCACGCTGCAGGCAGTCGCCGCCGGCGCCAAGCTTCCGGGTGACGCCCGCGCCGGCTGGCGCGTGCTGCGCGCCCTCGGCGCAGCGCTGCATCTGCCCGGCTTCGAGTTCGATGATTTTGCCGCCCTGCACGCCAACGTGCGCCCGCTGCTCACCGGCGGTAATGTCGACGCGGGGCCGGCACAGCCCGCGCCGAATCCGGTCGCGACCGGCGCAGGACTGATCGTCCAGCGCTATCTCCCGATCTACCGGGTCGACGCGGTGGTTCGCCGTGCTCCGGCGCTGCAGGGCACGGTGATCGGAGAGACCGGCGCGTTGCGCCTGCATCCGCATGACGCGCTGGCGCTCGGCATCGGTCAGTCCGGCGAGGTCAGCATCGGCGGCCAGCGATACGCTTGCGTCGCCTCGGCCGAGGTGCCACGCGGCGTCTGCCGGGTGGCTGCGGGCTTCGCATCCACCGCAGCGCTGCCGGTGACCGGCGCGCGCATTCAGATCGAGCGGGTGAGCCATGGATGATCTGCTGCTACTGGTCTGGACGCTGATCAAGGTGCTGCTGATCGCGGTGCCGCTGATCATCGCGGTCGCCTTTTTCACACTCGCCGAGCGCAAGGTGATCGGCTGGATGCAAGTGCGCCTGGGACCCACCGAAATCGGCCCGCTGGCCTTGGCGCAGCCGTTCGCCGACACGCTGAAGGCGGTGTTCAAGGAAATCGTACTACCGACCAACGCCGACAAGTTCCTGTACCTGCTGGCACCAGTACTGACACTGGCTCCGGCGTTCGCCGCCTGGGCGGTGATCTCGTTCGACCAGGGCATCGCGCTGTCGCAGATCGACGCCGGCCTGCTCTATCTGCTGTCAATGACCTCGCTCGGCGTTTATGGCGTGCTGCTGGCGGGCTGGGCCTCGAACTCGAAATATGCCTTCCTCGGCGCGATGCGCTCGGCGGCGCAGATCGTGTCCTATGAAATCGCGATGGGTTTCGCGCTGGTTGGCGTGATCATCGCCTCCGGCAGCCTCAACATCGAGAAAATCGTGCTCGCGCAGCAAGGCAATGCCGGATTCCTGGAATGGTTCTGGCTGCCGCTGTTGCCGCTGTTCGTCATTTACTTCATTTCCGGCGTCGCCGAGACCAATCGTGCGCCGTTCGATGTCGCCGAGGGCGAGTCGGAGATCGTCGCCGGCTTCCATGTCGAGTATTCCGGCGCCGCTTTCGCGGTGTTCTTCCTCGCCGAATACGCCAACATGATCCTGGTCAGCTTCCTTGCCGCGATCATGTTCCTCGGCGGCTGGCTGTCGCCGCTGCAGGGCTGGATCGGCGGGCCGCTCGGCGAACCCAGTTTCGTGTGGCTGTTCGCCAAGGCCGGTTTCTTCGCCTTCTGCTACCTGTGGTTCCGCGCCACCTTCCCGCGCTATCGCTACGACCAGATCATGCGGCTGGGCTGGAAGATCTTCATCCCGATCACGATCGTTTGGATCGCCGTCATCGCGATCCTGGTGGTGACCAAAGTCGTCGAACGCGGCGTCTGAACGGAGCACACGACATCCCATGGGCGCCATTACCCATTACTTCAAAAGTCTGATGCTGAAGGAGTTGCTGGTCGGCCTGTCGGTCACCGGGCGCTACTTCTTCAGGCACAAGTACACCTTGCGTTATCCCGAGGAGCGCGCGCCGAAATCCAACCGCTTCCGCGGCCTGCACGCACTGCGTCGTTACCCCAACGGCGAAGAACGCTGCATTGCCTGCAAGCTGTGCGAAGCGGTGTGTCCGGCATTGGCGATCACCATCGACTCGGAACAGCGCGCCGACGGCACCCGCCGCACCACCCGCTACGAAATCGATCTGTTCAAGTGCATTTTTTGCGGTTTCTGCGAGGAGTCCTGTCCGGTGGACTCGATCGTCGAGACCGACATCCTCGAATATCACTTCGAGCAACGCGGCGAAAACGTGGTCAACAAGCAGCAACTGCTCGCCATCGGCGATCGCTTCGAGAAAGAGATCGCCGCCGCTCGTGCGCAAGACGCGCCCTTCCGCTGAAGACCGCACTCATGAACTATGAGCTGATCCTGTTCTTCGCCCTGTCCACGCTGCTGGTGCTGGCTGCCGGCGCCGTCGTGACCCTGCGCAATCCGGTGCACGCAGCGATGAGTCTGGTGCTGACCTTCTTC
Organism: Xanthomonas sp.; assembly: GCA_020693165.1. Classification (GTDB taxonomy): domain Bacteria; phylum Pseudomonadota; class Gammaproteobacteria; order Xanthomonadales; family SZUA-5; genus JADKFD01. The sequence continues at coordinate 19,334 of JAIMJQ010000053.1, read as the reverse complement.
ACCAGCGCGATGCTGTGGATTCTGTTGCGCGCCGAGTTCCTCGGTATCACCTTGATCCTGGTCTATGTCGGCGCGGTGATGGTGCTGTTCCTGTTCGTGGTGATGATGCTCGACATCAACATCGCGCCACTGCGTGAGGGATTCGCCCGCTATTTGCCGGTTGGCGTGCTGGTTGCCGCGATCATGGCGGCGCAGATGATTTTCGTGCTCGGCGCGCGCAACTTCGGCCTCGACAAATTCGCGGCACCGCCGGCAGTGGTCGAGGGCAGCAATACCGAGGCGCTCGGGCGGTTGCTGTACACCCAATACGTCTACCCATTCGAGATCGCCGCCGTGATCCTGTTGGTCGCCATCGTCGCGGCGATCGCATTGACCCACCGTCGTCGCCAAGGGCTGAAGACGCAGGATCCGGGCAAGCAGACCCAGGTCAAGAAGAGCGACCGCCTGCGCGTGATCAAGAT
>JAIMJQ010000053.1:0-18827 GCA_020693165.1 Xanthomonas sp. | reverse complement strand
TCTCCTACTGGCTGACGCTGGCCGCGATCCTGTTCTGCATCAGCGTCGCCGGCATCTTCATCAACCGCAAGAACATCATTGTGCTGCTGATGGCGATCGAATTGATGCTGCTCAGCGTCAACATGAATTTCATCGCCTTCTCGCGCTACCTCGGCGACATGGCCGGACAGGTGTTCGTGTTCTTCATCCTGACCGTGGCCGCCGCCGAAGCCGCCATTGGTCTGGCCATCCTGGTGGTCGTGTTCCGTAACCGGCGCACCATCAATGTCGCCGAACTCGATACCTTGCAGGGCTAGGAACGAACGTGAATCTGACTTTCGCCAGCCGCGACCGCCGCTACGGGCTCTGAGATGATCACCAAGACACTGTTGCTCACTGCCGCCCTCGCGCCGCTGCTTGGAGCCATACTCGCCGGCCTGTTCGGTCGCCAGATCGGTCGCGCCGGCGCACACACGGTGACCATCCTCGGCGTCGCCGTCAGCGCGGCGATCAGCCTGTACGTGCTCAAGCTGATCGCTTTCGATGCCCATCCCGCGGTGAACCTGTCGATCTATACCTGGTTCGAGATCGGTTCGATCAAGGCCGAAGTCGGCTTTCTCGTCGATGCACTGACGGCAACGATGATGGTGGTGGTGACCTCGGTATCGCTGATGGTGCACATCTACACCATCGGCTACATGCATGAGGACGACGGTTACCAGCGCTTCTTCGGCTACATCTCGCTGTTCACCTTTTCGATGTTGATGCTGGTGATGAGCAACAACTTCATGCAGCTGTTCTTCGGCTGGGAAGCGGTGGGCCTGGTGTCGTACCTGCTGATCGGTTTCTGGTACAAGCGCCCGACGGCGATCTTCGCCAACCTCAAGGCCTTCCTGGTCAACCGCGTCGGCGATTTCGGCTTCCTGCTTGGCATTGGCCTGGTGCTCGCCTACCTCGGCAGCCTCGATTACGCGACCGTGTTCGCCGCGGCGCCGACGCTGGTCGGCCAGACCTTCAATCCGTATGGCGACGTCATGTGGGCGGTGCCGACGCTGATCTGCCTGCTGCTGTTCGTCGGAGCGATGGGCAAGAGCGCGCAGGTGCCGCTGCATGTGTGGCTGCCGGATTCGATGGAAGGCCCGACACCGATCTCGGCGCTGATCCACGCCGCGACCATGGTCACCGCCGGCATCTTCATGGTGGCGCGGATGTCGCCGCTGTTCGAGCTGTCCGAGGCGGCGCTGTCGACGATCCTGGTGATCGGTTCGATCACCGCGCTGTTCATGGGCTTCATCGGCATCATCCAGAACGACATCAAACGCGTCGTCGCCTATTCGACGCTGTCGCAGCTCGGCTACATGACGGTCGCGCTGGGCGCCTCGGCCTACTCGGCGGCGATCTTCCACCTGATGACGCACGCCTTTTTCAAGGCGCTTTTGTTCCTCGGCGCCGGCTCGGTGATCATTGCCATGCACCACGAGCAGGACCTGCGCAAGATGGGCGGGCTGCGCAAGTACATGCCGATTACCTTCATCACCGCCTGGGCCGGTACGCTGGCGTTGATGGGCTTCCCCGGCACCAGCGGCTTCTACTCCAAGGACGCGATCCTGATCGCGGTGGAACACGCCAACCGTCCCGGCGCAACCTTTGCCTACTGGTCGTTGCTGATCGGCGTCGCCGTCACCGCGTTCTATTCGTTCCGCATGCTTTACCTCGCTTTCCACGGACAGGAGCGCTTCGGGCACGGGCATGACGACGGCCATCACAGCCATGGCCATGGCGACCACAAGCCGCACGAGACGCCGTGGGTGGTCACCCTGCCATTGATCCTGCTGGCGATTCCGTCGCTGATCATTGGCGGCATGGCCGCCGGCCCGATGCTGTTCGGCAACTTCTTCGACGGCGCGATCTTCCTCGCCGACGGCCGCGCGCCGCTGGCGGAAATGGCCCACGAGTTCGAGCACGGCCCGATCGCCTTCGCGCTGCACGGCTTCATGACCCTACCGGTGTGGCTTGCCCTGATCGGTGCGGGCATTGCGACCTACATCTACCTGCTGAACCCGTCGATTGCCGACAAGCTGTACAAGGCCTTTGGCCCGATTCCGCGCATCCTCGAACGCAAATATGGCTTCGACGAGCTTTATCAGTTCGTGTTTGCGCGCGGCAGCGTGGCCTTGGGCCGCTTGTTCTGGCGCGTCGGCGACCAGGCGCTGATCGACGGCGTGCTGGTCGACGGATCGGCCAATGGCGTGTCGCGCATCGCCTACGTGGTGCGCCGCCTGCAGTCCGGTTATTTGTTCCACTACGCCTTCATGATGATCCTTGGCTTGATCGTCATCATTGGCGCGTTTGCGTTGTTGCAGTGAGGGAAGCCGTGAAGCTCGTTGGAGGGCACGAGGGCACGAGGGCACGAGGGCACGTGAAAGCGGAGCCCGGTGAACTTGTGCCTGAATCGCGCTCCCGGCCAAGTGCGACGCGGCTACGCAGGAGTGCGCTTCTACGTGCCCTCGTGCCCTCGTGCCCTCGTGCCCTCGTCAAGTGCCCTCGTGCCCTCGTGGGCGCCCAACACATACCTACAAGAACCTGACGCCGATGCTTGCCGACTGGCCCCTGCTGTCCCTACTCGTCTGGCTGCCGATTGCCGGCGCGGTTGCGGTGCTTGTCACCGGAGACCGCAATGCCGGCGCCGCCAAATGGCTCGCACTGATCGTCGCGCTGGCGACACTGGCGTTGTGCGTCCCGCTGTGGTCGAACTTCGACACCGCGACCAGCGCCATGCAGTTCGTCGAGCGCACGCCATGGATTGCCAGTTTTGGCGTCGAGTACCACCTCGGCATCGATGGCTTCAGCCTGCCGCTGCTGGTGCTGACCTCGGTCGTCACCATCCTGGTGCTGATCGCCGGTTGGTCGACCATCGACTACAAACCGACTCAGTACGTCGCCGCCTTCCTGGCATTGGCGGGCCTGATGAATGGCGTCTTCGTTGCCCAGGACGCGCTGCTGTTCTACGTGTTCTTCGAGGGCATGCTGATCCCGATGTTCATCATCATCGGCATCTGGGGCGGGCCGCGGCGCGTCTACGCGACCCTCAAGTTCTTCCTCTACACCTTCCTCGGCTCGGTGTTCATGCTGCTCGGGCTGATCTACCTGTATCTGAAGGGTCAGAGCTTCCAACTGGCCGACATGCAGTCGATGTCGCTGACGATGACCGAGCAGACCTGGCTGTTCTTCGCCTTCCTGGTGGCGTTCGCGGTCAAGATTCCGATGTGGCCGGTGCATACCTGGTTACCGGATGCGCACGTCGAAGCGCCGACCGGCGGTTCGATGGTGCTGGCGGCGGTGATGCTGAAGGTCGGTACCTATGGCTTCCTGCGCTTTTCCATGCCGATCACCCCCGATGCTGCCGCTGAATACGCCTGGCTGATCATTACGCTGTCGCTGATTGCGGTGGTGTATATCGGCTTCGTGGCGCTGGCGCAGCAGGACATGAAGAAGCTGATCGCCTACTCGTCGATCAGCCACATGGGCTTCGTGACGCTCGGCCTGTTCATCGCCTTTGCGCTGATGCTCGACAACAACGCCGCCGACAGCGCGGCACTCGGCGTCCAGGGCGCGATGGTGCAGATGATCTCGCATGGCTTCGTGTCGGCAGCGATGTTCGGCGCCGTCGGCGTGCTCTACGACCGCGTGCATTCGCGGCAGATCGCCGATTACGGCGGCGTCGTCAATACCATGCCGTGGTATTCCGCCTTCGTGGTGTTCTTCGCGATGGCCAATTGTGGCCTGCCCGGCACCAGCGGCTTCGTCGGCGAATTCATGGTGATCCTGGCCTCCGTGAAGATGAGCCTCGGCGTCGCTGCGCTCGCCGGGTTGACGCTGATCATCGGCGCCGCCTACACCTTGTGGCTGGTCAAGCGCGTGATTTTCGGCGATGTCGCCAACAAGCACGTGGCCGAACTCACCGATCTGAATGCACGCGAGTGGATCGTGATGTCCACCCTCGCCTTCTTTGTGCTGCTGATCGGCTTGTGGCCGGAACCGCTGGTCCACGTCATGCAGACCAGCGTCGAGGCGCTGCTGCAGCACGTCACGACTTCGAAACTGATCGGACCAGGCTGAGGATAGAGCGACCATGATTCATTCCTGGACCGATCTGCTGCCGCTGCTGCCGGAGTTGTTCCTGCTCAGCATGACTTCGCTGATCCTGATCGCTGGTCTCTACATCGACGAACGCCGGCGCGGCCTGGTGCATTTCCTCGCCACGCTGACGCTGGTGTTCACCGCGATCCTGACCCTGCGGGATTTCCACATCGGCGAGCGCGTCGCGGTGGCCGGCGGGATGTTCATCCGCGACGGCATGGGTGACATCCTCAAGCTGTTCGTGTTCCTGAGTACGGCGATCGTGTTCGTCTACGCCAAGTACTATCTGCGCACGCACAAGCTGTTCGTCGCCGAGTTCTACACGCTGGCGCTGTTCGCGGTGCTCGGCATGTGCATCCTGATCTCCGGCGGCAACCTGCTGACGGTGTATCTGGGTCTGGAACTGATGGCGCTGTCGATCTACGCGATGGTCGCGCTGGACCGGGACTCGCCGACGGCGTCCGAGTCGGCGATGAAGTACTTCGTGCTGGGCGCGCTGGCGTCGGGTCTGCTGCTGTACGGCATGTCGATGCTTTACGGCATCACCGGCAGCCTCGACCTGTCCGAAATCGCAACGCGACTCGCCGCAGGCGACCATCCTCCGGTGGTCATGGCCTTCGCCGTGGTGTTCATCGTCGTCGGCGTCGGCTTCAAGTTTGGCGCCGCTCCCTTCCACATGTGGGTGCCGGATGTCTATCAGGGCGCACCGACGGCCGTCACCTTGTTCCTGGCGGCCGCGCCGAAACTCGCCGCGGTCGGCATGGCCTTCCGGCTGTTGACCGAGGGCATGGCGCCGCTGGTTCATGACTGGTCACAGATGCTCGGATTCCTGGCGCTGCTGTCGATGGTCATCGGCAACCTCGCCGCCATCGCGCAGACCAATTTGAAGCGCATGCTGGCGTTCTCGACGATCTCCCACGTTGGCTTCGTGCTGCTCGGCATCCTCTCGGGCAGCGATGACGGCATGGCCGCGGCGATGTTCTATGCCATCACCTACGCGCTGATGACCACCGGCGCCTTCGGCATGATCATCGCGCTGTCGAATGCCGGATTCGAGTCGGATCGCATCGACGACTTCAAGGGCCTCAACCAGCGCCATCCGTGGATGGCATTCCTGATGCTGCTGATCATGGCCTCGCTGGGTGGATTCCCGCCGCTGGTCGGCTTCTTCTCCAAACTTTACGTGCTGCAGGCCGTCATCAATGCCGGCTGGATGTGGCTGGCGGTGGTGGCCGTGGTCATGGCGGTCATCGGCGCCTTCTACTACCTGCGCGTGATCAAGGTCATGTACTTCGATGAACCCGAGCACGAGCACGCGATCACTGCACCGGGCGACGTGCGCGTGGTACTCGCCGCCAATGGCTTGCTGCAGATCGTGCTGACGCTGTTCGTTGGTTCGCTTACGGCGCTGTGCGTGGCGGCGTTTCCGTAGCGCCGAGCCCGCTCGGCTACCATTGCCTCTGTGGAGCCGAGCTTGCTCGGCTCGGCTACCCGGAAGCAGCGGCGCTAGTTCCGCGGGGCAGACGCAAGCGCCTACTCAGCGCTGCGCATCCCCTGATTTCCAGTTCGATCGAGCTGTGGCCTCATTCGTTGTTCCAACCACACCCCCCACTCAGGCGACGTCAAGGCCCAGCGCCGACAGCGGAATCCAGCCGACAGCGCCATCTTCGCGGATCGCCGACGCCCAGCCGCCAAACTGTTCGCCGGCGATGACCCGCTCGTCCGGCCGTACCGCAAGCTCCCGAGCATCGTAGGCGCGCATGGCCTTCACGCCGGATGGCGATTCGCGAAACCACGCCTGCGGCACCCAACCGGCACGACCGTCACTGGCCACGGCGAATTTCCAGCCTGGAAATTCGCCGTCGTCAACGCGATCGATGAAGCGCACCAAGTCGCCGACTTCGACCGCGATCGGGTCGGGATACTGTGGCTGCCAGGCGGACAACACGCGCAGCCATGGCCAGCCCCGACCCGCTTCCAGCGCCAGCAGCGCCTGCTTGCGCCCGAGGCCGCCGGCATAGCCAGTGAGCTGGCCATCGGCGCCAACAACGCGATGACAGGGAATCAGCAGCGAAATCGGGTTGCGCCCGACCGCGGCGGCAACGGCTCGCGTCGACTGCGGTGAACCGATCGCCGCCGCGAGTGCTCCGTAGCTGACCGCACGGCCCGCAGGAATCTGCAGCAATGCATCCCAGACCCTGAGCTGGAATGACGTGCCGCGCGGCGCCAACGCAGGTCGCGGCGCCGCCTCTCCGCAGAAATAGGCATCCAGCCAGCACCTGGTCTGACCCAACAATTGGTCGTCCGGTTGCTCGCCCGGGGTCGGCGCGGGTTCATGCTTCTGCCCGCGAAACCACAAGCCGGTGAGTTTCCCGGCGCGCGCAGCCACGCGGATCGGACCCAGGGGCGAATCGATCGTGTTCATGCGTTCTTCCATAAATGCAGAGTCGCGTAGCCGCGCCACGGGCGCCAGCGTTGCGCCGCTGCGAGCAACTGCCGCGGCGTCAAACCGGGATAGGCGCGACGAATGATCAGGTCGGTGTGCGGAAACGCGTCCGGCCAGGACAGACAGCGCAGCGCGATGTATTGCGCGGTCCACTCGCCGATTCCGGGCAGCGCGACCAGTTGCGCACAAGTCAGTTCGACTGCGGCGTCGGCGTCGAGCCGCAGCGCTCCGCTGGCGACCGCGGCGGCCAATGCCAGGATGCTGCGCGCGCGCGTCGGCAAGATGCCGAGCGTGGTCAGGGCGCCGCCCTCCAGGCGAGCGATCTCGGCGGCGCTCGGGAACAGGCGCGTCAACGCGCCGTGGGGCGTGACCAACGCGGTACCGTGATGCAGCGCAATGCGGCCCGCGAGCGTGGTTGCCGCAGCGACACTGACCTGCTGGCCGAGGACCGCCCGCACAGCCTGTTCAAAGCCGTCGATCGCGCCCGGCAAGCGCAGGCCGGGACTGCCCGCGGCGAGTTCGCCGAGCGCGGCGCTGATGCGGTCCGGATCGCAATCGAGGTCGAACTGGCGGCGCACCGCTGCCAACAGCGGCACCAGCTCGGCGCGCAGACTGTCGGAAACGGCCAGGTGCAGGCGTGAGTGCGCCGGGTCGTGGCTGACTTCAATCCAGCCGCCGACGGACATGGGCGACCATCCGCGCACGCAACGCCGGTAGCGACCCTCAGCGACCTGTTCCACCTGGGGCACGGCGCGCGCCGCAAAGAATGCCAGCAGACTGTCCCAGTCGAACGGCGGGCGGTAGTCGAGGCTGAGCGTCAGCATCGACCCGGGCTCGGCTGCGCTTCGCTCGCCGCGCAAGTCGCTCGGAGTCAGCCGATAGCGGGATCGGAACAGTGCGTTGAGACGGCGCAGGCTGCCGAAACCGGCAATCAGGGCGATTTCGGCGACTGGCAGATTGCTCTCGGTCAGCAGGCGCTTGGCCAGCAGCAGGCGCTGCGTCTGCGCGTAGGCGATCGGCGTGACGCCAAAGTGCGCGTGAAACACCCGGCGCAGGTGACGCTCGCCGACGCCGGTGCGACGCTCGATGCCGGCCAGCCCATCCTGGCCTGCGCCGGCATCCAGCATGTGGGCCGCCGCCACCGCCAGCGCATTCGGGCTGTCGACCAGCGACACGCCGGGTGCCAGCTCCGGCCGACAGCGCAGGCAGGGCCGAAAACCGGCGGCCTCGGCAGCCGCGGCAGAATCGTAGTAGCGGCAGGAACTGGCCTTCGGCGCGCGCACGCGACAGATCGGTCGGCAGTAGATGCCAGTGGTCTTCACGCCAACGAACAAGCGTCCGTCGAAACGGCGATCGCGGCTGAGCAGTGCCTGGTAGGCGATGTCGGCATCCAGTGTCATGGCGCCATCGTAACCAGCCCGACGCCACCGCGCTCGCCATTTTCGGACCTGCGCTTCGCGGGGAATCTGCGAACGGGTTCTGCCCAGCGCAGAACCTATTCGCGGATTCCCCTGACTGTCATCGGTTGGAACTGAACGCGTCGCCGACATGTCAGAAGGTAGACTCCGCATTGCGCTGGGCCGCCTTCGATGAATTGCGCTGCGACCGCGCCTGCCCAACTGCCGGTTGATGACCCGATGATGGAAACCCTGCAATCCCTGCTCACGGGCACCGACAAGATCTTCCTGCTGTGCGCCGTCGGCCTCGCGTTCGAGTATCTGCGCCCGGCCGAGAAGGACCAGCCGGCGTCTGCGATCGTGTTCAATCTGGTCTGGATCGTCAACTTCGTGGTGATGACCAATCTGGCGATGATCGTCGTCGGCCGGTTCGTGCCGATGGGCATCGCAGCCCTTGGCGGACCGTTGTTCACCGTCGACTTCCCGCCGGGCGTGCTCGGCGGCGTCGCCCAGTTCGCGATGCTGCTGCTGATCCACGATTTCCTCTACTACTGGTTTCACCGCTGCCAGCACACCTGGGGCTGGTTCTGGGCGCATCACAAGGTGCACCACACCGAGGTCCACATGAATGCGACCACCAGCTTTCGCCATCACTGGATGGAGAATGTCTACCGCATTCCGTTCATCTTCATCCCGATGGGCCTGGTGAACGTCAATGGCGCCTATACCGTGTTGATCTGGGATCTGGCGCTGGTGTGGGCGGTGTTCACGCATCTGAACATGCGCGTCTGGATGGGTCCGTTGACCGGATGGCTGGCCGGACCGCAAGTGCATCGCATCCATCATTCGAGCCTCCCGCATCAGCAGAACCGCAATTTCGCGGCGTTCTTTCCGATCTGGGATCGGATCTTCGGCACCTACTACCATCCGGCGCGCGCCGAGTACCCGCCGTGCGGATTGACCGATGGCGAGGTCACCGGATCGCTGTGGCAGGCGCATACGGGCGTGTTTCGCGACTGGTACTCGATGTGGACGCACCGATCGCGGCGGACGCAGACACCCAAGGCAGTGGTACCGGTGGCGGATCGTTGAGACGCTCGATTGCAACCGGCACTGCAACCAGAGCGAGTGACCCGTTATCCGGAGTTCCGACAGCCAAAGCGCACGACACCAGGTCGCTGCCACTGCTCAACCCCATTCGCTCGGCGCCGCCGGCCTGCCCGGTTACGCGCTGGTGCGCGACCAACGGAAAATGGCGGTGCCGCAAGGGCGCGCTGAAGTGCGCTTCACTGACGTCGCGAAACTGATCGATCCGACCACCGTCAGCTTCGCCTCGCTGACCGATCCGGCCGGAACCCGCGTGCTGGAGCAGAACTTCCAGTTCGATCTGGTCAGCGCCGAAAAATTGATGGGTCGCTACATCGGCCAGCGCATCAGCGTCGAGCGCACCGATGGCACCGAGGTCAAGCGCGTCGACGGCGTGCTGCTCGACACCCAGGGAGCACTGCTGCTGCAACTGGCCTCGGGCGAAATCTTCTCGATGACGCGCTACGACGACGTGCGCTTTCCGTCCCTACCCGGTGGCCTGATCACCCGGCCGACGCTGGTCTGGCTGACCGACAGCGCGCGCGGCGGCGATCACCAGGCGCAGGTCGCGTACCAGACTCGCGGCATGACCTCGCTCTACCTCCAGCCCATGGACTGGAACCCATTGTCCGCATCAGTGCGGGCGCGGGAAGAACGCCCGGTGGTTACCGGTGCCACGACCCGCAGGACCACAATCCGGTCAAGGCGCAGGTGCAGCCACGGACTAGAATGACTCTTGTCTGGATGCGTGAGACTGGATGTGGCTTCGGCAGCGCGATTGATTGATCGCTTTGGCACCCTGACACCTGTCGGTGAAGGGCAGATGGGCGCTGTGTACGAGGGCTACGACTCGGAGCGCCACTGCAGGGTTGCCATCAAGCTGCTGAAGTCCACCGACAGCGACGCCGTGCGTCGCATGCAGCGTGAGGCCGCGGTGCTGTCGCGAGTGCGCCATCCCAATGTCTGCGCCATCCATGAGCTGGGCGAGACTGGTGGCCAGCCGTGGATCATGATGCCGCTGATCGAGGGTTGTGCGCTGGACCAGGCTTGGCAAGAGTTGCCGCTGGATGCCCGGGTCGACTTGCTGATCGACATCTGCCGTGGCATCGAGGCGACGCATGCCGCCGGACTGATTCATCGCGATATCAAGCCCGCAAATATCCTGGTGTGCCGCGATGAGCAGGGCCGGTTGACACCGATGGTGATGGATTTTGGCATCGCTCGCGCCGAGCACGGCGACGACGGCGCGCTGACTGCCACTGGCGAGATCGTGGGGACACCCGAGAGCATGGCGCCCGAGCAGGTACGCGGCGAGCGTGAGTGCATTGATCGTCGCACTGATGTATGGGCCATCGGTGGCCTGTTGTATCGAGCGCTCTGCGATCGGCCGCCCTTTGCCGGCAAGTCGGCGGCGGAAGTGATGACCCAGATCATCCATCGCGACGTGCCCAATCCGCGCCGCTACCGGCCGGAGATTCCTGGCAGCCTGGCGCGTATTTGCATGCAGTGTCTGGAGCGCGAGCCAGCGCGCCGGTATGCCGATGTCAGTGCGATTCGCGAAGATCTGCAGCGCTATCGTGGCGGGCTGTCAGTGCGAGCCCGCGACACGGGCATCGGCTACGCGTTGCGGCGCAGCTGGCATCGAAACCGGCTGGCCTGGAGCGTCGGCGCGGTCATGACCGTGGGCCTGCTGCTGGCCTTGTCGGGTTGGGTCCATGCGCGCATTGATGCAGCGCACCGCGAAGTGCTGGCGCGGGAACTGGGCGCCACGCGAGAGATGGTGCGCAGCCGCATGCACATCGCCTACCTGGCGCCGCTGCACGATCTGCGGCCGGAACGCGATGCGTTGGCGCAAATGGGGCGGGATGCCATGACGCACCTCGCCGGCCAGTCCGATGGCATTCGTATGCTGGCGCGTCGATCGGCGGGCCTGTCTGCTTTGGCGCTGGGCGACTACCCGGAAGTGGTGGCAATGCTGACGCCGCTGGCCAGGGCTGGACTGGCCGATGAGGTCGACTTCAAGGCGTTGGCCTCGGCGCATCTGCAGCTGTATCAGCTGGCCGCAGAACGATTTGCCGATCTGCCGGACGCCGAGCGCGACAGTGCGCTGAGTGGCGCGCGCGCGCGCGATCTGCTGCCGGCGCGCGCTTATCTCGCCGAAACGGATGCCACTGACGGTGTGGAACGGGTGCGCTTGCTGCTGATCGACAACCAGCTCGAGGACGCTCGGCAGGCGCTGGCGCGAATCTCGGCCGAACCGGTCACCGAATATACCCGGCAGTGGCTGAGTGGCGATCTGGCCATGGCTGATGCCGCACACCAGGCCGGTCGCGGGGAGCGCGAATTGGCGCAACAGGCCTATGCGCAGGCGCAGTCACTGTTCGAGGTGGCTGCAGCCACGGCGCGCAGCGATGGCCGCGTATTGCGACGCGTCTGTGATGCTGCGCTCGGCGGCTATCGCCAACGCTTGTCGCTGGGCGCCACGGCGCCGCAGTCACCCGAGTCGCTGCATCCGGCCTGCGCTGCGACGCTGGTGGCCAATCCCTCCGACCCGATCACCCACGAGACGTTGGCTGCAGTCTGGGAAACCATTGCCCGCAATCATGATCTGCGCCAGGAAGGCGCCGACATGGACCGTGCACTGGCGGCAGCGATAGCGCATGCCGATCGTGCCATCGAGCAGGCGCCGGGGCTGTTGGGCGCGCGGCTGATCGGCGCGCGGGCGCGCCATCTGCAGGCCGGTCACCTGGCTGATGATCTGGACGCCGGACTGGCGTTGTACGACCGCGCCATTGCCATGCTCGATCCATTGCTGGTCGATGCGCCGGGATTCGCGTCCGGCTGGTTGCTGAGCGGACGACTGCTGTCCCAGCGAACACGGCTGCTCAATAACCACGGCAAGCAGGAGCAGGCGCAGTCCTTTGAGCGGGCACTGGCCGCCCTGCGTGAAGCCCGTCGACTGCGGCCGCGCGACCCGGACACGGTCAATGCGCTGGGGTTGGCATTGGTGTTCCAGTTCTACATCCTGCGCAACAAGGACCTGGTCGCCGCCACGGAAGTCATGGGCGAGGCCATCGCGTTGCTGGATGAGGCGCTCACGGCAACGCCAGACGATCCTGAGTTGCTCTACAGCCAGGGCGCGAATCTGGGCGATCTGTGGGGAGCGCAGGCCAACTGGGCCACAACCGATGCCGAATTCAACGCGGCGATGCCGACCCTTGATCGCGGATTGATGTTGTTGGCCCGCTTGCGCCAGATAGCCCCGGGCCGCACCGATTGTTACGCGCAGCCTATTGCGCAACTGGCCACCTACGCCGAACTGGCGCGAGCCCGGGCGCTACCGCGCTTGCCACAGCTGCAACAAGCGCAAGCGATAGCGACCGAAGCGGCCAGCGCAAAGATCACCCTCGATCAGAGTCTGCTGGCATGGCTGGCCATGGAAGCGGCGGTCGCCCTGGATGAAGTCGACAGCAGCGAAACCGCTGCCGCCTTTGCCGAGTCCGACCGCTATCTGCGCGTGGCGGAGCGCGACCCGGAGGAATTCTACGGTGCCAATCGACAGCGCCTGGAATGGGTGGTCGCACGCCTGCGCTGGGCCGTGCGCGGTCAGCGTCCGTTGGCGGCAACCATTGCCCAGGGCGATGCCACGATCAAGGCGCTACTGGCCCATCCGCGCGGCGGCAGCGACGGGATCGTCCATTGCAATGCCGGCGCCTTCCATTGGCTGCTCGGTGACCAGGCAATCACCGCAGCAGGCCTCGCTCCGTTCATGCGGATCGAGCTGGCAGACCAGGCCTTCATCCGCTGCCAGCAGTTGAATCCTTCCTACGCCAGGCGTTGGACTGCTACTGCCGAAGCCGTTGCGGCGCGGGTTGCTGCGACACCGGCGCGCTGAACCCGCCGGTGAGGTGGGCTCTGGTCAAACGGACGGCGAGATCGCGAGCAGAGCCACGCTCGGCGAACACATCGCAACTTGTTCATTTATCTGCAGGAGCAGCGTCGCTCCTGCAGGTTCGATGCGCGAACTGGCCCGCACGCATCTTCTTGCGCCGGGGCGAGGAATGCAGGTGTGCGCACCGCCAGCGGCGACCGGGACAGGTCCGTCCTGCGAACAATGTGACCTGCAAATGCCGCGGTCGCAAGGGCTCACTCAAAGCCATTGGCGAACACCGCGTCGGGCAGACTTGCCGTGGCCTCGAAGGCGCCGGCATCAAAACCATTCCCGGCCGGGCGAGCGTTCCCGTCGAGGTCGGTGGCCTGGCCTGCCACCAGACATAGATCAATCGCCGCGGAGCCGGCGCCGAGGCGATAGAGGCCGCGCGGCGTGTCGACCAGCACCGGGTTGGCGTTGAGTCCGAACGGCGCGGTTTGACTGACATTGCAATCGAAGTTCAGCGTCGCTTGCGCGCCCTTGACGATGCCGCTGCTGTTGCTCCAGACAATGGAACGCACCAGGGTCATGCTGGTGTCGGCACTGTTGGCTAGTTCCAGCGCGGTACCGGTGTTGCCGGCCAGAGTCAGGTGTTCGGCATCCATCTGCGCGCCCGCGGCCAGCTTGATACCGCCGTCGTTCTGACTGATGCGCACATTACTGGCGATGACGTTGCCGCCCGACGCGACATGCAGCGCGCCCGGTCTACCGACATTGCCGTCCATGCTGACGCCTTTCAGTGTCAACTGTGCCCCATTCTCGACCGAGGCCCCGCCACCAATGCTGCCGCCAAACTGGGTGAGGTTGCCATTGTCGGAGATTTCGCTGCAGTGCGCCTCGTGGCTCAGGGTGGCGGCTTCACAGGGCCATGCAGCACCGGCGGCGGGCGGCGTGCCGGTGACGCCGAAGACTGACTCCATCAACACGACGGCACCGGCGTCGACCAGCAGGCCATGGTTGTTGCTTTCGGTGGCGACGCTGGTGCCATGGCGCAGTGCACAGTTGCGCAGTTTGACGTCGGTGCCAGCCAGGTAGGCGGTGAGATTGGCGCCGCCTCCGGCAAACAGGCGGTTGGGCTGCTCCAGCGTGCCGAACTGCACCCAGTCCAGGGTTGCGCCAACCCCGGACAGATATGCACCACCCCCATCATATTCGGCATAGCCGCCGGTGAAGCTGATGCCGCGACCCACGCCATCCCAGCCCTGCAAATCGACCACCGACTGCTGGCCGGCGCTCGCCACCGCGTACAGATGTCCCCCATAGTCCGCCGTCGGAATGGAGTCAGCATTGACGAATTGTGCGGGCGCTTGAACGCGCAGTTCGCCGGCACCGAGGGCAGCGATGGCGCCCCCGTGTCCCTCCGACCCGGCGCGATTTCCGCTGAACAGCACGTTGCCATGGCTGCCTGCGTCTTGATTGATCAGCAACTGGTTGCCGCTGGCACGATAGATCGCGCCGCCGTCGCGGCCGGCGTTGTTGTCGCTGAACGCGATCTGCTCGCCCACGCGTGCATCCAGACGCAAATGACCTCGATTGAGGTTGATCGCACCGCCATCCGAAGGCGCCGTGTTGCCGCTGAAAATCAGCGGCGAGCGGAACACCAGTTGTACCGCGGGCGCGCTGTCGACGTAAATGGCACCGCCGCGACCCTGACCCGTGCCGGTACCGCTGGCGGCGCCGTTGTCGATGAACTCGACCATTCCCCACTCGGCAAGACTGTCGTTGATGCTGCCGCTACCCGTGGAGTTGTGAAAAATCGCGCCACCGAAGCCGGCTGCATCAACAGCATGGTTGTTGACAAAACGGGTGGGCAATAAAGGCGCGCCAAACAGCGACCAGCTGGCATTCTCGAGTACGGCGATCGCGCCGCCTTCGTCGGCTACGTTGTCGATGAACTGCAGCGAATGACCTTCGAGTTGTGCGTTGCCGAGCAGGCGTATGCCGGCGCCAGAACCACCCAGAGCGCCGACGAATACGTTGTTTGCCCGGAATTCGACGCGATTCATCACGGCGCTGCCGTCGCGCAGGATCAAGCCATTGCGCCAGCCCTGAACGAGCGTATCGCTGACGTCGATCTGCGCGTTGGCGCCGAGCGCAGTGATTGCGGCGTAGCGTGTGGAATTCTGGAGAATGAGCTGGCTGTCGCGCAGCAGCAGGCCCGAGAGGGAGGCGCTGTCGGCGATGTAGATACCCGAGTTGGGGCCCACCGGCTGGCCGGCCTCGACCAGAATGGTCGTGTCGATCAAGCGGGCGTCACCCCCGTTGTACAGATAGATCGCACTACCAAGCGTCATGCCGGCATTGAGCGCGTTGTTGCGCAGCGTGGCTGCGCCGCCCACCAGGCCCAGGTCGAACAGTACCCGCGCCGCATTGCCGTTGGCGGCAATGGCACCACCGGCATTGGCCCAATTGTTCTCCAGCAGCACCGTGGCATCTTCCAGCAACTCGACGGTGGCGTTGTTCAGATAGATGCCGCCGCCGTTGCCTGCCAGGGCCCGGTTGTTGCGAATTTCGACCGCGCTCAGCTGCAGCGTGGTTGTGCTGACGTGGATGCCGGCGCCGTCGCCGCTGCTCAAGCGGTTGTCGCGCAGGGTGATGCGGTCCAGTACCACCGGGCCGGCGAGTGCCGGTATGCGCAACAGCGAGTCGGCACTTTGTGCAGGAGCGCTGCCGTGAAAGTCGCTGCGGCCGGAGCGGGCGCTGCTGCTGCAATCGTCATAGCCGCCTTCGACCCGGATCGACTTGGCGATGACGAAAGGGCCGGGATAGTTGCCGCTGCGCACACGCACGGTATCGTTGTTGTTGGCGGCGGCGAAGGCCAGCTGTGGCGTGGCGTAGGTGCAGCTGCTGCCGGCGCGCAGGATGGCGGCGTCGACGACTGCCGAGCCCAGCAGTCCAACCAGGCCGGCAAGGGTGCGTGCGAGTGTGCGCATGGCGAGTTCTCCAATGAACCAGCCCTCGTCTACGCAAACAACATGCCAACCGCGACGAAATGCACAAGTTGTTGAACAAAAAGATAATTCTCTGTTGATCGAGGCGGCGTCGTGCCGCCCATCGCAGTTCTGGCACGGCCCTGTGTCAAGCCTGGGAAAAGGCCGCTTCAGGCCTGCCCGACGAGATCCGATCCGGTGCCATCGGGCAAGAGATCAAAGTCGCGCAAACGCCGGTACAGCGTGGAGCGCGATACGCCCAGACGTTCGGCCGCCTGCGCCACCTGCTGGTCGGCATCGCGCATGGCGCGGGCGATGATGTTGCACTCGGCATGGGTCAGCTGCTGTTCCAGTGTGGCCCCTGCAAAAGCGGCGCGGGCATCGCGGATATTCGGTCGCAGGTCCGCGCTCATCACCAGACTGTCCTGGTCCAGAAACACGGCGACGCGGGCCATTTCGCGTTCCAGCTCACGTACATTTCCGGGCCAGGAGTAGGTCATCAGCGCATTTGCGGCGGCGCGACTGAGTCCGCGGATCTCGATTCCGCGCGCAGCGGTGGCACGTAACAGGAACTGCATGGCGAGCGGCAGGATGTCGCCCGGGCGATCGCGCAACGGCGGCAGTTCCACCTCCCAATCGGCAATGCGGTGCAGCAGGTCGAGGCGGAAAAGGCCGTCCCGCAGCATTTGCTCGATATCGCGATGAGTGGCCGAGATCACCCGCACGTTGACCGCTACCGGCGCCCGCCCGCCCACGCGCATCACTTCACCCTCTTGCAGCGCGCGCAGGATGCGCGCCTGCATCGCCAGCGCCATATCGCCGATTTCATCGAGGAACAAGGTGCCGCCGTCGGCGCGTTCGAACAGCCCGGGTCGCGCATCGACGCCGGTCGCGGCACCGCGAACCACCCCGAATAACTCGGCTTCCAGCATCTCCTCGGAAAACGCCGCACAGTTGACCGCGACGAACGTGGCGTCGCGACGCGTCGACTGTGCATGGATGTGGCGCGCGAGCAGTTCCTTGCCGGTGCCTGATTCGCCTCGGATCAGCACGTGGATTTCGCTGCCGGCCACGCGCGCCGCGCGCCGGTAGATCCGCTGCAACTTTGGGTCCAGACTGCTGCTGCCCGCAGGCGAAGATGTCACCTTGGTGGCGATTGGCGCGTCATTGGCGGCAAGCGCGCCGAGCGCCATGCCAATGTCGACCAGGTGGCGCACGCTGTCGAGGGTTGGCGGCCGCTCCGTGCCGATGCTCCAGACCAGTTCGTCCTGGCGCAATTCCAGCACTTCACCCGATTCCGGCGCCCCGGCCTGACGCCAGTCGAACAGCAAAGCGCCATCGTCCGTGCTCAATCTCAAGCTGGACATTGGCAACGCCTGCGCGCAGGCATGCGCATAAGCCAGCAGCATGGGCTTGCGGCCGGGCCGCGTAGCCGCGTACTGCAACAACGTGGCCAAGTGCTGACGCAGGAAGCGATCACCGCCGCCCGTAGCCATGGTTGCCCCGGCTTTGGCTGCCACCGGCTTTGCTGGAGTGACGCCTGCCAGGCCATGCGGCTTGGCATCATCATCATCAATGCGGGTCAGGTCGAGCGCGATGTCGCCCAGGCGCAGCCGGCAGGGTGCATCGATGCTGACGCGTACGCCCGGCAGCAATCGGCGTTCGTCGAGAAAGCTGCCATTGCGCGAACCGATGTCTTCAATCTCCAGCTTCTCGCCGGACAGATGGACGGCTAGATGCCGCCGCGACAAGGTGGGCTGATCGATCTGTATCGGGCAGTCCGATCCGCTACCGATGGTATAGCTGCCGCTCGCAGCCAACGGGATACGCCGTCGACCGCCGGGGCCATCGACAATCAGACACCAGGGCATAACTCACCAACGCTCATGCGAGCGCCGTATGTTAGTCCCCAACGAAGGCACGCGGAGCATGATGCGCCGCGCATTGAAGCAGTTGAGTTACCTGCTGGACTGCGGCGCTGTCGGCGCGCTGATTGCCGTCATCGCAGCCTGTGCGTGGGGTACCCAGGGCATGCCGGACCTTGAAGACCCGGCACGCCGCCCGGCGACCGCATGCGCTTCAATCGCTACAACAAGGGCAACCTGTCCGATCCGCTCGCCCAGCGCGGCGACTCGAACCGCACTTTCGAAAGTAAGCGGTAACTGACCGGAGTGCCCCGCTTGCGTTCAGGTGTCGATCTTGTACAAGTCCGATCTCAGCGGAGCGTCGCCGAAGTTTTGCTTCCACAGCCGCGGCGTCAGGTCAGAGACTCGACTGGCGGAGTGTTGACCGACGCGCTGGAGGACGTCGACGAGGTAGGTGTACGGATCGACGCTGTGCAGTCGGCAGGTGGCGATCAGGCTCTGCACGATGCCGACTTGTTTGGCGCCAAGCTCGGTCCAGCAGAACAGCCAGTTCTTGCCATCGGAATGACGCGCAACGCACGTTCCAGATGGTTGGTATCGACCGGCACGTCGGGATCGGTGAGGAATACCTCCAGCCCGGCCCGCCGCTCGCGCGCGTAGGCCAGCGCTTTGGTGAACGGATTGCTGGGCAGTAATCCCTGGCGCTGGAACTGCCGGTCGATCCAGTCGAAGAACATGTCGAGGACCGGTTTGCTGTGGTCCAGTCGGT
This sequence comes from Xanthomonas sp., assembly GCA_020693165.1. Lineage (GTDB taxonomy): Bacteria > Pseudomonadota > Gammaproteobacteria > Xanthomonadales > SZUA-5 > JADKFD01. The sequence goes on along the minus strand of JAIMJQ010000053.1, from coordinate 284 downwards.
ACTCGCGTTTGGCCGGTCCGGTCAGCTTCTGGTCGCGAATGCGTTGCTCGATTGTGTGGGGTCACTGTTTTTGATGGGCTAGTTTTCACGTACGTTGATGGTTGCGGTAGTGATTTTGCCCCGCAGGTCATCATGGCTGTTGGCGCCAACTGCCGCGCCCACAGCCACGATTGAGCGTATCTCCCCTCCACTGCGTCAAGGGTGCGCTACGCCAGGCCGCATGACGCCGCGGCCTGGCCTTGACCCAGCTCCGAGTCGTCGGGCCCATCACCTTCGTGAACACA